>SHLP01000250.1 GCA_004283055.1 Deltaproteobacteria bacterium
GTGCCAGTGCCAGTGCCAGTGCCAGTGCCAGCGCCAGCGCCAGCGCCAGCGCCAGCGCCAGTGCCAGCGCCAGCGCCAGCGCCAGCGCCAGCGCGACAACCGACCGGTTAGCTGTTATCGACCTGCGGTGTCCGACCTGTTCCCCCGCCTAACTAACCCCGACTCGCGCCTGGCGTTCTCGGTTGCGGGCGAGTCCTGGACCTACGGCGAGCTTGCCGGCGCCGCCCTCGAGCATGCCGCCTTACTCGAGCGCACCGGCGTCACCGCTGGCGATCGCGTGGCCGTTTGGGCGCAGCCCGATCTGTGCACCGCCGCTGCGATGATCGGCAACGCGTTGGCCGGGGTGGCGACGGTGCCCTTGAATCCGAAGCTCGGGTCGGCCGAGCTCGCCCACATCTACGACGACTCCAGGCCGAAGCTCGCGTTTTGCTGCGAGCGGCACGAATTGCCGCACGAAGCGATCGGGGTCCCCTCGCTTCGCGCCGCGTATCGGCCCCGTTCGGCAACCCCGCCTGCAATCCCGATCGATGCGTCCGCCGCGCTCATTCTCTACACATCCGGCACCACCGGCCCGCCCAAGGGCGCGGTGATCACGCGCCGCAACATCGCCGCCAACCTCGACGCGCTTGCCGAGACCTGGGCCTGGACCGAGCGCGACACCGTCGTTCATTCGCTGCCCCTGATCCACGCTCATGGTCTGGTGCTGGGGCTCTTCGGAAGCCTGCGGCGGGGCGGCGCGCTGCACTACGTTCCGCGGTTCTCGCCCGAAGGCATGGCGAAAGCGATCGTCGACCCGCGCCACGAGCAAACGATCGTGTTCGCCGTGCCGACGATGTACCACCGGCTGGCCGAAGCGGCCGAGCAGGATGCGGGCCTTTGTGAAACGCTCCGCCTTCCGCGCCTGCTCGTTTCGGGCTCCGCTGCGCTCTCGCTTCGGGAGCACCGGCGAATCCAGGCCTTGACGGGGCGCGGCGTCCACGAGCGGTACGGCCTGACCGAGACCCTCATCAACTGCGGCGTTCCTGCTTCCCAAGATGCGATGCCCGGGTACGTCGGCCCGCCGCTCCCGAGGGTAGAGCTCAGGCTCGTCGATGAGCAGCGGCGGGTGCTCGACGCGCACGACGATCTGACCATCGGCGAAGTCGCGGTCCGAAGCGACGCGGTCTTCAGCGGCTATCTCAACCGCGACGACGCCACCGCGGCCGTCTTGGACGATGCGGGCTGGCTCTACACCGGGGACCTGGCGACGCGCACCGAGGAGGGCGCCATTCGCATCCTGGGTCGACGCAGTACCGACCTGATCAAGACCGGCGGCTATCGCGTCGGCGCCGGCGAGATCGAGGCCTGCCTACTGGAGCACCCGTTGGTCCGCGAGGCAGCGGTCGTTGGGGTGCCTGACGATGACCTCGGCCAGCGCATCGCGGCCTTCGTCGTCTTGGAGCCGGGAGCAGCCGAGGACGCCGCCGGGCTCGCGGGCTTCGTCGCCGAGCGCTTGAGCCCTCACAAGCGCCCCCGAGACATCGAGTTCCTGGCCGAGCTCCCGCGGAACGCGATGGGGAAGGTCCAAAAGAAGCTGTTATGCGGTTAGAGGCAGCTCATCGCGGTGGATCCCGCAGGCCGTCGCCACGTCGTCCCGGTAGGCGAGCCATGCATCGACGGCTTGCGCCGTCGCTTGAACGACCTCGAAGCGCTCGTCGATCGGCACGTGATTGAGCAACACGCGCCACGCCGCCTGACGGTGCTCGCCTTCGACCGAGCGGTGGGCTTTGGTCAGCGCCAGGCATTCGACGGGAAGCCCGTAGTGCTTGACCAGCGGATGCTCTTCGAGCGGCGGCTGTGGGCGAGGAGGCGCAGACGCGTCGAGCTCGTGGCGCTCGTATGCCGTCCCTTCGAGGAACAGCGTGGCGACCGATGCTGCCACCGACCAGCCGCGATTCAGCGTCGCGTGATCGAGGAAGTCGCGGTAGGCACGCGCGGCGGGCAGCAGCAAAACCTTGGCAAACCGGTCGAGGTCCATGCCCAAACCCTGCGGGTACATCATGAACAGGTCCGGATGGGGTTTCCCTGCAGCCAATCCGCCCGTTTCTTCTTCGTAGAGGTTCTCGGCCAGCTCGCGGCGTACTTCGGCGATCGGGCATTGGATGTAGGCGCGACCCACCATGATGGGGAAGTCGCGGACGTAGACTGCCCACTCCTGCTCGAGGTGGATGTGGAGCTTCTGACTCGAGACGAGCCCGTGCGTGAACGCCGGCCAGGCCCAGTGAACCTTTCGCTCCATCTGCTGAAGGAGGGCCTCCTGGAACTCCGCTAAATTCACCCTTTAAAGGTAGAGGCTGGGCTGCCCCGTGTCGAAATCAGAGCAAAAACCGAGGGAAACTAGGCGTCGCCCTTGAGATAGGTGTAGCCGCGAAGGCTCTCTTCGTAGTGGAGCATGAAGGTGCGCAGCTGCGGCAAGGTCATCCGCCCTTGATTGAGCGCGCGCTCGGCCTGCTTGCGCACGCGCTCGACCATCTCTTCCGGATCGTACTGCAGGTAGCGGAGCACTTCGTCGATCGAGTCGCCCTTGATGACGTTGGCAACGCTGTAACCGTAGTCTTCGAGCCGAACGTGCACGGCGTTGGTATCACCGAACAGGTTGTGGAGGTCGCCGAGGATCTCTTGGTAGGCGCCGCCGAGGAACATGCCGAGCAGGTATTCGTCTCCGTCGTTCACCGCGTGAACGTCCAGCGAGCGCTGCACCTCTTCGACGTCGATGAAGTGGTCGACGATGCCGTCGGAGTCACAGGTCAGGTCCGCCAGCCTCGCCCGGACGGTGGGCTCCTCGGTGAGGCGATGAATCGGCATGAAAGGGAACAGCTGGTCCATCGCCCAAATGTCCGGCGCCGATTGGAACAAAGAGAAGTTGCAGTAGTAGATGGCCCCCATGAGGTCTTCGACGGCGTGCAGCTCCTCGGGCACGTATTTCAGCCGGCGCATGCTGTGCAGGATTTTCTGGCAGCAGCTCCAGAACAGATGCTCTGCGCGCGCCAGCTCGCGCATGCCGAGGTAG
>SHLP01000005.1 GCA_004283055.1 Deltaproteobacteria bacterium
GTTTGGGGGGTGTCTGCGCAGCGTCGGGTGCGTTTGCGGCGCCGCGAATCGGACGCGGGCTCGCTCGGGGGGAGGGGGATTTCTGCCCTCTCGGTGTGGGTCGAGAGCACCACCATGGTTTCGGTACCAGCGACCCCGTCCATGGAGCGGATGCGGCTGATCAGCTGCTCGAGGGACTCGGTGTTGGCCGTCTTTACCTTGAGAACCAGGGTGAAGCCACCGGTCACGTGGTGGCATTCGAGGACCTGGGCAACCGAATCGATCCAGGCCTCAAACGCTTGCAGAAGGTTGGGGTCGCTGATCGAGACCCCGATGAACGCTGAAATGTCGAGACCGACCTTCCGCGCCTCTAGGACCGCATGGTAACCCTTTATGATTCCAGCGTTTTCGAGCTTGCGGACGCGCTCCATCACCGAAGGCGCGCTCATGCCGACCGAGGCACCGATCTCCTTTAAGGAGCGCTTGCAATCGGTCTGCAGCTCGTCCAGAAGTTGCCGGTCAATTTCATCCATAATGTATGGTTTCCCTAAGTTCATTAGGCAGTCAGCCTGCGAAGCCTAACAGATAGGGTCTTTTGCTCTTGGAGTCAAACCGAGCAAGGGGGCGAAAAAGGGTCTTGTTCGATGGAACACGGATGTAATACTTTGATGACAACGGCAAGCCATTCGCTTAGCCGCCGGTTTAGAAAGGTCTGATGAAGGATTCGAGCGCTGAAGACGCGGACTCCGTGCGCCCCGCCCTCGTTGGAGCGCAGCAGCGGGGGCTCGGCCGGAACGCGCCTTCGAAGATCGGGCGCTACCAGCTCTGCTTCGAGCTGGCCTCGGGGGGAATGGCAAGCGTCCATCTCGCGCGAGTGGAAGGAAACCCCGGCTTCGAGAAGCTCGTCGCTCTCAAGCGAATCCACCCTCACCTCGCCTGCGAACGAGAGTACCTCGAGATGTTCCTGGACGAGGCGCGGATCGCATCCCAAATCACGCATAGCAACGTATGCAGCGTTTTCGATTTCGGCGAAGCCGACGGTGAGTACTTCATTGCGATGGAGTATCTGGTTGGCGAACCTCTGTCGCGCGTTCAACGGCGTATCCTGGCCGACGTGGATCAACGGAGCTCGCCGCTCCTACCGATGCGAATGGCGCGCATCATCGCACAGGCGTGCGAAGGGCTTCACGCTGCGCACGAGCTCACCGACGCAGAGGGCGAGTCCCTGCATGTCGTCCATCGAGACGTTTCGGCGGAAAACCTCTTCGTGACCTACGACGGTGCGACACAAGTCGTCGACTTCGGCATCGCGCACGCTCGACAGCGAGTCCATCACTCCGACGCAGGACAAGTCAAAGGAACGTTTCCGTACATGGCGCCCGAACAAATGACTTCGGCGGCTGTCGACCGTCGTGTCGATGTGTGGGCGCTGGGCGCTGTCCTTTGGGAGCTCTTAACCCAGCGTAAGCTCTTCCTACGGGACACGGACGTGAACACCATGTACGCGGTGCTGTCGAGTGAGATTTCACCACCGTCCGCCTATCGAAGCGAGGTCTCGGAAGAGCTGGACCAGATCGTGCTGAAAGCCCTGCAGCGCAGCCCGGACGAGCGTTGGCAGAGCGCGCGGGAAATGGGCAAGGCGCTGCGCCGCTACATGGCGCAGCAGGACGAGCTGATCGGCCCGGCAGAAATCGCAGATTGGATGCAGCAGCTGTTCCCGAGCGGTGAGATGAGAAAGCGGGAGCTGATGCATCTCGCGCGGAGCCAAGAAGACGATGCAGCGGAGCCGGAGGTCAGCCGAGAGGATCAGAGCGGCGAACGCGTTTCCCGCTTTCCCGTTTCAATCGTCGACCGCATGCCACCAGCGCCGCCCTTGCCTGCGAGCTTGCTGGTGATGTTGATCGGCGTGCTGACGGTGCTAGCCGTCGTCACGGTCGATTGGCTGAGATAGTAGCGTCATGACGCCCAATGCGAAGTATGGCGGCCCCGCTGCGTGAACGAGTCCTCTGAGCCGACCGCGATCATCGAGCACCGGCGCGCCAGAGCTTCCCTGGCGAATCGGGCAGGACGAAAGCACGCGTATCGAATTGGAGTGAAGCTTGCCCGAGGAAGCGAGGCGGCGGTTATCGTCGACGACGCAGCGCCGGCTTCGCACCTGGTGGAGGTCGTCGTAGAAACGGTCGGCCGTCACCGACAGCACCTGGACGACTTCGCCGGACACGACCTTGCCCTCGCCGATGGGGATTGCGGGGCGAGACGCGTCCCGATGAAGCTTCAACACCGCGTAATCTGGTGAGAGAAGGCTCGGGCTGGGCGGCGATGCAGACTCGATTCGTTCGCAGCCGATCCACTCGGCGGCGAGGCCGTCGGACTGCGCGAACCCCAACCAGAGCGCGTCGCAACGTCCGCCGTTCGCGAGCTCCCAGGCAACGCAGTGCCCCGCGGTGACTGCAGTTCGAGGACCGATGAGCGCGGCGGTGCAGCGAGTGGGTTCCCGAGGTGCTGAAAGCCCGACCAGTAGCGCAACGGACTCGCTGCATACGTCTCCTGCAGGGCACGAAACCTCGTAGCGGGGAGGCCCAACTTCGATGTAGCGTACGGATGTTGAAGAGGTCGACGTGCACGCCGTCCAACAAAGGAGTGCCGCGACCCACAATCCCGAAACGAACCGTGCTCTCCCCCTCATCCACTCAAGGTATCAAGCGTCAGCGGCGCCGTCACATGCCTTTCGTTCCGCCTATTTCTTGGACTAAAAGCCTCGTTTCGATAGAACTCTTCGGGATGCTCCGCACGCTCGGGATCGCCATGCTGTGCCTTGCCGCCTTTGCGCCATCCCGAGTGGACGCCGACGCGTCGGTGCTCATCGTGCAGCAGGGCGATGCGCTGAGCTCGATTGCAAAACGCGCCGGCGTGTCGGTCCAAGAGATCAAAGATTGGAATGATCTCGACGGTGACATGATCCGAATCGGTCAAGAGCTCGTCGTTCGTCGAGCCGCGGCTCGGTCGAAAGCCGAGGAGGGCATCGATTGGACCCCTCCCTTCGACTACGGCGCTTCAGCTTCCAAATCCGGGACACCGGGCGAACCTCGAATCGCAGCGCGCGACCCGTCCAGCGCGGTGGCAACTCGCCTTTCGGGCGACGCCACAAAACGAAAAAAACCCGACCGGGGCCGAACCTACCGCGTTCAGAAAGGCGACACCCTCACCGCGATCGCGCTTCGGCATCGAACGACCGTTGGCGAGCTCCTCGCATCCAATCCCGGTCTTCGAGCCGATCAAATCTTCCCAGGCCAAACCATCGACATCGGAGCGCCCAGGCCCGAGGTCGTATTCAAGCTCGAGCGCGGAGACAACTTGCTCGCGGTGGCGAGCCGATACGACGTGAGCCCCCGTGACCTCAGCCGTTGGAACACGGGGTTGGGTCATCGAAACGCCCGACCGGGGACCCAGGTCCGCCTGTACACCCGAGTGCCCGTCAGCCCGTCGGAGGCCATCGGGCCGACCAACCGAGGGCGTCTCGAGAAAGGCGTACGTCTGCCTTCGCACCGCGGCTACTTCATACGCAGCGCCGCGCGCGCCTACGGCACCGAAGAAACGATCCGATGGATCGTCGCGGCGTTCGATGCCGTGGATGCCAAATTCAAACAGCGCAAGGTCGTTCGCATTCACGACGTCAGCGACCGCGACGGCGGTAAGCTCCGCGACCACAAGAGCCACCAAAACGGGCGTGACGTAGACATTAGCTACTACCAAACCGAGTGTGGCTCACGAGGCTGCCGATTCGACGACTTCCGGGCATCCGAGCTCGACGTTGCCCGACAATGGACCCTGCTCGAGTACTGGCTCCGCCACGGGCAGGTGGAGATGATCTTCATCGATTACCGCCTGCAGGCCAAGCTCTACCGCTACGCAAAGAAGAAGGGCGCCACCAAGGCGCAGCTCGACCGCTGGATCCAATACCCGCGCGGCAAGTACGAGCCGAACGGCGTGATCCGTCACTTTCCGAGTCATGACGATCACCTTCACGTTCGCTTCGTGTGCCCGTACTCCGACCTCAGGTGTCGGCCCTGAGAGCAGCCGTACGGAACAGCGCTTCTTCGAGCTTGCGCATGGCGGCCGCACGGGCATTGACACGTCGTCGCTGCTCGGCGGTCATTTCGCCGTAGGTGATCGCGAAGCCGTCGGGCAGGAACATGGGCTCGAAACCGTGGCCAAGCTCTCCGCGAATGGGCCAGACCAAGGTCCCCCGCGTTTCGCCGCGAAACGTGCGCGCGCGGCCGTCAGGCCAGGCGACGCACAGAACGCAGATGTAGGTCGCACGCCGGCTCACGTCTTCGCCTAGCTCGACGAGGCGCGCCTCGACGCGCCGACGGGCGATATCGAAGTCGCGCGGCTCTCCCGCCCAGAGTGCGGTGTGGATTCCCGGCTCACCGCCCAGCGCATGCACCGCAACTCCAGAGTCGTCGGCGATCGCAGCCCGGCCGGTCGCCTTCGCAGCAGCGAGAGCTTTGAGCTCGGCGTTGGCTTCGAAGGTCGTTCCGGTTTCGTCGGGCTCTGGCAGCTCGAGGTCTTTGGCAGAGGTCAGTCGAATGGGAAGGCTTGCAAACAAGTCCTGCAGCTCCTGCGTCTTGCCGGAGTTGTGTGTCGCTAGGACCCAATCGTCGGAGTGGCCCGTCATTGCTTTGCGCGTTCGAAAGGCAAGCGAGGAGGCGTGGTCTCGGCAAAGCTCGGATACGCCTTGCGCTGGTCGAGCTGCTTTTGAAAGACATTCGGCTTCGACGTTGGCAACTCGCAACGTCCACGCTCACATACGTACGCCGTGCTTTTCCCGCTCATCGCTCGCTTCGCTTCGAGCCAAGGAAGCATTGCTTCTTGTTGGCTCACTTCGGCATTGCTTAGCACGGTGAAGACCTTGTTCGGCACGAACGACCTCCGAAGGCGTTCGCTCAGCTCAGCGGCCTCTTCTCGGCTCACTGGGGCGATCACCGCAACCTCCAGAGCGCTGTCGTAATAGCGATCGAGCGCCACCAGGAGCAACGGGAAGCCCATCGGTGAGCGGGTGACCTGAAAGGCGAGCGATGCGAACAGGCGCTCGGCCCGGCGCCTCCACTTCGGGTCTCCGGTGAAATCATGCAGGCGGAGGAGGTTGTTTGCCGAAACGGAATTCCCTGACGGAACGGCCCGGTCATAAACCGGCTTCTCCCGGACCAGCAGCGCTTCACCACCGGCGGCGGTCAAGTAGTAGCCGCCGGCTTGCTCGTCGAGGTAGCGCAGATCTTGATCGGTTTGCAGCTCGACCGCGCGTTCGATCCAAGCGGCGTCGCCGCTCGCCTGGTAGAGGTCGAGGCAGGCGGCCACCATGAACGCGTAGTCATCGAGAAACGACGCGCTGCCTTTGTTGCCCGCGCGATAGGTCCGTACCAACGCTCCGTCTTCGTCGCGCATCTTCTCGAGAACGAATCGGGCCGAGCGCGCTGCGCTCTCGAAATAGCGCGGCTCTGCCAAGATCCATCCTGCCTTGGCAAAGGCAACGGCCATCATGCCGTTCCATGCGGCGATGATCTTCTCGTCGCGGATTGGCGGCGGACGAGATGCTCTGGCCTCGTAAAGGATGGATCGCGCGCTGCCGATCACCTGGGCGACTCGCTTGGGGGAGAGGCCGAGCTCCGAGGCAAGCCTCTGGTCGGACTTGGCGCGATGGAGGATGTTTCGGCCCTCGAAGTTCCCGCGCTCGGTCACCCCATAGGCCGACGAAACCAGCGCTGCATCGCTCGTGCCGAGCAATTGCTCGAGCTCGTCAGGGCGCCAGGTGAAGAACCAGCCTTCTTCGTCGTGGCCGCTCGGCGTCGGGCTATCGGCGTCGGTCGCCGAGTAGAAGCCGCCGTCGGGCGAGGTCATTTCCCGGCTGACGTACTCCAAAATCTCTCGAGCAACCCTCTGATACGCCGGATCGCCCGTGTGCTGCCAGGCTTCGAGGTAGACCACGGCTAGCTGTGCGTTGTCGTAGAGCATCTTCTCGAAGTGAGGCACCAGCCAGCGAGCGTCGGTCGAGTAGCGGTGAAAGCCCCCGCCAATCTGATCGTAGATTCCGCCAGCCGCCATCCTGTCGAGCGTCGTCGCGACCATCGCCGTTGCGCCGGCGTCGCGCGTTCGACGCGCGTAGCGCAAAAGCAATGAGAGCCGAGAAGGCTGCGGGAACTTGGGCGCGCCGCCAAAGCCGCCGTCTACCGGATCGAACATCCGGCCCAGGTTCTGCGCGGCCACGGCGATGACCTTGTCGCTTGGAACGCCGGGCCCGGGCTGAATGGCTGCCGCTTGCTCTACGCGTTGGCTGAGCTCCTGGGCGCGCGCGACGACTTGTACGGGCTCGTCGCGGTACAGGCTGACCATCTCGTCGAGGATGTCGATCAGCCCTGCTCGATTGCCGCGAACCCCTTTTCTCGGAGGGAAATACGTGCCGCCGAAAAAAGGCTCCTTGTCGGGGGTCATGATGACCGTCATCGGCCATCCACCGCGACCGGTGAGAATGGTGACCGCCGTCATGTACACGCTGTCGATGTCGGGCCGCTCCTCACGGTCGACCTTGATCGCGATGAAGTGACCGTTGAGGTAGGCTGCAATTTCCTCGTCCTCGAAGGACTCGCGCTCCATCACGTGGCACCAGTGGCAGGTCGAATAGCCCACCGATAGGAAAACCGGCTTGTTCTCGCGCTTGGCGCGCTCGAACGCTTCGTCCGACCAGGCGTACCAGTTGACTGGATTGTGGGCGTGCTGGAGCAGATACGGGCTCGACTCCCGGATCAGGCGATTGGTGAATCGCGGCGAGCCGTCCTCGTTGAGATGATGAGTACGAGGGGCGTAGGCCGGCCCCTGAGCTGCGAGAGCTCGGTCGAGCCTCTCCTGAAGCGCCTCGTCGACGAAGGCCACACCGGGCAGGTCGGGATCGGGTTCAGCGCCCGGCTCCGGGCTCGGCTTCGGCTCGCGCGGCGGGACCGGTTCGCAGGCGAACGCCGACAACGCCGAGACGGCGACTAGGAGGAGAGCTCCAGAACGCGCTGCTGAAAATTGGTTCATGTTGCCCAAACTCCAATGAGATCGGGAGCTTGCAGAAGGTGGCTCCGAGGGCTACATCGTGCCGATTGCAAGCGGATGCAAGCCCAGGGCGTCCGTGATACACGACGGGCTGCTTTTTCCGGTCCGCGGGGCTGGCTTTCACACGATTTTCGAGGAACTGTCATCGATGGCTGAGTCTACACCCTCCGTAATCCCCAGAGTTTTCGAGCACGTCAGCAGGAAGGACTGGGGCCGCTCCGTGCTCGTCCTCGAGATCCCGGACAAGCGAACCTTCCTCTTCGAAGATGGAGCGGAGCGCAGCTTCCGGCCCGACTACTGGCACAAGATGGAAATCATCGAAGTGATGGGCAACGAGGCGGTGCGTATCGACCGAATCGCGCGTCGCAATCAGGCGCCGGCACCCGGCTCGACCCGCAAGTCCAAGGCCCCACCAAAGAAGCCTGACATCACCTTCGAGCAGCAGGTGGCCCACTTCATGACCCTCTACCCGGTTGGTTTCGAGGATGAGACGTTCATCAAAGCAGAGCGTGGCGTGCCCGGCGGCAAGGGCAGCGAAAAGCTCAAGGATGCGGCGATCGAGCGTGCCGAAGATCTCCTCAGCCAGAAAAACCTGGACGAGCTGACCGGCAACAGGAGCTACGAAGAGATCCACCAGATGATCTACGAGTTCCTGACGGGCACCAAGAGCACGACACAGAAGGCCGAAGCAACTCGGTTCAAGAACCTACCCGAAGACAGCCGTGAGACAGTGGCGTTGTCGCTTCGGGAGCTGCTCTACGGCGAGCGGACGTATGCGATTCGCTTCGACTCGTTTGTCGCGGCGCTCGACGTCGAAGACGGCGCGACTTGGCCGCTCGCGACCTTGCTCCCCGCGCTGGTTTATCCCAACGACCATCTGTTCGTGAAGCCGACCTTTCTCAAGAAGCAGGCACTCATCTTGGATATCGACCCCAAGTACGACACGACGCCGAACTCGACTACGTACAATCAGTTCTTGGAGGCCGCTAAAAAGACGATGGAGCTTCTGCAGGAAGCGGGACAGCGGCCGCGCGACCTCTGGGACGTGCACGTATTCATTTGTAAGACGCTGAGCCCAAAGGCGATCAAAGAAGCTACCGGCATCGCGTAGCGCTTGCCTATGAAGGCCTTGGTCCGAGCGGAATCCTGGCCGATTCGAGGTGGGTTCCGGATCGCGCGCGGTCGTCGGGCATCGGCCGAGGTCGTGGTGCTCGAGCTCGTTGACGGCGCCGATACGGGGCGAGGGGAATGCGTTCCCTACGACCGATACGGAGAATCGATCGACTCGGTGCGCGCGGAAATCGAGGCCGCATGCCAAGACCTGCAAGAGTCGAACGGCCTAGAGCGCTTGGCCGCGCTTCGGCCAGGAGCCGCCCGCAACGCGATCGACTGTTCGCTCTGGGAGCTGAAGGCCAAGCGGGCGCGGACAGATGTTTGGCGGCTGGCAGGCCTCGAGTCCGCGCCGCAGCCGGTCCAAAGCATGCGCACGGTCAGCGTCGACAGCGCCGCGAATATGGCGACTGCAGCAGCAGAGCTCGCCCGGGCGCCGGTGATCAAGGTAAAGGTGGACGGCGGCAAGGATCTGGAGCGTATCGCGGCGGTGCACGGAGCTGCGCCCGACTCCGGGCTCGTCGTCGATGCCAACGAGGCCTGGTCGGAGCAGCAGCTCGAAGCTTGGCTGCCTCGACTCCCGCAGCTAGGCGTGGTCTTGCTCGAGCAGCCTCTTGCAGCAGGCGAGGATTCAGCGCTCGAGGGACTCGACCGAGTCGTGCCGATCTGCGCCGACGAGTCGTTTCACGATCGAAGCTCTTTTTTGGAGGTCCTGGATCGCTACGACGTGGTCAACATCAAGCTCGACAAGACCGGTGGGCTCAGCGAAGCGCTTCACTGCCAGCGAGAGGCAAAGCGCCTCGGGCTGCAGATCATGCTGGGGTGCATGGTCAGCACCTCTCTTGCGATCGAGCCAGCGCTGCTGCTGGCGTCGAACGCCGATTACATCGACCTCGACGGCCCTCTGCTCTTGGAGCGGGATCGAGAGGGCGCGCTCCACGAGCGTGACGCCGGCCTCTTGCGACCTTCAGGCTCGATCTGGGGTGCCCGCTAGAAACGAGACCGCGGCGCGAATGACGTCCGGATGGTTCATCACGAAGGTGTGGATCGCCGGGACGACGTGATGTTCGCTCACGCCCTCGAGGCGAGTCTCGTCGACGGTGACCAAGCCATCTCCTGGCACCCCGGGGGCATCCCCCGCAAAGATCGCGACTGGAACCTCGGGCACAGGAAGCGTCGATGCAAAGCCTTCGGCGATCTGTCCGTACGAAGGGCCGAGGATCCCGCGCATCACGCCGCCCTGATCGAGAGCGCCGGCCAGTGACGCGCCCCGATTCGGCGGGGCAATCATCACGATGCGATCGATAGCCGAGCGCCAAGGTGCGTCGTAGCGAAGGAGCTGGCGAACGAGCAAGCCACCGAGGCTGTGCGACACGAACGAGAGCTTGTTTGGAGTGGGGACGTGGTCGAGTAGGTCCGCGATGGTTGCGGCGTGATCCTGGATCGACCTCCGAGTGCTCGGGTAATCGAGACGAGCCGTGGTGAAGCCTGCTTCTTGAAGAGCCTGGTCCAACCTCGCGAGCGAGCGACGCGTACGACCGAGGCCGTGCAGCAGGACGACCAGGCGATCGACCGAAGCCTGGGTCGGCCGCACCTCTTGAAGGGCCTCGGTGCATTGCTCCCATGAGCCGCGGCGGACGACCCGACCCTCTGGATTGAGCAGTCTGCAGGACTGGCCCTCCCAACGGCGCTGCAGTCTCCAACCGTCGCGCCATCGAGCGTCGGCCCAAAGCTGCGTGCCGGGCGGCTCGATCATCCCCCGAGATCTTCTTTGAGCCTGTCCTGGATTTGGTCGTCGGTCGGATAGATCTCTTCGACGTGCTCCGAATCGACCAGGGTCGAGGTCAGCTTCTTGAGCATGTGCTTGACCGAGCGTGCGTCCGAACCCGCCGTGACGAGCTCGATGAGCAGCGCTTCCTTGCGGTCCGGGTCGAGCTCGAGCTCGCCCTGCTCCACCATGCGATCGAGCGAACCGGACAAGGCTTGCAGCAGCTTCCGCGTGAACGGGGTGTGCTGAAACGGCGGCGGCTCCTCGGCAAAGTCGTCCTGCTCCTCGGGCGCCGGTACACTTGCCGCCGTCCGCCAGCTGTCGTGCCGGTCGATCCATTCCAAAGCCAGCCGCGCGAGCGTCGGGTCGTCCCCGGCTGCGCTCTGGTCGATGATTCTCGGCACGTCGCCAGCATGGATCGCCTGCTCGAAATCGATGAGGTGATCGACGAGCGCTCGATGAACCGCGTCCATGTCGGAGACACCAATTTCTTCCGGAAGCTCGAGCGAGCGAGTCGCGAGGAACCTTCGCGTGAGCCAAAGCGAAAGGCGCCGCTGCCAGCCGTCTTCGCGATCGACGGATGCGTCGGTCCCATCGGATTCCACCAGAGGCCATTGGCCGCGAGAGATCGCATCCCAGGCCTCGAACAGCGGCGTATCGAGCAGCTCTTCGACGATGTACAGAGCGGACGTCGGTCCTTTCTCCCAGTCATCATCGAGCAAGGCGGAGGCCTCACTTTGGATGTCTTGAAGCTGCGCATCGTCGAGCTCGCCCTTGGCGCGCTGCACCTGCGCGGTCATCCAGCGAAGAGCGTTCGTCAGATCCGCAAATTCGAGATCGCCGCGCATCCCGTCTTTGAGCGTGTAGACCCGGTGCATGCCCTCGGGATCGGCAATGGTATCGGCGAGAAAGATCAGGCCCTCGAGGTCGGCGGCCACGAAGGGCTCCACCTCGCCAACTTGGAGCGCCCAGTGAAGGCGCCACGGCTGGGACGAGTCTCCAACGGCCATTGCTGCGTAGGTCGACTCCAGGGTTTCCAAGAGTCGAAACCCGTGTGCTGCGGTCGAGGTCACGTGCAAGAGATCCACGAACGCGTCGATTCGAGACTCGCCAAGCTCAGGCGGCTGTCCCGGCTGGCCAAGGGCATCCCAGTACGCCTGGATCCCCTGCAGAAACGGCTGGTGAGGCATAGGGGGCGGAAACTAGCCCAATTTCGGAAAGGTGAAAGCCCGCCGTCCACTTGAAACACGTTCTATCTTTGCCTAGACCCCGTGGAGCCTGGTGCAGCCCGCCCTTGGCCGGACGGGCGTCATGCGGGAGATGGAGCTGAGGGAGCCAAACGATGCCGATTGATGAGGACGCTTTCAAAGAGGCGCTTCGTGGCTGGGCCAGCGGGGTCACGGTCGTGACCGCGCGGAGCGGGGACCAGGTCCACGGGATGACGGTCTCGGCATTTTCGAGCGTTTCGGCGAATCCACCGCTGGTCCTGGTCTGCGCCAATCGAGCCTCGACTACGCACGGTGTCATCGAAGCGGGCGGCGTTTTTGCAGTGAACATTCTGGCGTCGCACCAGCAGGATGTGTCGAACATTTTCGCGTCTTCCGAAGACGAGGATTCTCGTCTGCAGAAGGTGAGATGGAGCGAAGGAGCAACGGGAGCGCCGCTGATCGACGAAGCCTCGGTCTCGCTGGAATGCCAGGTGGCGAGCTCGCATCGGGAGGGAAGCCACACGATCTACGTTGGCCGGGTAGAAGCGGTGAAATCGACCAATGCCAAGCCGCTGCTCTATTACAACGGCGGGTACGGGTCCCTTCACTGCGGCGACTAGTCGGCGGTGAACTGCCGCCAGAGCGTCTCCAGGGTGGTTTCGAGCATGCCCTCCTTGGCGGCATTGTACGGGGTGAAGTTCATCAGACGAACGTAGTCGACGCGCGCGTTCGGTCCTTCCCCCTCGATGTCCAAGACATTGACACAGCCGGGGTCCTGCTCGATCCGCCGATAGATTTGCGGACCCGTGCCGAGAGCCTGCGCGAGGATCGTCCGGTTCACGACGCCGTGGCAGGCGACAAACGCACAGGTCCAGTCGCTCCGGCCGAGCAGGCCAGCCCACGCCGCGGCGACGCGATCCCAGAGCGCAGAATAAGACTCTCCCGTGAGAAACCGCGCATCGGGCTCCTCGGCGTGGTCGAAGGCCCGAGTGACGAGAGCTTCCATCTCGGCAAAGCTCTCGATGCCCTCGAAGCTGCCCGTTTTGGCCTCCGACAGGCCTTCGATGGTCCCGATCGGCAGGTCGCGCCCAGCAATCGCGAGGCGAGCCGTCTGCTCGGTCCGACGGAGCCCGGTGCAAACGGCGAGGTCGATCGGGGCCTCGGCCAAGAGCTGCCCCAGCGCTCGAGCCTGAGCGACTCCGGCCTGGGTGAGCGCCGGATCGTGGTCCCCGGGGTCTCGTCCCGGTTCGAAATAGGACACCTCACCGTGCCGCACCAGGTACACTCTGCGTCGGTTCTTCACTGGGGCGCAGCATAGCAGGGGGTGCCCGGCAGCGCTTTGACTGCTACCGTTCGCCGCATGTCTGAGATGAAGTGGGCGCTCGTCATCCTTGCCGCCGTGGCGGTTACGGGCTGCACAAAAAAGAACCCCCCCGCTCCCGCCGCGGAACAAACAGACGCGGTGCAGGAGCAAAAGCCAGCCGTGGCCGCGGTGGAGCCGATTTTACCGCTCCCGAGCTCGGTCGACGTCGATATGGACAAGGTCATCCTCGGCCGAAGCCTCTACCACGACACGATGCTCTCAGGCGACGGAACCGTTGCATGCGTCACCTGCCATTCGCTCGATCACGGAGGTGCCGAGCCGCGCAAGACCTCAAAAGGGATTCGCGGCCAGATCGGACCGATCAACTCCCCGACGGTCTTGAACTCCGGGTACAATTTCGTTCAATTTTGGGACGGTCGCGCAAAGGATCTGCAAGAGCAGGCCGCTGGGCCCGTCGCGAACCCCATCGAAATGGGTGCGAACTGGGATGAGGTCGTAGAGCGTCTAGAACAGAACAAAGAGTACGCGGCGACCTTTGCAAAGCTCTACGACGACGGCGTCACCCAAGCGAATGCGACCGACGCCATCGCGGAGTACGAGAAATCGCTGATCACTCCCTCGCGCTTCGACAAGTTCTTGCTCGGTGACCAGGACGCAATCACCGACGCGGAGAAGAAAGGCTACGCGACGTTCAAAGAGGTCGGCTGCACCGCATGTCATGCCGGCATCAACGTGGGGGGGACGATGTTCCAGAAGATGGGCCTCGTGAAAGACTATTTCGCCGAGCGCGGCACGCAGCTCACCGATGCCGACTTGGGGCGCTTCAACGTCAGCAAGAACGCCGCAGAGAAGCACTTTTTCAAGGTGCCAAGCCTTCGCAACATCGAGCTCACCCCGCCCTATCTCCACGACGGCTCGCAGGAAACGCTAGAGAGCACCGTGAAGATCATGGGCACCTACCAGCTCGGCAGGGAGCTGACCGACGCTCAGGTCAACAGCATCGTGACCTTCCTCAAGAGCCTGACCGGCGAGCTGCCCGCGCACGCGAAGCCGGCAAGCTAGTGGGGCTCGGGCAGTCGGGCGGAAGGCTCAGTCAGCCCACGACCTGAAGACGAACAGTGTCAGAACCGAGCTCTTCGGGTGGAGCGGCCGCAGGAATGTGCTCGTGGCCTGTCGGGATTTCTGCGTCAGCGCTGCCATCGGATTTGGGGACCACGCGGCGCATGAGATTTTGCCATGCCGCCTTGGGCGTCGGAAGTTTCTCTTTGAGCTCGACGTAGATGAGCCGGCCGAGCGAGGGCAGGTAAGGGGCCATCTTGCCGAAGGTCTGACGCGCGTGCGGCAAGTCTTTGGTTACCAAGGACTTGCTCCGAACAGCCGCCCGCCGCGCATGAACCTTGGCTCGGCCGAGCGGACCCTTACCGACGAGCGGACCGATCTGGTGAATGAGGTCGGCGCTCGTTCCGGCAACGACGTGCGGAGCCTTGTAGAAGGTTCTGGCGTAGCGGCTGCCCTCCAAGAACTCGCGCGCCTGTTCCTCGGTGATGCCGTACTCGTCGAGAGCTGCCCGATGCTCCTGGCGGGCGCGCTCGCGTGCCTTGAACATGTACATTTGGACGCGCGAGTAGAAGTTCACAGCGCCATCTCCGCTCGTCTCGACCGGGCAGTAGATCGCATCGGGATGAAGCTCCGTGATCACGGTTTGGATGCCATCGGAGACACCAGAGCTCGGCATGCAGCCAAACGGCTTCACGCTTAGCGTCATGTTCGCCTTCTGCTTGGCCACGTTGAGAACGAGCTTGGCGACCTCCATGTGACCCTCTCCGCCTCGGAGCTCGTTGTTGTAGAAGCTGTGCCCGACCTTGGCGATTTCGTCCATGTCAGGAAGGCTGTTGCGCTTGAGGCCCGCGGCTGCACTAAAGGTGGCGAAGGTCGCGCGAAGCGCCAACTCACCGAGCCAGACGCCTGCCATTTTGTAACCGACGTCGGAGCCTTCGAGTCCGTAGTACGACTCGTCGGTTCCGCGGAGAGTCATGCGCCGTTCGGTGTCGTGCCGCATCTCCCACAGGGTGTAGAGCAGCCAGTTGACCAAGGTCTGAATGTCGTTTTCGCCGCCCTCCGATTCGACGAATCGCTGAAGGTGATAGTTCCCGTCTCCCTCGGTCGTCATCGCCCAAAACTCGCCGATGATGGCAACCTTCGGTTTGGCGCGGAGGCGATCGACCTCGACGTCTGCGAGGTGCTTCCGACCGCGCCAAAGCGCGCGAAGAACACTTCTGTTTTGCTCGAGCGCTTCACAGACCTCGCGCTTCACCTGGGCGAGCGCGAGGTCGGTGGCGCCCTCGACGAGCTCGTAGGGGCGAATGCGATAGCTCAGCACGTTGAGCACATCGCCGGCAAACAGGCCCCGGGCGAGCGCCATGAAGAACGTCGGGTTGAGCGCGAGGCCGACCTCTTCGCCGGTGGCCTGTTTGAAGCCAGACTGCTGTTGAAAGAGTACGACGCGGAACCCATCGAAACCTGCGTCGCGAAGCGCTTTGCGATACTCGGTGACGTACATTCCGAACCGGCATGGGCCGCACGCGCCGGCGGTCATGAAGATGTACTTGTCGATGATCTCTTGGGCCGACATCCCCTCTTGATCACGCAGGCGGGAGAGCTCTTTGACGAGGTTTCCAACCGTGAAATAGGTGGGATTGCACTGCGCCTTGTTGCCGAACTCTTTACCGTACCGGAGCGACGCCACATCCGCGCATTCCATCGAGCGGGTGTTGTAGCCAATGCCCTGGAGCGCCGCAGCAACGAACTCGTCGTGTGCGATCGTCAGGCCTCCGTTGAGAATCGTGACGGTCTCACGCTCTTTGGCCGAGAAGAAGGGATCGATCATCGAGTCGGTCCACTGCTCCCGGTCGTCATCGAGCCCTAGTCGCGCCCGCTCTTCGGCTTCAAATGCGGCAAGCTCTTTGTCGATATCGACTTCAAAACCATCAGCCATGACTAACCCTTTCACACCCGGATGACCGTGCCGTCCTTGGTCTTCTTCCCCAGACGAATCAAGTTTTCGGACAGCACAGCCGACGAGGTCCCTTCCTCCTCGGCCTTCAGTGCTTCGACCCGATATTGGTTGACCTTCTCCGCAAGCTCGTGAATCTGACGCTCGAGCCCGAGATCGGCCCGACGGTTCTTCGCGAGCTGATCGTGCTTCATTCGCAAGAGCTCGAGCCGCTTCTCATCGATGCGACGCTGCAGCTCTTCTCTGCGCGAGGCGAGGTCTTCGAGGTGCTCCTCGCGAAGCTTGAGCGAGTGCGCGTAGGTCTTGACGCGGATCTTGATCGAGCCGCCCGGCTTGTTGGCGTCGATGTCGTGAAGCGACGATGATGGAACGCCGCTCTTGGCAACGATGCTGTCGATGATGCCGTACGTGGGTGCGTCGTGGCCGCATTTGAAGCTGCTCAGATCGAGGATCGCCACGTTTGGGTGACGCGATGCGAACTTGGCGGCCCAGACTTTCTGCGCTGAATTGGACGAATAGTTCTCGGGCCAGACGTCGGTGACGCTGAGGACATCTTCGCCTTCGTCGTAGAAACGCTGCAGCCAGTCGCGGTCCTTGGGAATGGAGCGGATGCTGAGGATCGGGTAGCCGAGAACCTGGAACTCGTCTGGGATGCCATGGTGGAGGCCCGGGTCGTTGTGGTACGGGCGCCCCAGCACGAGAATCGCGATCTTGTTGTCGTACTCGACCTGGTCGAGGATGGCTTTGCCCTTGTCCTGGATATCTTGGTCGAATCGATCGAGCGCCGCGAGAGCCTGCTCGGTGGCAAAATCGCTCTCGTCTTCGGTCACGCCGAGAACCTCTCGGAATGCATCGAACATGTCGCGCCTGAGAAGGGTGGGCTCAGCAAAGCTGAACGCAGGCGCGAGGTACTCGATGCCGCGGTTCGCGAAGTAGTCCTGCTCCTTGGTGAAGGCGGCCTTCATCACATCCGGAGTGCCCGCGACGATCGGGCAGCTCGCATAGTCGACCGCATCGGTCACGAACGAGGGAACGTGGGTGAGGATGGGGAAGAAGATCGCATCAAAAGCTTGCTGCTCGTGCTTGTGGAAGAAGAGCTGGTGGAAGTGCGCCTGTGCGACCTTGGACGGATAGCAGGGGTCGACCGAGCCGTACTTGCCGCCCTCGGCAAACATCTCCTCAGAGCTCGGGTCGCTGAAAACGATGTTCTTGGGCCGCACTCCGAGCACTTCGAAGTAGGTCCGGAAAAACGGAGCGGTCGAAAACATGTTGAGCACGCGCGGAATCCCGACCCGCCAGGTCGCGCGCTTTTCGGCTGCTTTCTCCGATGAGCGCTCGAAGGCGCGCATGTACTTTCTGCGTTCGATCGAGCCGAAGAACTTGCGCTCGACCTTGACGTCTTCGATGGGCGTCCCGGCCGCTGGCAGGGGCTCGACACCCGCGACGCGCTTGAACACCTTGAGGCCCTCGTAGTTCACCAGGTTCGGGAACTCCTTCATGACCTTTCGGCGCTCTCTGACGATGCTTTCCATCGCCTGCTTGGACTCGACCATGCCTTTTTCACAAGAAAAACCGCTGATGTACCGGCTGGTCGTCCCATCGGGACGGAATGCGTCGATGAAGGTCCGCGAGCAGTTGTTCGCGCAGAAGTGACAGGTGGTGGTCTCGTCGTTCGTCGTCTTGTAGTCGAGGTCGATCGCCGCATCCAAGCCGATGAATGTCGTCTTGCCGCGACGCTTCACGACACGGAGGGTTTCCATGGCAGCGCCAATGGCGCCCGCCTCGCCGCTGTGCGGATGCACGTACACCTCTGCGTTCGGCACACGCTCTTTGATGTAGTCGACCTGCGCTTTGACTGCGGCCATGTTGTACTGCGTGCCGCCCTGCAGGACGAACTTGCGCCCGAGTGCCGCCATGCGGGGGACGCCGACGACATACTGCCACACGTTCTTCGGAAGCACCTGCGCAAGGCCGGCAAGGAGCTCTTCTTTGCTAAAGCCTTCTTTTTGGAAGTTGACGCGATCGGTGTCGAGGAACACCGCGCAGCCGTAGCTGAACTTTGGAGCGAGATCGGCCTGGAAGGCGTTATCAGCGTACTCGGTGACGGGGAGGCCGAACTGATCGGCCATCGCCTGGAGGAGCATGCCGTTGCCGGCGGAACACTGATTGGAGAGTTTGAACGTCTTGATGTCCCCGTTTTCCATGAACAGGACTTTGATGTCCTGGCCGCCGATGTCGCAGATCACGTCGACGTCGCCAAAATAATGCGTGGCGCTCATCATGTGCGCGACGGTTTCGACGATGTTCACATCGGCGCGGACGCACTCTTCGAGCACGTCAGCCGCGTAACCCGTTGCGCCGAAACCGAGCACGTCGAGCTCGACGCCCTTGGACTGCATGCGGCCGCGAAGCTCGCCGAGGAGCTCTTTGCTGTCTTGAATCGGGTTGCCCTTGGAAAGGGTGTACGCCTTCATCAAGACTTCGCCCTCTTCGCTGAGGAGGACGGCTTTGGACGAGGTGCTCCCCCCATCGAGGCCGATGACGACGCGCACCGTTTCGCTTTGAAGCTCCGGCTCGACGAACATCGGACGGTGGTAGGCGCCGAGGAACTGCTCGAGCTCCGATTCGTCGCGGGCAAGCGGCGGCCCGGCGCTTTCGCCTAGGCGTTCTTTGCGCCCCTCGGTGATGTAATGGCGCAAGCCGTCGAGGCTCTCGTAGACGCCGACGTCCGCGGGTTCGTGCATGCCGTACATGACCGCGCCGTACGCGGCGTAGAGTGCGGCGTTCTCGGGCACCGGAATCAGCTCTTCGATCGGCACGTCTTTCGGGTAGTCGTACCCACGCTCGTCCCAAGTCTCGGGAATTCGCTTGCGCCAGCACTCCTGGAGGAACGGAAGGAACGTGTTGGGCCCGCCCAGGAGCAAGACTTTGTGGCGGAGGGTGTTGCCGCGAGTGAGCACCGACAGGTTCTGCATCACGATAGCGTCGGCGAGCGAGCACATGATTTCGTCGGAGGGGATGCCTGTCTTGACGAGGTTGACGATGTCGGTTTCGGCAAAGACGCCGCACTTGGCTGCAACGTGGTGCAAGTGCGCGTCGTCGAAGTGAAGGTTCAGTGTCTCCTCGGACGGCATTCCGACCTTGATCATGCACTTGTCGATGGTGGCGCCGGTGCCCGAGGCGCATTTGTCGTTCATCGAGGCAATGGCGGATTTGTCGCCAGTCTTCTCGTTCTCTTTGAAAATGATGATCTTCGCGTCCTGGCCGCCCAGCTCGACGACGGACCCCGCATCGGGGTGCAGCGTCTCGACCGCCAAGGTGACCGAGTTCACTTCTTGAACGAACTTCGCCCCTAGCGGCCGTTCGAGCGGCTTGGCGCCAGACCCCGTGATGAACGCTCGGACCTCGTCGCAGCCAAGCTCCGCGAGGAACTGGCCAATTCGCACCATGAAGTCGAGCACACACTCCGCCTGCTTGGTGTGGTGACGCTGGTAGTCGCTCCAGAGGATGTCCTTGGTTTCCGGATCGACCACGACCGCTTTTACGGTGGTGGACCCCACGTCCAATCCAATTATCGCTTGCTGCATCAGAACGGCTTTACCCTTCCCTAGACAGGTGGCTGAGGTAAACACAAGGATCCTCGAAAGTCACGCGGCTTGGCTTGCAAATCGCGTACGTCGACGTCACACCTCGAATCGCGGAAGGCAAGGCCTTTGGGCCCGTTGCGGAGGATTCCATGAGCAAGGTCTTGATCATTGGTGCAGGTGGAGTTGGCGGCGTCGTCACCCACAAGTGCGCGGAAGACCGCGACACGTTCTCCGAGATCGTGCTGGCAAGCCGCACCCTTTCGCGCTGCGAAGGAATTCAGAAGCAAGTCCGAGACATGCGCGGACGTGAAATCGAAATCGCTCAGGTCGATGCCGACGACGTCGCACAAACGGTCGCGCTGATCAAACGAGTGCAGCCGGAGCTTCTGATCAACGTTGCCCTTCCATACCAGGACCTGCCATTGATGGATGCCTGCCTCGAAGCCGGCGTGGACTATCTCGACACCGCCAACTACGAGCCGCCCGACGAGGCGAAATTCGAATACAAATGGCAGTGGGATTATCACGAGCGATTCGAATCCGCCGGAATCATGGCGCTGCTGGGTTCAGGCTTCGACCCGGGTGTAACCAACACCTTTTGCGCTTACGCTCAGAAGAAGCTTTTCGACGAGATCGACTACATCGACATCTTGGACTGCAACGGCGGAGACCACGGGCACCCGTTCGCCACCAATTTCAACCCGGAGATCAACATTCGCGAGATCACCCAGCGGGGCCGGTACTGGGAGAACGGAAGCTGGGTCGAAATCGATGCGATGTCGCAGTCGCGAGTGTTCGATTTCCCGGCTGTCGGCGAGCGGAAGGCCTACTTGCTCTACCACGAAGAGCTCGAGTCGCTGGTCAAGCACATCGATGGGCTCAAGCGCATTCGTTTCTGGATGACCTTCGGCGACGAGTACATCACGCACCTTCGCGTGCTTCAAAACGTGGGCATGACCAGCATCGAACCCCTCGAGTACGAAGGCCGGGAGATCGTACCGATTCAGTTTTTGAAAGCCCTGCTGCCCGATCCATCGACCCTGGGTGAGAACTACACGGGGAAGACGAGCATCGGCTGCTTGATCGAAGGCCGTAAGAACGGCGAGCCCAAAAAGGTGTTCATCTACAACGTCTGCGACCATCAGGAATCCTGGAAAGAGGTTCGGGCGCAGGCGGTCTCGTACACGACCGGCGTCCCGACGATGGTCGGCGCAAAGATGCTGCTGACCGGCCAGTGGCAGGGCAAGGGTGTGTTCAATGTCGAGCAGTTCGATCCTGAGCCTTTTCTCGATGAGCTGGGCCGGCGCGGGCTCCCTTGGCACGTGAAGGAGATGTAGTGCTCCCCTGCGCCAACCTCGACCTAGGCCGCGTCGATTCACCTTCCTACGTGATCGACCTCGCTGCCCTGGAAAGCAACCTGGAGCTCTTGGCGCACGCCCAGCGCGCAGCAGACTGCACGATCTTGCTTGCTCTGAAGGGCTTCGCCGCCTGGGCGACCTTTCCACTGCTGCGCAAGTACCTTGAGGGCGTTTCGGCGAGCGGCCCGGACGAGGCGAGACTCGGTCGCGAAGAGCTCGGCAAGCAGGTGCACACCTACTGTCCGGCGTTTGACGAGGGCTCCCTTCGCACGTCGATTCGATACTCCGACCACGTCATCTTCAACTCGCCGTCTCAGATCGATCGGTTCCGTGCAATCATCGACGAACACGCCTCAGACACGAGCTTCGGGCTGAGGATCAATCCGGAGCACTCCGAAGTCGACGTCGCCATCTATGATCCGTGCGCCGCCGGGTCACGCCTGGGCGCCACCAAGCATGCTCTGATGAAAGCCAACCTTCGCGGAATCGAAGGCCTGCACTTCCACACGCTCTGCGAGCACGGCGCAGACGCGCTCAAACGAACGCTCGCCGTCATCGAAGACCGCTTTTCGTCTTGGCTCGACGACGCGAAATGGGTGAACCTCGGCGGCGGCCATCACATCACCAGGCCCGACTACGACGTGGGTATGCTCATCGACATGATTCGGGAGCTCAGGCGAGAGCGCCGGGTCGATGTCTTTCTAGAGCCTGGGGAAGCGGTTGGGCTGAACGCCGGCGTGCTCGTCGCGACGGTCCTGGACGTCATCGACAACGACGGACGAATTGCAATCCTAGACACCTCGGCAACCGCGCACATGCCCGATGTGCTCGAGATGCCGTACCGCCCGGCGATTCGAAACGCGGCAGAGCCGGGGAAGCTCCCGCACAGCTACCGGCTCGGTGGCCTGAGCTGTTTGGCCGGCGACGTCATCGGGGAGTACTCGTTCGCTGAGCCGCTGGATGTCGGCGACCGGCTCGTCTTCGAGGACATGGCTCACTACACGATGGTCAAGACCACGACCTTCAACGGGGTTAGGCTGCCGTCCATTGCGCTCTACGACCCGCGGGACGACTCCTACCGGGTCCAGCGTCGCTTTGGGTACGAAGACTACCGGAACAGGCTCTCTTGAGCCTTGAACTTCGACCTGGAGCGGTAAGACTCGCGTGATGGCTGCTTTGTCGGACTTCACCACCTACGCCAAGGAGACAGGCGCACGCCTCAGCAATCAGCCGCTCGTGTACGAAACGACGCAGCGACTCGAGGTCACGCAACAGGAGCTCTTCAACTACGTGAGCGACTTCGAGCGATCGAGCGAATGGATCGTCGGCGCCAAGAAGAGCTGGACCGACAACAGCGAGGCCGAGGCACCGGGCCAGGTCGGGGCGGTTCGCGTCATCGAGAGCGGAGGCCCGATGCTCGTTCGGGAAAAAGTGAAGGCGTACGAGGCACCCCGCATGCTCGCTTATTCGGCCAACGACGGAGCGTTCTTGGGGACGTGCTTCGACCACCTCGGCGTGATGACCTGCGAGCCGCATCCCGATGGGGGAACGGTGATTTGCTGGTTGGCGTACGGCCGGCTCGCGAACAACCCTCTCAAAGCGTGGGCGGGCGCGAAGCTGTTCCAAGTTGCGCTGGGCCGAGGTATGAAGAACTTGCGACGAAAGTTTGCACCTCGTTGAGCGCATGGAGCTCATCCGCAGCAACCGAACGGAAAACCTCGCGGACGCGCTTGCTTCGCTGATTCGCCGCGAGCCCCTGGGCGCGTTCCAGAACGAAGTCATCGTGGTTTCGAGTCGCGGCATGGAGCGCTGGCTGACGCTCGCGCTCGCCGAGCGGCTAGGGGTTTGGGGGAATCCTTCGTTTCCGTTCCCGCGAGCCGTGATCGAAGAAGTCCTCGAACGCGCGCTCGGGGCGTCGGAAAAGGCGTCCGCATATTCGCCGGACCGACTGAAATGGACGATCGCGCGCCTGCTTGAAGAATCCGCGCCGCAAAAGCTGCGTGTTTACTTGGGTGCCGAACCCGACCCCGACCGCGTGCTGCGCTTCGCGGACGGCCTCTCCGCGGTGTACGACGACTACGTCGTGTATCGGCCGGAGATGCTGGCCGATTGGGCAAAGAGGCCATCGGCGAGCTGGCAGAGTGAGCTCTGGCATCGTGTTGCGCAGGCACTCGGGCCGCAGGACCTCGCCTCCCGTATTCGGCAAGCGCTGCCCAGGCTCCGAAGCGACCAGCGCATCGACGATCTCAGCTTTGAACGGCTTCACGTGTTTGCGCTCGAAACCGTTCCGCCTCTGTTCGTCGAGCTCTTCGATGCGCTCTCGCACTCGGTTCCGACGACGCTCTATGTGCTGGAACCCTCGCGCGAATACCTTGGGGACGTGCTGCCCTCTGCGGAAGGACCCGCTTCGAGCGACGGCCATACATTTCTATCGAGCGTCGGACGTCTGAGCCACGACTTCCAGCAAGTCCTGCTCTCCGTCGACCGGAGCCTGGGCCGCCAGGTGGAGGTCTATGAGGCGCCGAAACGAACGAGCCTGCTGAGCTCGCTCCAGGCCGACATGTTCGAGTTCAGGAGCACGCCGGCGCCGGCGGATCGGCCTGTCCAGAGCCCTTTGGATTCGTCGATGACCGTCCACGCGTGCGCCGGCCCGATGCGGGAGGCACAGGTCGTCTATGAAGCCGTTCAGAGCGCTCTCGAGGAGGACTCGACCCTTCTGCCCGAAGACATCCTCGTCATGGCGCCGAACCTCGAGGCCTACGCGCCGGTTTTTCGAGCGGTGTTCGGCCAGGAAGGGCGCCACCGCATTCCCTATGAAGTTCACGACCGCCTGACGCGCGAAGACGCGCGTTTCTACGACGACTTCGTCGCGGTGCTGGAGGTGCTCGGCTCGCGGTTCTCGGTGCTCGACCTGCTGCGGCTGATCGACGCAGACTCGATGCGCGCGGACTTCCGCTTCAGCCCAGAGGAACGAGCGAGGCTGACGGAGCTCCTCGCAGCGGCCGGCGTCCGCTGGGGCATCGACGCAGCGCACCGCACCGAGCTGGAGTTCCCCGCCGAGCCCATGCACACCTGGAAGGCGGGTTTTGGCAGGCTGTTCTTGGGATTCGCCTCGTCAACGCAGGACAGCGCTGTCTTCAACGGCCTGCTCCCGCGGGGGGCGCCATCGCTCGAAGACGCCGCTCTCGTGGCGCGCTTGTCACGGCTGGGCGAGACGCTGTTCGAGGCGCAGCGCCAGGCGCGCGAGCCGCAGACGATGGGCGACTGGACCGAGCTCCTCGTGCAGCTTTGCAGATCGCTCTTCTCGGAGGACGATGAGTGGAGCCCTGCGGTGCGGGTCATCCGCGAAGCGCTCGGCAGCTTGAAAGAGTCGGCCGAGCAGAGCGAATACAGCGGCTCCCTGTCGCTCAAAACCATTCGCCGAGAGCTTGCCGGGCTTCTGCAGCGGGAAACCCCCGCGGTTGGATTCCTGCGACGTGGCGTGACCATCGCCGAGCTCGTACCTCTGCGGCCGGTGCCGTTTCGGCTCGTATGTCTCGTCGGAATGGACGAAGCTTCATTTCCGCGGGCGGACAGGCGTCTGAGCTTTGACGTGACGCGGGATTCGCCGCGACCAGGCGACCGGAACCAGCGCCACGACGATCGTCATGCGTTCCTGCAGGCCATCCTTTGCGCGCGCGACAGGCTCATCGTCACCTATGGAACGCCTTCATCGGGCTCGCGACAGAGCGCTAGCCCCTCGCCACTGCTGTGGGAGCTTCGCGACGCGGTCAATCGCTACTACCAAGGTCCTGATGGCGCGCCGCTGCTCGAACCAGTCGTGCACCCGCGGCACGCGTTTGATGCTACTTATTTCGACGGCAGCGCGACGTTTCAGAGCAGCTCGCGGCGGCATCTGCAAATCGCCGAAGCGCTGCGCCAGCCGCCTGACGAACGCACGCGCGTCGAGCTCCTGGCCGAGACGGGCGAGCAGGCCCCCGTCGTATCGACGGGCGAGCTCGCCTCTTGGCTTTGGAACCCGATCGCTTCGTTCATCGATCGGGTCCTGTTGGCGCGATTCGATGAGTCAGAGCTCTACGAGCCGACGATGGCGGTCACGCAGGCCAGCCCGCTCGACAAATCGCTGCTTGGGAATGCCGCCCTTCGAGCCGGTCTTCGTGACGACGCTCTTCGGGAATTCCTCGAGGCCGCGCCCGAATTCCCGGATGGAACCTGGGGTGCTCTCGAACGGCAAGCCCTCGCGCAGGAGCTCGCCGACCTCAACTGGCGGGCCGACGAACTACAGACGCATCCGACGGCCGAGTCAGAGCTGCTTTCGGTGGAGCTCGACGGGCTCGTCTTGGAGGGCCGCGTGGACGGTTTGTTTCCGGAGCAGCGGCTCGTGAAGCGCTTCACGAAGGCCGGGCGCAGAGCGGAGCTGGCGGCCTGGGTCGAGCACCTGCTGTTGCAGGCGGCCACCGGGACGAGGCGCCGGACGAATCTCGTCCTGCGAGGCGAACGCCAGCGGGCGAGCCTGATCTCATTCGCGCCGCCCGAGGACCCTTGGCAGCTGCTCGGCACGCTGCTCGAAATCTACGGCGAGTGCGTCGAAAAGCCTGTGCCCCTTCTGGAAAGCGCGTCGCGGCTCTTCGCTCAGCACTACCGTCCCGAGGATCGACGCAAGGCCGAGAAATCGGCGAGGACTGAATTGCGAAGCCTGTGCGGCAGAGATGCGCGCCTCGCATATGCCCTGGGGTCGTTCGACGCATTTGGGGATGAACGCTGGATGGAGGCCTTCGAGCAAGCGGCGCTCGCGGTCTACAGACCGCTCTTCGAGCATCGGAGCGAGCCATGAGCGCCATGCATCCGGAGCTGGTGCCGCTCGATGCGCCGACGCTCGTCGAAGCAAGCGCCGGCACCGGCAAGACCCACGCGATCACGACCTACTTCGTTCGCGGGCTCCTGGAGCTCGGCTTGCAGCCGGAGCAGATCCTGGTCGTCACCTATACGAACGCGGCGACGGCGGAGCTCCGGATCCGAGCGCGCGACCGAATCGCTCAGGCACTCGTCATGCTGGACTCGTCCAACGGGCGAGGCGACGCGCTCCGCGAGGTCGTCGACGCCGCAGCCGAACGCCTCGGCCGAAGCGAAGTCGAACGTCGGCTCAGAAACGCGATCGGCAAGATGGATCAGGCTGCCATCCTGACGATCCACGGCTTCTGTCAGCGGCTCCTGCTGGAGTATCCGCTCGAGCTTGGAATCGACTTCGACCTCGAAGTTGCCGAGGATGTGGAGTCCGTGCACGCCGAGCTTGCGGTCGATTTCTGGGTGAGCGAGCTCTACGACCAGGGCGAATGGCTGCTCGAAGCGCTGAAGAAGGCCAAGGTCGGGCCCGAGCACCTGGCAACGCTGGCCAGCGTCGCCTCGATGCGGGCCACCGAGCTCCTTGGTCCGGAACGGCACGATGCGAACGACAACCTCGTCGCGGACTGGCTGGAGGAACATCGACGGGCCGGGGAGCTCTGGAACCGGGAGCGAGCGCAAGTCTGCGAGATTCTCGTGCGCAACCCGGACTTCAACCGAAATCGGTACAATCTCAAGAGCATCCCGAAGACCTGGATGCCCGCGCTGGACGCCTTTTTCGAGCAGCCGCGTTTTGCGTACCCCCCGGCGTGCCTGCCGCTTCTCGCCGAGGGCAGGATGGCGATGAAGAAAGGCCGGGATGAGCCCGAGCACGCTTTTTTCAGAGCGTGCCGCAGCCTGTTGGATGCCCATGAAACACTGCAACCGATGCTCGACTATGCGGTGTTCGACGTGCAGCAGCGGTTCATCGAGCATGCCCGGAGCGTTTCGCGCAAGCGCCGCCACGAAACCTCCGTGTTCACGTTCGACGACTTGTTGACAGCCGTCTACGCGGCGTTGGATCCCTCGATGGCCGGTGCCGCGGCGTCGAGCCGGGACGAGCTCATCGCGACGATCGCAAGGTCGTATCCTCTGGCGCTCATCGATGAGTTTCAGGACACCGATTCGGTGCAGTATGGGATTTTTCGAGCAATCTACGGCGAGGGTGCAGCGGTCTACGTCGGCGACCCGAAGCAAGCGATCTACTCGTTTCGCGGAGCGGACGTCTTTTCGTACATGGGTGCCGCGGCGGACGTTGGTCAGCGCAAGCATGCACTTGGAACCAACTGGCGCTCCGACCCGGCCGTCGTCGAAGGGGTCAACGCCCTGTTCTCCCGCAGAGAGCCTGCGTTCGCGCTCGACGGCATCGACTTCGAGCCGGCTGTCGCGCAAGCCGACGGGAACCGTTCGAGCCTCGACGCGGGCTTGGAGCTGATCTTCATCGAAGAAGAGCAGCTCGAGGGTCCGCTCGCCGAGGCGGTCGCGCCGATTGTCGCCAATGAAATCGCGCTCCTGCTCGATTCCGAGGCTCGGATCAATGGGCGCCCAGTGGTGCCCGACGACGTGGCCGTGCTGTGCCGCAGCAACACGCAGGCAGAGGAAGTGACGGCCGCTCTGCGGGCCCTGCGGATTCCGACCTCACTCGACGGCGGCTCGACCGTGCTCGGGACCGAGATCGCTTCGGAGCTTGGAGCCGTCCTCGAGGCGGCCTTGATGCCAGGCGACGCTGGCGCAGTCCGGCGCGCGCTCCTGACGAGGCTGTTCGGAGTCAGCCCGTACGCGCTCTCTTCGATGAGCGATGAAACCTGGACCAGCTGGGTGACTCGGTTCCGAGAATGGAACGAGACCTGGCACAGCTACGGCGTGCTTCGCTTCCTCGAAGACATGCTCCGGGTCTCGGAGGCCGAGAAGCGAATCGCGCGTCAGCCGGCAGCGCGACGAGAGCTCACCGACCTTTCGCACATCGAAGAGCTCCTTCTTCGCGGAGAACGGGAGCAAGGCCGAAACCCCGTCTCTCTGATGCAGTGGCTTCGGCGCGCGAGTAACGGCTCCGCAGCCGGCGGGGTGGCGCGCGAGGAGCTCCAGCAACGGCCGGACGCCGAGTCGGGCGCGGTTCGTGTCGCGACGATTCACAAGAGCAAAGGCCTCGAGTACGGGATCGTCTATTGCCCGTTCACGTGGAACGACGCCGGCCTTCGAGGCTTCGCGGCTAAGGCCCTGAAGTTCCACGACGCAGAGCGCGACATCAAGCTCGACCTTCGCCTCACGCTCCCCGATGCTCGGAACAGGTTTGCAAATCAGCCCGAGCTCGCCGAACATCGGAGGCTTGCAGAGCTCGAAGCGCAGTCCGATGCGCTTCGGCTGCTTTATGTGGCGGTCACACGCGCCAAGCATCGGTGCACGCTTTTTTGGGGGCGTGGTGCGGGTTGGAAGACGTCGGCGCTTCGCTACCTGTTGCACGGGGACGACGGGTTCGACGAGCTCGACGAACCGCAAATGCGCCAGGCTGTCGAGGCGCTCGCGGCTGCGTCCTCGGGCACGATCGGCTGCCGTCCGCCTCACGGAGAGGCGGCGGCCCCGATGCAGCCCGAGGCGCCCAAAGCGAACCTGGCCGCGAAAGCGCAGAGCCGCACTTTCGACCAAGCACCCACAATGGCGAGCTTCACGAGCCTGAGCGGCCACGACGAAAAAGCGCCCGTCGAACGAAGCGACGGCGCGCCCACGGAACACGATCGTGCTCTCTTTGGGAACTTGGCGCCGGGAGCGCGGACGGGCCTGTTGCTCCATTCGATTTTGGAACAGGCGAATTTCGCAGAGCTCGGTGGAGGGGCAACGGAGACCTTGATCGAGCGCGAGCTAGGGGCGTGGGGATTCGATCGCGCCCTTGCGGGAGAGGTGCAGCAGGATCTCGTCACGGTGGCCAGCACGCCGCTCACCCACGAGCCCGGAGCACCCCGCCTGCGCGAGCTCGATCCGCGGCGCCAGCTGCGCGAGCTCGAGTTCACACTTCGGGTCGACGAGCCGAGCCTCGATGGCCTGGCAGCGGTGCTCAAAGAGCATGGAGCGCCGAAGGCGGCGCCCGGCTATCCAGCACGCCTGAGCGAGCTGGGCTCTCAAGCGTTGCATCGCTATCTCCGCGGCTACATCGATTTGCTCTTCGAGTGGGAGCACCGCTGGTATGTCGCGGATTACAAGTCGAACAGCCTGCGCGCCTATGACGCAGACACGGTCACCGAGGCGGTTCAACGCGAGCACTATCTCTTGCAAGCGCAGCTCTACACCGCCGCGGTGCATAGGTATCTGACGCAGCGCGTCCGAGGCTACGACCCGGAAGCGCACTGGGGCGGCGCGCTCTTCGTCTTCATGCGGGGGATGACGGGTCCGGAGGGCGCAGGGTCGAGTGTGTTCTTCGATCGCGGATCTGCGGAGCTGCTCAAAGCAGTCGACCGGTGGCTGGGAGGAGGCGCAGATGCTCGCTGAGCTTCGAGCAGGGGGACTTCTCGAGCTGCTCGACGTCGAGTTGGCCCGGGTCCTCGGCCGAATGGTCGAACCCGCGAGCCCCGAGGTCGAGCTCGCGATTGCGCTCACGAGCCGCAGCGTCCGCCGCGGACATAGCTGCTTTCCGATGGACATGTCGGTGGCGGAAATCTGGCCAGGAGAGGCCGGACGACCAGGCAAGTTGCCGGCTAGAGGGCGCTGGAAAAGTCAGATCGAGGAAAGCCCATTGAGCGTTGACGGTCCCCTCGTGCTCGACGACGCCGGCCGTCTTTACCTGCGACGGTACTGGCAGCTCGAGCGTGACATTGCTCTGGAGCTTGCGCGGCGATCCTCTCGCCGGCCTGCCACGACGACCGAGACCAGCTGGCTCGAAGCGTCACTCGAACGCCTGTTCCCCGGCGCAGCTGACTCTCCGCAGCGCCGCGCCGCACAGAACGCTCTTCGGCACCCGGTATCGCTGCTCTGCGGCGGGCCGGGGACCGGGAAAACAACCACAGTGGCAGCGATCGTGACGCTGCTCATCGAAGGCCGCCTACGAGAGACCGAGAAAGCGCCCCGCGTAATGCTTCTCGCCCCGACGGGGAAGTCCGCTGCTCGCTTGGGAGAGGCGGTGCGCCAGGCGAAATCAAGCATCGAAGCTTCGTCCGAGGTGCTCTCGGTGATCCCCGAGCAAGCCACCACCTTGCAGCGGGCGCTCGGGATGCAGCGTGAAGGGTCGCGCTTCGCGCGGAACGCCGACCGGCCCCTCGAAGCTGACCTGATCGTCGTGGACGAAGCTTCGATGATCGACCTCGGCTTGATGCGGCAATTGCTCGATGCCACGCGGCGGGACGCCACTTTGCTGATCGTCGGGGACCCCGACCAGCTCACCTCGGTGGAGGCGGGCTCGGTGCTTAGGGACCTGGTGACCGCGAGCGCCCAGACCGCTTGGAAAGGCAGAGTGACGCAGCTGACCAAGACCTATCGATACGACGAGACGCAGCCGCTCGGCCAGCTGATTGCGGCGATCCGCGAAGGGGACGCACGAGCCGTTCAAGGCCTGCTCGACCTCCGCGATGCAACGGACCTGGCCTGGGTCTCTTCGGCGGGCTTGCCTGCAGAGCTCGATCGCGCCGCGTCCCACTGGTCGGTCGCCCTGAGCTCAACGGACGCTCGCCGCCACTTCGAGCTTCGAAGCCGCTACGTGATGCTGAGCCCGTTTCGCAGAGGGATGGTGGGCACGCGCAGGCTCGGCGCCGCCCTGGTCGACCGGCTCTATCAAAACGAAGGGCGCGAGCCCGCGGTGACACCGATCATCATCGAAGAGAACAGCCACGAGCTGAAAGTGTACAACGGAGACTTCGCTATGCTGATCGAAGGCGCGCCAACGGTCGCTATCGTGCAGAGCGATTCCGAAGCCTTTCGCGAGATCGCCGAGGCGAGGTTGCCGCGCTACTCCGACGCGTTCGCACTGAGTGTGCACAAGGCACAGGGCTCGGAGTTCGACGAAGTTCTATTCGTTCTCCCGGACGAGGACGCACCGATGCTGAGCCGCGAGTTGCTCTACACCGCAGTCAGCCGTGCACGCAGCGCGGTTCGACTCGTCGGCCCGAAGGAGGTCGTGCTCGCCGCGCTCGGCCGGAGCGCTAAGCGCTACTCGGGTCTCGTCGACGCGATCGACGAGGCGATCGATTGAGGGGAAGCGGGAGCGGGGAAGCCGGGGTCAGGCAGCCTGAGGCGGCCACTGACGTCGAATCTTATGGGCGACCCTCGCGGCCGTCTCCTCATCGATGGGCTGCGTCGGGTCCGCGCCCAGCTGCTTGAGGATCACCTTGCAGTGAGCGGGGTTCCAGTTGAGGAGCTTGGCTAGCTCCCTGAGCTCGTAGGACTCTGTGACGACCATCGTGCGCTTCCTTTACTAACAGTAAATTTATAGCGCAGATTGGGACGCGATCCAAGTTCTTAATTGCCAGTTAGTAAATAAGCGACGACACCCAATAAGGCTAGTAATGACAGGGTGATAATCAGCGAGCTGGGTCCACGAACGCCCGGAGCCGGCCTCGAGTCGGGGGGCGGCGCGATGGGTGGCCCTTCGACGGGCTGGGCGGCTAGGAACTCCTCGATGAGCTGAGTCGCTTGGGCGACCTGGTCCGTTTCGACACGAATTTCGGTCCCGTGCCGCTGCCGGTCGGTGATGCCCGGGTAGGCGGTGTCACGGTGATTGACCAGGACAGCGGCGATGCCGTCAGCCTCCAGGGCCTCCTGGAGCGCCAGTGCCTGCACCTCGTCGTCGGTCTCGTAGACGCTTCGTGTCTCCATGGGTTACTCCGATTGCACAAAAGGCGGGACGGGACAATCGACCGCATCGCCGATCGCGCGGATGAGCTCGGCCTCTCGGTCGGTAATCCTGTCGTCGGCCATGACGGTTGCGGCGCAGCCCAACATGAGGCCCTGCTTGAGCGCGGGCGACGCCGCATCGTAACGGTTGAGCGCGCGGTCGACTGCAGCGAGCGTGCATTCGCTCTCGGCTAGGATCGAACCTCCTGCCTCCCCGAGGTGAAGCGCCTGTGCGCCGTGCCGAAACGCACGCTCCGCTTCTTCGTCATTTCGGCTCCCTACCCGGGCCAAGGTGGCGAGCAGAACGCGCGTATCGGGCACGAGCACCCGAAGCGTTCGGAACCGAAGAGGCGCCGGGCCCGCACCTTCGAAGTGCCGCGCGAGGTGACGCTGGATCATGCGACTCAGAGTGTACTCGAACAAATCGATACGCCGGTCGCTCTCCATCAGCGCGTGGACGACCTGGCGAAAGCGCTCGTACTCGTCGACGGATAGGTTGCGCAAGGTCGGAAGCGCAATGTCGACGAGCGCGATCTTTTCCGCCGAGGAGCGATCGACGGCCTCGGAGTGAAACCGAAGCGTGAGGTCCGCGGTGGGCGCGTCGGTCAGCTCCGCGACGCGAGTCAGCTCGGTCCCGCGGAGCACCTCGTCCTGCGCCAGCAGGATACCGAACAGCATGGCCTGGGCCATCGGGGCCTGATGAACGGCATGAAGCCAGAAGTCGGGAAGCGACGCGTGGAGCGAGCGTGCAAAGGCGACCTGTTCGGGGCGGGGGCTCCCGATGTGTTCGAGGGCTTGGCCCACCGAGAGCTCGGTCGGGGCGTCCGAGAACGCGTAGACCTCGCCGCCTGGCGGCCCCGGCGGCGTGCTCATGCCCTCTGCGATCCGCGGCACCGTCACTTCCGGGAACTCCCCATCCCAGCTCGGCTCGAGCTTGCGAATGCGCTCGCCGAGCGGGGGGTGGGTTCGGAACAAGCCGGCGAAAAGCCGGAGCCTGCGAATCGCATCGGAGAAAAAGATGTGGCTCGCTTCGTCGGCCTTGGGGGTTTGAAGGTGCGAGCTTGGCGACGCGCCGCCGATCTTCTTGAGGGCTCCGACCAAGCCGTTGCTGTCCCGCGTGAACTGCACCGCAGAAGCATCGGCCAACATCTCTCGCTGTCGGGAGATCGAGCTCTGAATCATGCGTCCGAAGAACACACCGATCGAGCCGATCGCGAGAAGACCAATGCCGATGACGGCTACGCCGCCGCCTTCCTTCTTGCCGCTGTGCATCGAGCCGCGAATCAGAAAGCGACCGATGAGCGCGAGAAGGAAGATCCCGTGCAGGAGACCGATGGCGCGCAGGTTGATGCGCGAGTCTCCGTTGAGGATGTGACTGAACTCGTGGGCGATGACGCCTTGCAGCTCGTCTCGCCTCAGAAGCTGAAGAGTGCCCTGTGTGACGCCGATCACCGCGTCGCTCGTGGTGTTTCCGGCGGCGAATGCATTGATGCCCGGTTCGCGGTCGAGTACGTAGACCTCGGGGGCAGGGATGCCCGAGGCGATGGCCATCTCTTCGACGACATTCAAGAGACGTCGCTCGTCGAGTCTGGTCGAATCCGGGTCGACCCGGCGCCCGCCGAGTCCGTGGGCCACCGCGGGGCCGCCCGCGCGAAGCTGCGCGATTTTGTAAAGCGACCCGAGGCCGACCACCGCAGCCGTGCTCCCGAGCGCAAAAACGAACACGCGAGGATTCCACATCGCGAGGGCGAGCTGAGCGACGTTCTCGTAGTCGCCCGTCATGTAGCGTACGCCCGCCGCGTCGACGGAGATGACGCCCGAGACGAGCATGGCAAGGATGTAGACCGCGGCGATGACGCCGAGGACAGCCAGCGTGAACAGCAAGGCCAGTCGCCGGGTCCGCTTGCGCGCGAGGACCTGCTCCTCGAAGAAGTCCATGGCTCAGAACTGGACTTTGACGGGCGCGCGCTCGGCTTCGTCTTCGACCTCGAAGAACTCCGCGCGCTCGAACCCGAACATGCCGGCAACGAGGTTGGACGGCACCATCTCGCACTTGTTGTTGTACCGCATCACGGCATCGTTGAAGGCTTGCCGTGCGAACGAGATCTTGTTCTCGGTCGTCGAGAGCTCTTCAGATAGCTGCATCATGGTCTTGTCCGACTTCAGGTCGGGGTACGCCTCCGAGAGCGCAAAGAGCCGGCCGAGCACACCGCTCAGGCCTGCTTCGGCGCTTGCGAGCCCCTGCATCGCCTGCGGGTCTCCCGGCTTGGCTGCGGCCCGAGTTCGAGCTCCCTCCGCCGAATTGCGGGCGGCGATCACGGCCTCCAGCGTCTCGCGCTCGTGGGCTAGGAAGCCCTTGGCGGTTTCGACGAGGTTTGGAATCAAGTCGTGGCGCCGCTTGAGCTGCACGTCTATCTGGGCGAACGCGTTCCGGAAGCGGTTCCGGAGATTGACGAGGCCGTTGTACATGCCGGCAAACCAGGCGACCAGCGCAACAGCGAGCACCAACGTAGCAATCAGCCAGATCATGGCGTCCTCCCCTGCCCGTAAAAGGCGCTTTCAGTGTAGGTGCCGCTCCTTATAAACTCAAATCCTGATGCAATCCGGCAAGACGGTGTTGATCACGGAGGCCAAGCGACCGCTTCGCGCTCATCCGGTCGCCTTTCTCGCTTCGAGCATCATCTCGGCCAACTTCGTGAACACCTGACTGACGCTGTCTCCCGTCTTCGCGCTCGCTTGGACGAGCTGCCATTCGAGCTTGCTCGCCGCGTCGATTTGAGCCCTGCTGAGTGCGAAGTCTCCGGTCCGATCGGACTTGTTCACGACGAGGATTGCCGGCCGCGAGCCAATGAACCCGCGCTCCTTGGAGTGCGCCTCGAGCAGGTGGTCCAGCGTCTGCGGCTTGGTGGCGTCCACCACGAAGATGAGGCCCGATGCCCCGGAAATGAACGAGCGGTTGTATTGGCCCCCCGCGTCGACCCCTGCCGGATCCCAGAGCATCATCTCGAGCGTGACGTCGCCCAGCTCGACGGTGCCCGAGAAAATCGACATCGCGATCGACGAGTTGTGCTCTGGTTCGAAGCGGTCCTCGACGAATCGCTGAACGAGGCTCGATTTCCCAACCCCCGAAGCACCTAAAACACACACTTTCCGCTTCAGCCGCACAGCTCTTTAGTACGCCAAGTCCGGTGCGCCGCAAAGCCCCGCGCAGGGGGTGGCGGCCACATACCTTCTTGTCCTAGAGTCCCGCCGATGAGCGAGCACAAAGAGAAGCTGGAGTTCGGCGGGGTCCCTGGGAACTTCGCCATGATTTTCGGCCTCCCCGTTTTCACGGCGTATCTCTTCTTCGCGGTGCGTTTCAACGACGGCGCCGTGCTTCCGGGGCCCAACGCCGACTGGGAGGGTTTCAGGCAGGCCATGATGCCGACGGGACGGGCGGCGATCATCTACGGTCTGTGGTTCGCGCTTCAGGCTCTCCTGCAACGGTACGCGCCCGGTCGGGAGGTCCTCGGCGCCGAGCTGCCCGACGGCAGCCGACTGCCTTATCGAATGAACGGACTGTTCTCGCTCCTCGTGAGCTTCATCGTAGTGGCTACTGCGCACTGGTCCGGTCTGTTCTCGATTCGCGAGCTCTACGACCAGTTCGGCGCGCTGATCAGCGTGATGACGATCTTCGTGTTCTTCTTCAGCGCCTATCTCTACTGGTATGGCAAGCAGCACGGGCAAGCGCGGCACCTCAGCGGCAAGCTCATCCACGATTTTTGGATGGGGACGGGCCACAACCCGCGCATTCCAGCGGGCCGCGATGGCCTGGATCTGAAAATATTTTGCGAAGCGCGGCCGGGGCTCATCTTGTGGGTGCTGATCAACACCTCGTTCGCCTACGTTCAGTACGAAAAGTACGGCTTCGTATCGACGTCGATGATCCTCGTTTGGCTCTTCCAAATGTTTTACATCGTCGACTACTTCTGGAACGAAGAGGCCATCCTCACCACGATGGACATCAAGCACGAGAACTTCGGCTACATGCTGGCGTTCGGCGACTTGGTCTGGGTGCCGATGACCTACTCCCTGCAAGCGCACTACCTCATCGACCGCGTGCACTCCTTGCCCTGGTGGGGAGCGCTCCTGATCGTCGCCGTCAACATGCTCGGCCTTTACATCTTCCGCGTCGTGAATCTGCAGAAGCACAAGTTCCGAAAAGACCCGGACAACGCCCGCATTTGGGGCAAGAAGGTCGAGTACCTTCAAACCGAGCAGGGCGGTAAGCTCCTGCTGTCGGGATTTTGGGGTTGGTCCCGTCACTTCAACTACGTCGGGGACATATTGATGGCGCTGTCCTGGTCCCTCCCCTGCCTGTTCGGGTCGGCCCTCCCCTATTTCTACCCAATCTACTTCGCGATCCTGCTGATCCACCGCGAGCGCCGAGACCACAAGTTCTGCTCGAAGAAGTACGGCGAAGACTGGAAGCGGTACTGCGAACGAGTTCGCTGGCGAATCATCCCCGGCGTCTACTAACCCGCCTAAAAAGGGGACAGTCCCCTTTTTCGAGAGGTTGATGCGCAGTAGGCTTGGACGGTCATGGCACGCAGCCCTGTTACTTCGATGACTGTCGAGCGCATCGAGCGCGGGCGCCGAGAGCAAGGCAGCGACCTGGTCGCAGTGGAGGAACCGCTTCAGATTCTTCTCGAGCACGGGGATGCGCACGCGCGCAGAGAGGCTCCCTTGGCCATGACGATGCGCACCCCCGGGCAGGATCGGGATTTGGTCACCGGCTTTTTGTTTGCCGAAGGCGTCATCGACCGGGTCGACGACCTGGTCAGCGTTCGTCAGTGCAAACGCTCGCATACTCCGGACAACGTGGTGCGCGCCGTCTTGCATGAACGTGTGGTGGTGCCGTCGCGATTGCTGGAACGCGCCCTCCCGATGACCAGCGCCTGCGGGGTCTGCGGTGAGCGCACCGTCGAGGCGTTGACCAAGGCGGGCTGCGCGCCGCTTCCGGTGATACGGGACGCGTTCGACCCCTCGATGATTCGCCGCGCGCTTCTCTCTTTGGAGGAATCACAGGCCTGGTTTCGACACACCGGCGGCACGCATGGCGCAGCGCTGTTCAACGACAGCGGCGAGCTGATGCTGCAACGCGAAGACGTCGGGCGACACAACGCGCTCGACAAGTTGGTTGGCGCTTGGCTCGCGGGCCAGGCGACTGAAGCATCGCAGGCCTTCGTACTGGTGAGTAGCCGGGCGAGCTTCGAGCTGGTCCAAAAGACCGTTCGAGCGGGCTTTCCAATGTTGGTTGCCATCGGCGCAGCATCGAGCCTAGCGATCGAAACAGCGCGAAGATTCAAGCTCAGCCTGCTGGGCTTCGCGCGAGAAAACCGCTTCAACGTTTACTCGAACGGCGAGCGTGTGGCACTCGAGCCAGGCGACGCCTCCTTCGTGCACCTCGAGGCGGGTGGATGACCGATCACCGACCGAGCAGCGCCGAGCCGCCCGAAACCGACGACGATTTGCGCATCGAAGCGCCCCAGAAAAAGGCCGCAGGCCTCGCATCGGTGCGTTCCTCGTTCGCGCACATGCACCTGCACGGCCACGGACTGCCGTCGGCAATGCGCATCCTCGGAAAGATGAACCAAGTCGACGGCTTCGACTGCCCCGGCTGCGCCTGGCCCGACCCAGACGACCGCGCCGCACTCACCGAGTTTTGCGAGAACGGCGCCAAAGCGGCCGCTTGGGAAACGACGCGTCGACGAGTCGATGGGAAGTTCTTCGAGCGCCACAGCATCGATGAGCTGGCCGAACGATCGGACTACTGGCTGGGGCTTCAAGGCCGGCTGACCGAGCCGCTCCTCCTTCGCCCCGGCTCGCGTTTCTACGAGCCGATTAGCTGGGAGGAGGCGTTCAAGCGCGTGGCCGAAGCCCTAAAGGCGCTCGACTCGCCCGACGAAGCCGTGTTTTACACTTCGGGCCGGACGAGCAACGAAGCGGCGTTCCTCTATCAGCTCTTCGTGCGCGCGTTCGGTACGAACAACCTGCCCGACTGCTCGAACATGTGCCACGAATCGAGCGGCGTCGGCCTCGGGGAGACCGTGGGTATCGGCAAGGGCTCGGTCACCCTCGACGACATCCACCAGGCCGACACGATCATCGTGATGGGCCAAAACCCCGGCACGAACCATCCACGAATGCTCACGGCGCTGCAGAAGGCAAAGAAGAACGGCGCGCAGATCATCGCGGTGAACCCGCTCCCAGAGGCGGGCCTGATGGGTTTCGTAAATCCGAAGAGCCCGGCGCAGGTGCTCAGCGGCGGAACGCAGGTCGCCGACCTCTTTCTTCAGGTTCAAATCAACGGCGACGTCGCCCTGCTCAAGGCGCTGATGTGCCTCTTGCTCGAAACCGAGTCCGAGCAGCCCGGTGAGGTGCTCGACCAAGACTTCATCGGCCTCTACACCGAGGGCTTCGAGGAGCTGCGCGCGCATCTGGACGCCCAAGACGTCGATGCGCTGATCGGGGCTGCCGGGGTCACGCGCGCCGAGCTCGAACGAGCTGTCGCCATCGTCCTCCGCAGCCGAAAGACGATTGTGTGCTGGGCGATGGGCCTGACCCAGCACCGAAACGGTGTCGGCAATGTCCGCGAGATCGTCAACTTCCTGTTGATGCGCGGCAGCCTCGGCATGCCTGGCGCGGGAACATGCCCGGTGCGAGGCCATAGCAACGTGCAGGGTGACCGCACGATGGGGATTCACGACCGGCCGTCAAAGGCGCTTCTCGACCGCATCGAGGAGGTGTTCGGGTTCGACCCGCCCCGCAGGCCTGGCTTCAACACCGTCGAAGCGATTCACGCGATGCTCGAAGGCCGTGCCAAGCTGTTCTTCGCGATGGGGGGCAACTTCCTTCAAGCGACACCGGACACCGAACGCACGGCGCGGGCTCTGCGGAGCTGCAAGATGACCGTGTATGTGAGCACCAAGCTCAACCGCGGCCATCTGATTTGCGGCCAGTCTTCGATCATCTTGCCATGCCTCGGACGCTCCGAAGTCGACGAGCAAGCGTACGGCCCTCAGTTCGTGACGGTCGAGAACTCGATGGGCGTCGTCCATTCGTCGCATGGTCACCTGAGCCCTGCGCATCCAAAGCTCTACAGCGAATCATCGATTGTGGCTTGGCTCGCCGAGCAAGTTCTCGGCCCGGAGACCCCGGTGAGCTGGTGCTGGCTGATCGAGAACTACGATCGAATTCGCGACTTGATCGAAAAGACGATTCCCGGTTTCGAAGACTTCAACACGCGCGTGCGCAAACCCGGCGGTTTCCACCTTTACAACAGCGCGCGCGAACGCCAGTTCGCGACCGAAAGCGGGAAAGCGCAGTTCACCATCAACCCGGCGCCCGACCTCACCCTGCCCGAGGGCTGCTTTCGGATGATGACCGTGCGCACCCACGACCAGTACAACACTACCGTTTACGGCAAGGACGACCGCTATCGGGGGGTGCGCGGCGGCCGGCGCGTCGTCTTCATGAACGAAGCCGACATGCAGCAGGCCGGTCTGGCGCCAGGCTCCAAGGTAGACATCAGCAACGATTTTGGCGGCGAGCTCCGCGTTGCCCCGCGGTTCACGGTCGTCCCTTACCCGATCCCAAGCCGCTGCGTTGCTACGTATTTTCCCGAAGCCAACGTGCTGGTTCCTCTCAATCGATACGCCGAGGGGAGCTTCACGCCGGCCTCGAAAGACGTCACGGTTCGGGTCGCGCCGAGCGCGTAGGAAACGCTACAGGCGACGCAGAACTTCATCCGCGGCGCGCTCGCCCGATTGAATCGCGCCCTCCATGTAGCCGATCCATTCGGTGGCTGCCTCGGTGCCAGCCCAGTGGATTCGGCCCTCGGGCTTGCGAAGATGCGCAAACGACTTGGTGAGCACGCCTGGCGGCAAGCCACCGACCGGGCCTCCGCGCGACCAGGGCTCCGCCCCCCAGTCGAGCTCGTGGTACTCCTCGAACGATCTGGCCTCCTCGCCGAAATAGCGCGCGAGCGCGTTGGCAACGCGGCGCTTTCGATCCGAGAGAGGTTGCGCAGACCATTGCCGCGCCTGGCTTCCAACGACGAACCCAACCAGCGCGGGCTGCTGCCCGTCATGCGACGTGTTGTCATACACGACGCTGAGCGGACCGTCCGAGCTGACCACTTCGCCCGAGAGGCCAGCTTCACGCCAAAACGCGCGCTCGTAGGTTACGAGCACCTTCACCGCAGCGCCCATCGCAAAGCGCTGCGTGACTTGGTCGCGGCCGACCGAGACGGGGGGCTCGTATTCAATCCGCCCGGCAAGCGGCGGCGGTACGGCAACGACGGCGAACCTCGCTGCAATCGACCGGGAGTCACAGTGCGCTTCGACCCCGTCACGATGGTGGACGATCGTGCGAACCGGGGCGCCGAGGATCAGCGCGTCACCGAGCTCTTTGGCGAGCGCATTTGAAATCGACTGCGCGCCCGGGACGAAGCGATCCTGCTGCGCGCCGCCGCGGGTCTCCGAATGGCTCAAGAGGCCGCCCCCGGCGTTGAGGTACATCAGGAAGTAGAGCGCTGAAAGCTCCCGCGCTTCAGCGCCAAAAATCGAGCGAATCGCGGCATCCATCACCGCTAAGATTTTGCCCGACTTCACGAACCGCGCCCGCCAGGTCTCGAGCGTTTCGCCGTCGAGGTCCTCGGCGCCCTCCGCACTCATCGGGGCAGTCGGCGAAATCCGCTTCTGCACGCGGTGGAGGTAACTAAGCGCGCCCTGCATCTGAATCAGCGATGGAAGCGACATCGAGGCGACCGAGCGCTTGTAGGTCGAGACCTTCCCCTCGACTTCCAAGACCTTCTTGCCATCGCTGTACGTGGGGAAGGTTTGGATACCGAGCTCGTTGGCAAGCGCGTGCACGCGGTCCTGGCCGGGCCCGATCCACTGGCCGCCCAGGTCGAAGGTGCCACGCCCGATCTGTTCGGTGCGCGTGCGCCCCCCTACGCGATCGCGCGCCTCGATGACGAGGACGGACTTGCCCTGCGCACGAAGCTTGCGCGCCGCGCAAAGCCCCGAGAGCCCCGCTCCAATCACAACGACGTCCGCCCGATCATCCATTGCGAGCCTTATAGTACGCGGTTGGGGGGTTACTCAATTTTGGTGATTCTCGTTCGCCTTCGTTTCCGCGGAAGCGGTGCTTTTTGATGGTCGAATGACTGGTGCACGACGAAGATATCATCTGCGTCGGAGAGCATTCTCAAATGGGTTGGGTGCTGCGGGATTAGATCAGGTTGACCCTGCGTGTCGAGCTTCACTACGAAGTCGGTCCCTGGTGGAGCCGAGGCTGAGAACTGCGCCACACCCTCCGAATTGGTGTGCGCAACGGTGTGCCCGTTGAGAAGGACCGGCAGGCCAGCGCCGTTGTTCGCTCGAACGATGAAAACCGCGAGCCGCTTTTCAAGTTTGCATCTGAGGGTGACTTTCAATGCGCCTCGCTGAGACTCGCCAATTCCATCCAAGGGGCGGATCCGGAAGAACTTGGGCACGGCCCCTTCGGTGTGTCCAGGCGGACAAACGCACTCGACTCTCAGTCGTTGCCCTGGCTTGCCGTCAATTTTTGCACGCAGGACGCCGTTGGAGTTGGTCTTGCCTAGGGCTTTCCCCTCGAGCTCGACAAGCACGTTGCTGAGCCGCAGGCCTCGATCCGATGCAACTTCGAAGACGACCTCGATCGCCGACTCGGGCGACAAGCGCGCGTGACAGGATGCCAACACACCGGCCGCAACGATGAGCACGTAGGGCCGCGTCAACGGCATGCGCCACGTCCGGGGCCAGAGGATGGACCGCACCTCAGCTTTGCCCTGAGCACCATGACGAAATCGCGAAACGTACGGTCATCGGGGAAAATGCTGGCGAGGGCCTCGTACTGACGGAGAGCAGCGGGAAAGTCGTTCGATGCGATGAGTGCAGCGGCCTGCTTTTCGAGCTTCGCCCTTTGCTCGGCACTGAGCTCATTATCCGCCGAATGACGCTCCACCCGTCGTTGTTGGGGGGATTCCGGTGGCTGTGGCGCTGAGTGAGAAAGGAGCACCGCGCTGCTCTGACGAGCAGCCCGAATCTCAGTCAGCACCTCGCGCAAAGCGTCTGCAGCCTGTTGCTGTTGATGCATCACCAAGCCAAGGCCGACGAGAAGTGTGAACGCAACGCCAACCTCGATGATCTCTCGCCTGTAGCTCGATAGCATGGCCCGAGGGGTGCTCCGTGTTCGCCTTGCTCGATGCTTGGTGCGATCGACCAAAGTGTGTTCCTCGTCGCTTTCCGGGAGAATCATCGTGGGCGGCTCGTTCATTCGACGCCCTCGATGTCTTCCAGCCGTTCGAACAAGTGCTCTAGTTGATAGCCGCTTTCTGCATCCCAACCGTGGACCTCTGAGACGTGCGTCACGAAACGCGCGCCTTCAGGGCCGCGCGAAACCTGTACAATCGTGTCCACAGCAGAGGCGATCTGAATCCGAAGAACTGCGAGCGGCACTCCTACGTCGCTCATGAGCGCCATCGTTTCCAACCGGCTCAGAGTGTCGATAGGAAGTGTGGCGTGAACCGTGGAAAGGCAGCCTCGATGACCAGAGGTCATCGCTTGAATCAGGTCGAGAGCCTCTCCGCCACGAATCTCGCCGATGACGATACGGTCGGGGCGCAATCGAAGCGTGGCCCGGAGAAGGTCGCGAATCGTTACGCCGCCCATACCGCGGACGTTTGGCGGCTGCGACTCGAGTTGTACGACGTGGCGTAGTTGAATCTGAAGCTCTTGTGAGTCTTCAATGACCACGACCCTTTCATCATCGGAAGCGAGCGATGACAGAGCATTGAGGAAAGATGTCTTACCGGACCCACTTCCGCCTGCGATGATCACGTTGTGTTTTCGTTCAACTACGGATCGGAGCAGGGTCGAGATCTCGCGAGGGACCGAACCCAGCTCGACCAGGCGTTGGAGCGTCGGCTGCTGCCGTCGAAAGCGCCTGATGCTGACGACGGGACCCGAGGGGGCGGCTGGTGGAATCACCGCTTGGACCCTGGATCCGTCGGGAAGCCGGGCTTCCAAGATCGGTCGCTCAGGGTTGAGCTCACGGCCCACGAACTGCGAGAGATTTCGAAGTGCTGACATCAGATCGTGTTCTGAATCAAAGCGACTGTCGGAGAGATGGAGTCGACCCTCTGTCTCCACGTAGATCTCGTCGTGTCCATTAATCATGATCTCGCTCACCTCGTCGCCGTCGAGGTAGGGCGCTACCGGGCGAAACAGCGACGCGACCGTTTGTTCGAAGACGTAGCGAGGAATTCTCATGGCGCCTGCGCCGCGGGGCTAGCGTCGACTCGAGAGGACATACGACGGGGGCCCACGCCCGCGTGGAGGCTTTCGTCGAGAAAGGACTGCGCTTCGGGGGCGTGATGTCCGTCGGGCGCAAGCTCGAGGTACTGTTCCAGCTGCGCGTTGATTTGAGCTCGGTCGTCGCCGTTGTCGCGATAGAGCATAGCTAGCCGGTAGTGAGGCAACGCCCAGTCAGGCTCAGCTCGCACGATGTATTCGAGCTCCGATTTCGCACGTGCCGAATCTCCTAGCGCTTCGTGGAGACTGGCGACGACGAGACGAAGTGACCAGTGTCTAGGATTTTCGCGAAGGTAACGGTGCGCGTGGCGCAATGCGGACTGATAGCGGCTTGCCGCAATGCAGACCCGCACCAGCCATCGAATCGCGGACGCCTGCTCATGCCCTCGCTGTCGCGCGGCGGCTAGATACTGCTCAGCCCGCAGGAAGTCACCGGAATGCGCGTGTGAGACGCCAAGGAGAAAGAGGTCCTCCGCCGTGACGTTGGTAAGCTCCGACTGGAGCTCCGAGCTTTGATGAAGCGTTGGGTGATTACATCCGAGAGTGACCGCAAGGCATGAGGCAAGCAAGAGCCTGTGTTCTTTGTCAGAGCGTCGTGCTTGCGCGCGCTGTGGTTCTACCGACGATTTTGTTGAGCCATTCGACATACCCATCCCTCCTCAAATGCGCGGTCAGGAGAAGCAAACGATGAATCTCGCTCAGTGCATCCGACCATCGAGCCTGGTCGAGCGCTGTGACCAGGTTTAGACGCGCCGCTGCGTAGTCCGTATTGACGCGCGCAGCGATGGCGGCGTGCAAACGGCCCGCACGAACCGCGTCATCATGCGAGCCGGCGCCTCGGTAGCACGCCTCGGCTTGCGCGAAGTGGTATGCTGCTCGAACACCGTCGCCGGCATCGTACGGATAGCGGTCCGCAAACAGAAGACCGCGCTCCTCCAAACGTCGAGCGCTTGTCACTCCCTCGTCACGAAGCGGGCAGGGCTGCACATCGGCGAAGAGCTCCGGGTAGTCGTCGAGCGCTTGCTCGTCGACGTTGGTCGACTCCCGGCCTCGAAACCATCCGATGAGAGCCGCGAGTACGCACGCCGCAAGCAAGAGGAAGAGGCCTTGCACTCGGACTGACGGAGCACTCGTCATGCCGGTCCGAGCCCTCCGGTCATGAAGCGAACGACAACCGGGCCCAGAAGCAGAGCGATCACGCATAGAAAGATCAGCGTCATCGGACCCAGCAGCATGAGTGCAGCCTCCGACGCCGTCTCTTCGGCCGCAACGCTTCGCCGCAAACGCTGTGTTTGTGATTGAATTCGGAGAACGCGAGCGAGGGGGCTGCCTCGTTCTTCTGCTTGAACGACGCTATTTACGAACTCCCGAACCTGATCGGTCGGAATTCGGGATGCGAGCCCCTCCATTGCGCTTCGTCGAGTGTGACCGAGGTCGAGCTCCTGCAGGACTCTCGAGAATTCCTCGATGATGGGGTCGCTGTCATCGGACGCGCTTTGGACGATGCGTCGGAGTGAACCGGGGAAGTCCAAGCCCGCGCTCATGCACATGGACGCGAGCTCGACCGCGGCGGGAAGCCGGCGGCCTACCATCTGTGCTCTTTGCTGAGCGACACCAACGATGCGAAACCAGGGAAGGACAGCTCCGAGGCCGAGAGCTCCGACTGAAACAAGCCAAGATACGCCCAGGAACCGGCACGCAATCAGCGTCCCGCCTCCGAGGCCGAGGCCAGAGAGAAGACAGAGCGCGATCAGCTCGTCGTCGGACAGCCCGAGGTAGTCGCCCGCATACGTCAGCAGGCGGCGTACGCGTGTACGTATCTGTTCCATCCGAATCGGTGCGAGCCATGCGGCAATCAGGCGGAGCGTTGGCTCAAGCCAGGCGAAGAAGCTGCCACGACTCAAAGCTCTGGCTCGATTTAGGCCCCGAGTACCCAGGACGGGTCGCTCCGCTGCACGGATCCTTGAGAGCTCAAATGTGAAACGGGATACGCCTCCCAGGATCAGCGCAAAAACCAGCGTGAGGAAGCTATCGAACGGACCGATCACAAGTCGACCTTCGCGATGTGATGAGCCCAGACCGTAGCGAAGATCCACAGCAGGGCGCAGGTTGCGAGGAGTGCCTGACCAAGCTTCTGATTCAGCATTGGCTCGAACCAGGACCTATCGAGCCACGCGATCATGATGCAAAGAAGAAAGGGCACGGAGGCCAGGACCAGAACCTGCCCACGGCCCTCGGCTGTTCTGGACCGAAGCACGCCCTCGAGCCTCGCGGATTCCCGAAGGGCCTCCGACGCATGCTCCAAAGTCTTGGACAAGTCGCCACCGGTCTGACGTGCAACCACGATCGTCGCTAGGGCTCCAGAAATCGCGGTGCTGTCTATTCGTCGGGCGAGAGCGTTGATCGCGCGATCGAGCGGCGCACCTAATCGGATCTCTTTGACCAGTAGGTCGACCTCTGCACTAAACGGCTTGGGCATCAATGAAACGGTCGAAGCAATCGCTTCTCCAACGGAGGAGGTCGCTTTGAGCGCATTGGCCAACATGAGTAACCACGTATCGAGCTGACGTTCGAGTTGCTCGACGCGCGCGCGGTGACGCTTCCACAAAACGAACGGCGGCGCCGCCGCAGCCAAGAACATGAGAAGGGCAAACACCGAACTTCGAGTGACCGCACTCATGCCTGCCAAAGCAGAGCAGGTGATGAGTTGTGCCAACGCGATTTGTGACCCTCGGTAGCGGAGCAAGAGAAAACTCGAGTGCCGTTCGAGTCGCTCGGCGTAGCGTCCCCATCGCCGCTGCGCGAAGTTTCCTTCGATGGAGAACGAGAGATACGTGATGGCCGCACAGCCGCAGACGAGAAAAACAGCCGACGAAATGAGAAGCGGGAGGGCATCGAGCCTCACAAGAACTCTCCCCCGTCGATGAGCCCCTGAGTTATGAACTCACTCAAGAAGCTAGGGACGTACCCGGTCGTTCGATGTTCGCCGAGAACTTCGCCAAATTCGCTAGTACCCGTTCGGTGAAAGACGAAAATGTCGTGGAGAACCAATTGGCCGTCGTCGTCCAGCCGCCCAACCTCCGTGATCGCGGTCAGACGACGCGAACCATCGGAGAATCTGGTTTGTTGAACGACGACATGAATGCTTGCGGCAACCTGCTCCCGAACTGCCCGAGGAGACAAGTCCAGCCCGGACATCATGCAGAGCGATTCAATGCGTTTGAGCGCTTCATTCGCGCTGTTTGCATGTGTCGTCGTCATCGAACCTTCGTGACCGGTGTTCATGGCCTGCAACATGTCGATTGCTTCTCCGGCACGGCACTCACCCACGATGATTCGGTCAGGTCTCATCCGAAGCGCGTTCTTGACGAGATCCCGAATGCTGTAACCGCCGCAACCCTCGCGGTTGCCCGGCCTCGATTCGAGCGACACGACATGCGGTTGATCGAGCCGGAGCTCGGCCGCGTCTTCGATGGTGACGATTCGCTCACCTGACGGGATTCCGGCGGAGAGAACGTTGAGCAACGTCGTCTTTCCACTTCCGGTACCGCCCGAAATGACCAAGTTCTTTTTCGCGGATACGCAGCGCTGCAGAAATCTGGCCATCGACGAGCTCAGGCTTCCTCGCTGAACGAGCTCGTCGAGCTGGAGCGGGCGCTTGGCGAACTTTCGAATCGTAATGCAAGGTCCGCGAATCGCGAGCGGTGGTATGATCGCGTTGACGCGCGAACCATCGTTCAGACGCGCGTCGACCAACGGTGTGCTTTCATCGATGCGACGCCCGAGTGGAGTAACGATGCGTTCAATCGCGGCCCGGCAGGATTCGTCATCCGTGAAGCGCAAAGGGGTGATGCGGATCTTGCCTTCGCGTTCGACGTAAATCGTATTCGGATCGACGACCATGACTTCTGAAACGGAATCATCGTCCAGAAGCTCTTGGATTGGCCCGAGACCAAGCACTTCGTCGGTCATCTCTGCGACGAGCCTAGGGAGATCCGTTCCGGAAGAGAGCTCTTCTTTCAATCGCGATACAATTTCCTCGAGAGCTTGAACCACGCGCGGCCGCAGAACCTGAGGATCCATGTCTGCAGCTTCGAGCGAAGCAAGATCGAGGTGGTCGAGAAGCGAGCGATGAATTCGACGTCTGAGCTCGGGGGACGCAGAGGGTTCGCTGGCCGTGAGTAGCGAAACCCGAAGCAGGTAGGGACCGACGCGAACGTCTTCGCTTGGCGAGAGCAGTGTCTCCGCTTCGGAAAGCCGTGCACCGGCAAGCATGGTGCCGTTGGACGACCGATCGATGATCCAAGTGCTGCCTGCGCGCTGTTCAATGTGAAGGTGGACTCGACTGACCGCCGGCGAGGGAAGCACGATGTTGCACCCGGGATCGCGACCGACGGTCAGCGAACCAGCATCCGGCAAGCTCAGCAGCTCGGTGGCGCCGTCGGGCTTTTGGACGGATACCGCAAATCCGTGACTCATCTTCACCTCTCTCCTTCAACCGTGGAGGCGGTGGAACGCCCAACGCGAGGCTGATCCAGGAGGTGGTGGTCGTCGACATGACCCCGGAAGCTCTCGTATACACGAAGCGCCTCTTCGACTCGGTCTCTTTGACTCAAGCTGACTGGCTCGATGACCGAAGGAACCACGAACATGTACGACTGGTCGTCTTCGATCTCGCGGGAATGCGTACCGAAGAGCGCGCCGATGAATGGAGCGAGAGCCAAGCCTGGGATTCCGCTTCTCCTTCGCCTCTCGGTGCGTGCGCGAATTCCAGCTAGGGAAACGGACTGACCCAGCTCGAGATTCACCAAGGTTTCGATGTGTGAAGTGATGCGGCCGGGAATCCCTCTCGCTCCTTTTTCCGAATCTAGGTCGGACACGTCAGCCACGATTTCAAGCTCGATGCGACCAGTCTTGGAATCGTACGTAGGGAGAACACTGACCTTCGTCCCGAACTCGATGGCCTGCACGTTCACGGTCAAATTGTTTTGGACTTGAACGTTGAACTCCCCGCCGGAGGTGAACACGGCTTCGGTGCCATTGGCAGTCACCAAGGTGGCTTGACGGTACAGCTTCGCCCACCCTTTAGCCTGTGCGAGGTCGAAGCTCGGCAGGAACGTCTGCGGCAGAATTTGAAACGCGCTCTGTGTGGCTTGTCCGCTGCCGCCCGTAATCGCGATGGCGGCCTCGGAAGGCCCGAGGGTGCTACCGATGTTCCCGGGCCAGTTGAGCCCAATTTGGTGCCCATAGCGGTCCTGGATCAGTACGAAATACAAGTCCAATCGGATGTTCTCCCGTCCTCCAAATCCCTTTGTCGCATCTGCTGGAATGACTCGAATTGTGTACTGCAGCTGGTTGCCGTCGCTCTTGATCAGCAGCAACGAAGTCGCGCCCTCCTGCTTGCCAACCAGCACGAAGCGACTCTGGTCGCGCGTGATTCGGATGTCGGCGAAGCCAGGTGCACCCTCGGAGTAGCTTTTGATGCCTCGCGCGGACAGGCTCTTCTGCTCACCGACTCGCAGGGTGATCGAACGCTCGGCGTCGAGATCGGCTCTAGCTTCAGCCTCGAGCGCCCCGGAAACGAGGACAAGCGTTGCGAGCGCGAACCTGTTCGCGAGGATAGTCATCTTAGTCGACCCTCTCGATCCTCAATCGCCGTTGGCGACGAGCTCGCTTCTCTTGTTCGAGCACGTCGGAGTCGTCGGTCTCCGGGAGACCTTCATTGATCTCCAGATCGTTTTCGTTGCGGAGGAGGAGACTCAAGCTCGAATCACGTCGGGCCTGGGCAAGCAGGCTAGCCTGGTCGATCGTGACCAGAAGCGTGACGGGGTCCGATCGAAGCGAGGAGTCGTGGAGGTCTGCCGCTGCGAATCGGGCACCGACGGCGAGAACCAGAATATTCTGCAGAAGGGGGATCGTGACGACGCTTGCCTCCGAGCCTGGCTTTGCCTTGGTGAGCAGGACGTCGACCCGATCGCCGGGACGTATCAGCGGAGCCAGGTTTCGTCTTCCCGCGGCGTCGATGCTGATCGCCCGCATGCCTTTTGGGATGCGGCTCGACAGCGAGCTCCGATCGCTTGGAGTAGTCGACAGGTCGGTCCAGAGTAGAGTCTGGTTCGCCTCGAGCGCGATGGATGCGCGGACTCCCAGGACCCGTGGAAGTGCGCTGGCGAGGACTTGACGTTCCTCGACGTAACTCTCGGGCAAGGCTCTCACGAGCAACATCTCCTCGGTTAGAGGAACACCTGCCGCGACGTTCTGACTCGTAACGAGCAATGCGATGGGATCACCGCCGGTCGCATCTCGCTGAAACTCCCGCACGTAAGCAAAAAGAAGCACAAAGCCCAGGGCGGCGACGATGGCGGATGCGAGGAGGGCGGTTCGGTTCATGGACGGTGGACCCTGGTCACGACGGTTGAGAGATCAGTATGGAGACGACGGTGGCGGAGGCGTCGCTGGAATGGGCGAGAACAGTGACGGTGCGATTCGCGCGCTCGGCCGAAATGGTACGGATGCCGTCGATCACGAACGCCTCGGAAGGATGCCGCTCGATGATCGTCCAGCCGTTTGCCGAGAGCTGAGTTCGGTAGAACGACTCGAGCGCAGCTGCCGACTCCTGCAGCACCCGGTACACGACGAAACCGCTGGGCGACCCCACCTCCCATGCGGACAAGAGCCGCTGCGAGCTCTGAGGGCGGGGGACTGATTCGATGTCTTTGCCTGCTGCTTCGGCCCCGTCGAGGGCTAACATTCGAAAGACGGGAAAGGCGGAATCGGCCCAAACCGTGAGAACGAACGTCCGGTCGCCGGACGTGCCGGACACCCGGCGCGCGCGCGCGTATCGAAGCCCTCCCAGCTCGGTCAGGTTTCCGGTCTGGGAGAAGCGAACAAACCGACCTGCGAGCGCCCGCAGATTTCGCGGCGCATCGCCCATGTCGAGACACGCAACGTGACCTCCGTCTTTGCCGCGGTGCGATTGCATGGAGAGCCGCTCGGCGATTCCCGCACCAGCGCCGATGCAGAGCGACTCGTAGTGTCCAAGAACGTCCTCTAGCGGCGCTGCGACTGTTTGGGTACGAAACGAAATCGGCACGCCGTTCAACTGCAGGACCCGTGCTCTGCCCGGAGGCGTGCCGGGATAACTCATGGATTCAGCTCCCCCGCTCGATAGGAACCCCGCAACCTCGGCATCGGCCGAGCGCAGCAGGACCGCGGAGCCGAGGGCTCCGAAGGCGAGAAGGAACAGCCCAAGCCGCAGCAGCGGCATCGTTCTATCGGCACACTTCACGCGCGTACTCCGTGTTTTGCAGACCCGTGTGGCAGGCGTGCTCCAGGACGTTGCCCGCTCCTCGGGCGGTCCGAGCCGTGGTGTTGCAGAGCAGGGTCGTCACTCCATGCTGCGAGCCGATCGCGGGGCTCAGCATCGTCGGCATCGAGGATTTAGCTGAGCCCACCCCGTTCGTCGCCTGGCCCAGAAAGAAGCGGCCGAGGTTTCCGAGAAAGGAATCCAAGGACAGGCGGCCGTCGCGCACTGTGAGCAGGTCATCGAGACCACCGGCGCGAAGCTCGCCTTCGATGCGACCGCACTCCCCGCTTCGACAGCTTTGCGTGGGACATTCGCCCGAGTCGGCCTGCAGCCACGCCATTCGCCTGGCGCGAGACTTCGCTTCTAGCTTTGCTCCGTACATCCCATTGAGGCCGATCACCCCTGCCAAACAGGCTACAAACACCGGGAGACTAATCAGGGCTTCCAGCATCGCGGTTCCGCTTTCGTCGCTCAGCAATTGTCGAATGGATGCACCCATGATGTCCTCAGTGGGCAGAGACCGCGTTGATGGAAAAATCACGGGCAACGTCACAAATACCCGAGAGCCCTTCGAGCGACCCCCGCCCTCTCGCGGCCGAACAAGCGCTGAGAATTCCGCTGGGGATCCAACTCCGCGAAATTCGAAACCTCCGAAGCCGTGCGCGCCACCTCTGTTTCCAGAGCCATTCGGCTTTGTGCTCAGTGCCGTCGAAATAGTACTCGGCCTGAGCAAACGCGAGGCGTCCTACGACGTGCGCCTCGTGGATGGAGCTCCGTCCGTCTGTCCCACCGCCCTGTGCGATTCGAACGCCCCGCTCGCCGTTTCGCCAATGACTCCGATGGGGGTCGTGGCCGATGGCGTACGCCCGGTATTGGAATTCCTCGTGCCCAAGCCATACGGGAGTTTCATCACCTCGGGTTTCAATCACGCGGCGAGGTGACTCGACTACGTCGTCTGCACACGTTCGTCGTTTTCCAAGTCGAAGTGCCTGGCCGACTACGCCCCCGAGAAACCTGAGAAGCCAACGGGGAACCCTCGATCTCACATTCCTCAGCCTGTTGCTCAGCCCATCGGCGACTCGATCGCAGACGACGCCGAGCTCGTCCTCCTCGACGGGAAGCCCCCGACCGCCGCCCGGAAGACGCGAACCGAGAAGCGGGACGACAAAGCCCCCCGAAACCGGGGGGTCGTAGGCAGCCTGAAAAGCCATCGCATCGACCGCCCGCGCTTCGGCAAGCAGCGGGTACGTATGCTGAACCACCTTGTGAGCGGCATTCAACGCGTGATGAGCCGTCCGAACGAACTGCTCGACCGCGTCGCCGACCCTTTCTACCGTACTCTCGACGGGGCTGAGCGCGGCGATGAGCGCGGACGCCTTCGCCGCCAGGAGGACTGTCGCGACCAAGCCGTACAGAATCCCGAGAGTGATCTCGAGCAGCACCTCGACGCTGCGAATGACGAGCAGGATGCCGGCGGTTACGGCCATCACCACATTGAGTAAGACATGAAGGTTCATCCCCTTCGCGCCCATCACTGATGCCGCGTACGCACCGGCATCGGCGCCGTCTTGCATGATGCGCCGGTACACGACGGCGTCGCCTACGCCGAGGATGTAGTAGAGAGCCCCTATGAGAAGGAGCGCCATGAAGAGGGACATCAGCATCATGGCGCCTCGCGTATCGTCCAGAAGGCGGGCTCGATTCAAATGCCTCATGAACGCCTCGGACGATACTCGTAGGGTGCGTCATGGATGAGCAGCGTGGTTTCGTGCTGTAGACCCCGAAATCGACCCCCGACGATAGACTGCGCCAGCGGGAAGAACGCTCCGCCGATCTCTTCTCGAGCCGCGAGGTCCGCGAACGAGCGACAAAGAATTTTTCGCGCAAGGGGCACCGTGCACTGAAAGGCATAGGTCACCCTCACGGTGATCTCTGGCTGGTCGGCTACGCTTCCCTGAAGCCCCGGAAACGTCACCGCTAGGGCAAACGGCTGATAGTACAGCGCAGATAAGAGCCTACGCTGAGTTCCGATTGCCTTGGCAATACTGGGCTGCGAATCGCGACCGACATTTTCAGGTGCTAGAGGCATCAGCGGCACGTGTGCGGCCAGCCGAATCGTGTTGAGGCGCGACCTTCCAAGGTTCACCAAGGCCGCCGAGGAAAAGGCGCGGGATAGACCTGCTCCGCTCGCGCCGACCTGTGCGGCAGAACCGATTTGCTCGAGCGCGAGACCGAGATCGGCCGCCGTCACGGCGTTGCGGGCCACGCTCATTTTCGCTTCGCCGCCGTACTCGTTGGGGTCGTCAGGCAGGACGACTGCGGCCGATCGCGCGGCTGAGTCAGCCGAGTGCTTCACGATGAGGTCCGCATGGGCAATGAAGGCGAGCTGGAGGATGCATAGGAAGAACGACCACATCGGAACGAATGCGATGAGGAGCTCGAGGAAGACGACGCCGCGCTTGTCAGCAAATAGGGAGCCAGAACTTGACGAGACCACCGTCACAGACCCGCCCACCCAAACAGGAGATGCGGCGCGGTGAGGATCCCGGTCGCGGCGAAGACCGGAGCGCCCATGCGAATGGGCGCAACTAGCTCATCGCACGGGTCGCGACGCCAACGTTGCGGAAGCACGGGGCCCAACGCGACCGCCCAGGCGTTCCCTAGAGTTCTGGTTAACGCCCCTTTCCATGCCAGCGAGGCACTGGTGACGATCAAGGCTGCCACGAGTGCCGCGAGCTGGATTTCGACGCCGAGCAGCAGGTCGAAGCCCATCACCGCACCAAGTGCGCCAAAGAGCTTGACGTCGCCGCCCCCCATCGCGCCGCGGCGAAAGAGCAGGTACGGGACCAAGCCGGCCAAGAATGCAGCCGCGAGGCTGTGAAGTGCGTATTCGACGCCGAACGCGAGTCCGTAGCTCGCCGGCGCCAGCAGTAGGGCCGGAAGCGTCAGCCAATTCGGGATTTCACCTCGTCGCCAATCCCAAAACGCGGCTGTTGCGGCGACAAACAAAGCGAGGCTCGCAGCGATGGTTACGCCGGTCTCCATCCCACATTCCTCTACTGCACGACGTCCGCGATGTATCCGTCGGCTGCTTCGACCTCGCCGATTAAGGTCTCGCCAAATTGCTGCCAAGCCGCGATGCCGACAACGGCGATCAAACCGAGCACGATGATGTACTCGACTGTGGTCAGTCCCCGCTTGTCCGATAGCAACGTTTTCTCGATTTCTGCTTTGTCTTTCATGACTGCCTTCCTCTCTCAGGGCACCGGCAAAAGGATGAAGAGTTTCGTGATATAAAAAGCCTGGACGAGGGGTACGCCGAGGCCGTAGAGCGCGAGGCCGACCGCCAGAACGACGACCCCTGTGAGCAACGCGTATTCGGCGAACACCATGACCGCTCATCGGACGGGGGCGGTGGATGTTGTGTCGAAACTCCTTCGCCCGTTCAGAACGCGGCCGGCCAACGAAATGGCACGCGACCCGCTCCGGTTTTGCCGGACTTGGTTCAAGACTCGAATAAAGAATTGCGTATGGACGGTTGTGGCGGCCGCGCCTATACAAAGCTTCTTTCCAGCGAGCGACCCGTACCCATGGCCTCCTTGAGCAAGAACGCAGTGATTCATGCACCGCCGGACCCCGTGTTCGCGTACGTCAGCGATCCTTCCAAGTTCCCCGAGTGGCTTCCGAGCATGGTCGAGGTTCGAAATGTCCTCGGTGCGGGCGCCGGGCAACAGTACGAGTGGACCTACAAAATGGCCGGAATGCTTCTTCGGGGGCAGAGCACCGTAGTCGAATACACCCCGAATCAACGCGTCGTGCTTCAGAGCATCGGCTCGATTGGCAGCGATTGGACCTTCACCGTCGAGCCGCACGAAGCAGGGGCGCTTCTGCGTATCGAGGTCGAATACAGCGTCCCCGTCCCGGTCTTAGGCAGGCTGGCCGAAAGGCTCGCGCTGAGCCGAGACGCTCGTGAGTTCGCGGTCGGGTTTGACAATCTCAAAGAGGCTCTAGAGGGCTAGCCGAGGAGGAGCTCGCGCGAGTGCCTAGTTGGAAGAACAGCATCGTGATTCAAGCGCCGCCGGACCGCGTGTTCGCCTACGTCAGCGATCCTTCCAATTTCCCTGAGTGGATCCCGAGCATGGTGGAGATTCGGGACGTGATCGGGACAGGCGCCGGGCAGCAGTACGAGTGGACCTACAAAATGGCTGGGATTCTGCTGCATGGGGAGGGCGTCGTCGTTGAGCACGTTCCCCAGGAGCGCTCGGTGCATCAGAACATCGGCATGATCGAAGCACACGTCGCATTCAGCGTCGAGCCCCACGAGGAGGGAGCGGCGCTGACCCTCGGGGTCGACTACGGCATTCCGATTCCCGTGCTCGGCAGGCTGGCAGAACGCATCGTGACGAGGCGGAACGAGCGGGAGTTCCAGCTGGCGCTCGACAACGCCAAAGAGCTGTTCGAAGCCTGACGGCGTCAATCCCTCGCACGAACCTGCACCGTCGTCGGGCGGTCTTCGGGCATCGGGAGGATGGCGTTCCAACCGGGCGGCAGAACGGGCTGGCTGAACTGAAAGAGGTAGCGGGCGTCTGCGGGCGAGAGGTTGATGCAGCCGTGGCTTCGGCGGCGGCCGAAGTCGTTGTGCCAGAACGCGGCGTGAAAGCCGTAGCTGCCTTTGAAGAACTGCACCCAGGGGACATCTTGAATCGAGTAGTTCTTGTCGACGTCGGTGCGCTCGATGTCATCCATGTCGGAGTACTCGAGCTTGGCCCAGATCTGAAACACACCGAGCGGGGTCTCGGATTGCTTGCTGTTGCGGCCGGTCGAAACCAGGGTCGCGAAGGTGGGCTGCCGGCCTTCGTAGGCGACGAGAACTTGCTCGTCGATGTCGATGTCGATCCATCGGTCGGTTGCGCCAACGCCTTCGGGGGGTTCGACGAGGCCGGCGCGCGCGAGGTCGGCGTTGCGCATCCACCCTCCCCCGGCGAGTTGGCTCCACGCCCCTCTGCTCGATTCGATGCGAACGGCTTGGTGGCGGTCGAGGCGTTTGAGAGCTCGGCCGTTGGGCGTCGCGTGTAGCTTGGCGGGCCTCGGTGAAACCCATGCGACGTCGAGCAGCTCACCGTGGCGGAGCTTCTCGCCGGTGAACGGGCTCCCATCGACGAAGTGAACCGAGCCGCGCTCGATCCAAAGGTAGCGGCGCGTGCGAATGAACTCCACGCCCTCGTAGACCTGCTTGCCGGTAATCACGATGCCATAGCCCTTGCCGAGCGCCTCGCTGTAGTCGTTGCGGAAGTAGTCGCTCGGGTGCGCGTACGCGCGAGTCCCGTCGAAGCGGACGAAGGCGTAGCGCTGGGGCAGGCGCGCGCCGGGGCCGGTGAGCTCGTCGCGCGTGGCGCCCGGGGGCAAGCCCGACGGCTGCACGTGCCCTTCGCAGATGAAGAGCTCGTCGCTGGTTTCATACCAGACTCCGGTCGAGCAACCTTCACCGAAGACCCTGCGCGTGAAGCCGAGACGCGTGCCGGCGCCGACGGTGCCGCGGCGCCGTGAGCTGGAGTCGGCCTCGAGCATCACCGGGGCGCCGTCGTTCACGACTTCAATCGACTTGGCCCAAGGAGGCGCCGGGGCCGCGGATGAGCCGACGGCTGCATCGGCGGCCACCCCCTGAGGCCAGCCGACGGCTAGCGCTGTGATGAACAGAACTGCGGCCCCAACCATGGCCTTCATCATAGGCGGGAGCAGCGCCGATCGCTCAATCTTCGTCGCCGGGGTCGCTGGTTTCGCCGCGCAAGCCGTAGCGCTTGGCGAGCTCGCGGAGGTGGTAGCGGGTGAGACCGGCTGCGCGCGCGCTGCGGCTGATGTTGTCGCCGTGCTTGTCGAGCACCGCTTTGAGGTACTGTGCTTCGAAGGCATCCACGATTCGCTGCTTGGCGTCTTTGAACGGGATGTCGTTGTCGACGAACTGCTCGGCGGTGCCGCCAGGAAACACGATAGGCGGGGTCTTCTGCGACGCGGGCATGAGGTCGTGCATGCCGAGCTCGGTTCCATCGGCGAGGGAGACGGCGCGCTCGATGGTGTTCTTGAGCTCGCGGACGTTTCCCGGCCAGGGGTAGGCCTGCAGCTTCGTCATGGCGTCATCGGTAATCGTGAAGCTCGCGCCCTCCTGCGGGCCACGCTTGGCCGACTCTTCGAGAAACTGGACCGCGAGCGCCGGGATGTCTTCGGTGCGTTCGCGAAGGGCCGGCAGGTCCACCTGGACGACGGTCAAGCGGTAGTAGAGGTCTTCACGAAACGTGCCTTCGTTGACCATCTGGCGGAGGTCGCGATTGGTGGCCGCGACGACGCGCACGTCGACCGGAATCATCTTGGTCCCCCCGACGCGTTGCACCTCGCGCGTCTCGAGGACGCGCAGAAGCTTCGGCTGCAGGCCGATGTCGAGCTCGCCGATTTCGTCGAGGAAAAGAGTGCCACCGTCGGCCACCTCGAAGCAGCCGCGCTTGCGGTCGGCGGCGCCGGTGAACGAGCCGCGCTCGTGGCCGAACAAGATGCTCTCGATGAGGTTGGCGGGGATCGCGCTGCAATCCTGGACGATGAGCGCGCGCTGCGCGCGCTTCGATGCACGGTGAATTGCCCGGGCAACGAGCTCTTTGCCGGTGCCTGTTTCGCCCCGAACCAAGACGGTCAAGTCGGACGCAGCCACCTTCTCGAGGACCGCGAAAATCTCTCGCATGCGGACACCATGGCCAATGAGATCGTAAAACTTCTCGCGTCGGCTGAGCTCGATTTCGATGGTGCCAGGGCCGTGCTCGAAGCGGATGACCGTACGCCCGATCCGCAGGGGCATGCCCGGCTCCAGCCAGGCTTCGCGAACACGAACACCCGCAACCCAAGTCCCGTTGGCCGAGCCGAGGTCGCGCAGCAAGAAGCCGTTCTCCTTCGCGATGATTTCGCAGTGCGTGCCGCTGACCGCGGTGTCGTTGAGCGTGAGGTCGCAGATCACGCTCTCGCCGATGGTCATGCGCTCACTGGCAATGTCGATCCGCTTGCCTTTGTCGGGCCCCTCTTCAACGACCAACCTGCTCTTTCGAAGCTTCCGCTTGGTTACTTTGCGGTCGGCAAATTCCCTCCGGCGCGCGGCCTCGTCGTTCACTCGCCGTCCTTTCGGATCGCCTCGATGGCGGCGGCGTAGTCGCCCTGGTTGAAGACCGCGCTGCCGGCGACGATGACGTCGGCGCCTGCGTCGATGACTTGGCGTGCCGTGCCAGGCTTGACGCCGCCGTCGACTTCGAGGTCGATGTCGAAGCCCGATTCGTCGATCATCGCGCGAATCTGAGCGAGCTTGTCGACGGCGGAGGGGATGAAGCTCTGACCGCCGAAACCGGGATTCACGCTCATCACGAGGATCAGGTCGACGTTGGGCAGTACGTATCGTAGGCCATCGGGAGGGGTATGGGGGTTCAACGACACGCCGGCGCGCTTCCCGAGGGCCCGGATTTGCTGAAGCGTCCGGTGCAGGTGCGTGCTGGCCTCTTCATGCACCGTGATGATGTCGGCGCCGGCCTCCGCAAACGACTGAACATACTTCTCCGGCTCGACGATCATGAGGTGAACATCCACCACGCTCTGCGTCGCAGCGCGGATGGCTTTGACCACGGGGGGCCCGATTGTGATGTTCGGCACGAACCGGCCGTCCATGACATCGACGTGGATCCAGTTGGCGCCCGCCTGGTCGACGGCCTGAACCTCGGCCTCGAGACGGCCAAAATCCGCCGAAAGCACGGAAGGAGCGATTCGAAGGGGCTTTGGAGAGCGGGGCACGGCAGCAGTCAAGCGCCGCAGGGCCACCCTGTCAATCGCATCCCTTCCTTGACCAGGCCACCGCCCGCAAAGGACAATGGAAAAGCGCCTCAGGGGGGGCGGACGAGCTGAGATGACCGATCAGAGATACAACCTGATCGAAAGACTTGAAGCCGGCGGAATGGCCGAGGTTTTCCTTGCGGAAGCCACGAGTGTTCAAGGGTTCAAGAAACGCGTCGCTATCAAGCGCGTTTTGCCGCATCTCGCCTCGCACACGAACTTCATTGGCATGTTTCTCGACGAGGCACGGCTCGGTGCCCAGCTGTCGCACGCAAACATCGTCAGCGTCTTCGACATCGGGAAGTCGGACAACAGCTTCTTCATCGTCATGGAGTTCGTCGACGGTACGAACCTCAAGAAGATCATGGAAACCCTGCGGCTCAAGCGGCAGCCCTTCCCTCTGAAGGACGTGATCTACATCGCGATGGAAGCCTGTCGCGGACTGAGCTACGCGCACGAGCTCGTGGACGACGACGGCAAGCCGGTCGAGCTGGTTCACCGGGACGTGTCGCCGCCGAACATCTTGATCAGCAAGCGCGGCGAAGTGAAGGTCACCGATTTCGGACTCGCAAAGGCTCGAACGCAGCTCGAGCGGACCGACCCCGGGGTCGTGAAGGGGAAGTTTAGCTACCTGTCGCCCGAGGTGGCCAATGGGCAGGAGGTCGACGAGAGGGCAGATATTTTTGCGCTCGGCGTCTGCGTTTGGGAGATGCTTTCTGGCCGGCGTCTTTTCCTCGGCGAGACCGACTACGACACGGTCCAGGCGGTCTCGAGCGCGGACATTCCGAGCCTGGTGGGTGACCATGCCGAGGTCGACCCACAGTTTGAAATGCTGCTGATGAAATCGCTCGCCAGGGAGCCCGACGCCCGCTTCCAAACTGCGCGAGAGTTTGGTGACGCCTTGGCAGGCTATCTCTTTCATCATCAAATGAAGGTCACCTCGTACGACATCGCAAATCTCGTGAAGGCCGCGCTCGAACGCCAGAAGTCGGTGCCGCCGCAGCCCTTGATGATCGACGGCATGATCCAAGAGGAGCTCGCGAGGTTCACGTCGCTCGAGAGCTCGGTCAGCATCCCGGCCGACCCGTCTCGGCCGTTCACTCTCAACCCTGACGGCGAAGGCGCGCGGCCGCTCGTGGCTTCGGACTTCGTCGATCCCAGCAACTGGTTTGCGGGCGACTCCGAGGTCGAGACGGCGATTGAGACCGTGCGCAGCAGCGCACCGCCCGGCGCCACGATGGGCTGGTTCGAGTCCAAGTCGAGCAGGCCAGCGGCTCAGGACGCGGCGCCGGTGCCGATGGGTCCGTCTCTCATTCCGTCACCGCGCGTCCGAGGTGAAGATGGGGCGGCCGTGATGACCTTTCGCCCGCCGGGGGCGACCCCGATTTCGATCGTCGATCCGGGCTCTAAGGGGCCGGCGGAGCAGGAGCAGCCAAAGCCGAAGAGCTTAGCAGCGCCCAAAAGCAAGCCGGGCGGCTCCAAGGTCGCGCTCATCGTCGCCGCCGTCGTTGCGCTGGCCGCGCTCGGCGTCGCGCTCGGCTGGTTCCTCACGAGCTAGGCGCGCGCTTCGCCTTGCTTCGAACCCCGCGGCTCACCTGGCGCAGCCGCTGGTAGTCGTGCAGGGGCAGGGGCTCCACACCAAAGCGCGCGGCAAGGTACGCGTCGGTGACCTCTCGCACTTCATCGGCCGCCGCAAACCCCGAGCGGTCGAGCTCTTCGGCGTGCTCGATCGGGGTGACGTCCGGCGGACGCGCCTGGCCGGCGCTTCGAAGGCTGCTTTCGAGCGAAAGGTAGAGCCGGACGGCGCGGTCCCGGTTGGGGTCGAGCTGCCGCCCCGCACGGGTTTGGCGACGGCGTTTGCGTCGCCATCGAACCCAGAGGACCGCAACGCCGAAGATGCTCATGACGGCGACGAACCAGCGCCAGTCGGGCCGGAAGGGAATCGCTCCGAATTCGCTCTTTCCGCTCGAGTGCCCTTCTGCGCCGAACGGCTTTGCCCCGCGATTTCCGCGAAGGGACCGATACCAGGCGGCGAGGCCCCGCAGCGCCTTGGCCTGGTCTCGGATGTTGTACTCGACGACATACTCTGCCCAGCGAACGCGCATCGCATCGATGACCTGCCGCATCTTGACGGCGAGGCCGGAGGGCGCCGCAAATACTTGGCCGGAGGCCGGCGTCGGGTCGAATGTGACCCAGCGGCCATCGATGAACACCTCTACCCAGCTATGCGCGTGCCCGTTGCGAACTGCATAGTAGGCGCCGTATGGGTTGTAGTCCGCGCCCAGAAAGCCGGTGACGTTTCGGGCCGGTAGCCCGAGGGACCGCATCATGATGGCCATCGCCGTCGAGAAGTACTCGCAGTGCCCCGCCTTCGCCTCGAAAAGAAAAACCTGAAGCGGATCTCTGCCCTCGGTGTCGGGCTGGTCGAGCGTGTAGCGATAGTTGCCGCCACCGCGAAGGTGGCGCTCGATGAACTGCGCCTGAGCGTATGGGTTGGAGACCCCGCTCACGACCTGTCGCGCCAAGCTCTCGACGCGCTCGTAGCCGGACGGGACCTCGAGGTAGCGGCGTAGAAGGCGCTTGGGGATGTCTTCCGGAAAGCCGTTTGGCTTCGGCTTGGCAAAAGCCTTGTAGGTAAGGGGACCTTGGACGCGGCCCCCGTAGCGCAGATCGAGGCCCGGCGAACGCATGATGCGCCGGTATCGGTTGCGGCCGGCGCGAACCGTGGCCGGGAGCTGCATGGAGACCGTCCCCTCGGGCAGGAACAAGACAGCCTCGTCCATGGGGTCGAGGATGATCTCGTATTCCCGGTCGCCGGGCTTCGGAGGACGAAAAACGATGTAGGCGTCTTGGAGGCGGTGAAGCTCTTCGCCGGCGATCGGCGAACGCGACCAGCGGCCCTCGCTGTAACGGTCGAACGAGGTGCCGCGGAGGCGAAGGTCGAGCGAACGCGGCGGCGGCACAGCCTGCTCTTTGGGCTTTACCCGCATGACGACGGTGGGGTCGTCGCGAATCGTGCCAAAACCGCCGAGCTCGACGTCGTCGCCAAAGCCGGCCACCGACTGCGTTCGCACGCCGAAGTTCGAAAGGAAGCCGAAGCCCACCCGCGGAAAGGCAAAGAACATGGCCGCGGTCAAGACGAAGAGCGGCACCGCGAGGAGCGTCGTTCCGCCGAAGAAGGCCGGGGTTGCGAGCTTCGTGCTTTGGAGCTCGCCGCGCAGGACGGGGCTGTCGGCGCCGTGCGCGATCTCGAGCTCTTTTCGGAGATGCGTCAGCGCAAGCATCCAAGGCATGACGATGACGAAGCCAAAGAAGACGACCGCATAATCGAGGCCAGTCGAAAACACGGTGCCGGCGATGAGGTGCAGGAAACCGAGGATCGCGATCTGCTGGTAGTCCGCTGCCGTCTTGCGGTGCGAAAGGCGCGAAATCTGAAGGAAGGCGGCGTACTGCACGCCTACCGACAAGATGGGCTCTCCGGCCATCGCGCGGACAATTTGAACGATGAGCACCACCACGGCGGCGATGTTCCAAAAACGCGAGTAGCCGGGGCGGTCGAGGAGGGGCGGCTCGGCAAGCCAGCTCAGAGCGAACGCCACGATGACCAGCATGGCCTCCGGGGCGCTGAAGGTGGTGCCGAGCAAGAGCGCGATGAGGCCGAGGGCCGCAAACAGGTACGTCACGAGCTTGAGGGCGAAACCAAACCTCATGCCGCGTGCCTTTTGTCCTTCAGCCTGCCGCGGGAGGCTGGCGCGCGGGCAGGCATCAGCAGCGCGAGAAAGCGCCAGATCGGGTCGGGCGGGGTGCCGCCGGGGACCAAGGGCGAGACGCTGTTGCTCGACTGAACCTGAACCGAAATGCCCTGCGCGAGATAAACGGAGGCCAACGTTGCGACCTCGGACACCGATGTTTCAAAACGCTCGTACCAAACCCCTTCGTCGTCGAGGCCGGGCGGAAGGAGATTGTCGACGCTGAGTGTGACCAGCGCGCTCGAGTCCTGCTCGTGTTCGCGAACGACGAGCTCGCCTCGGCTTGCGGTTCGTTTCCAATGGATGTCCCGAGCTTCGTCGCCCTCGCGGTAGAAGCGTACGCTGCCCGCAAATTCACTGCCGCGGCCCGTCTGGTGAATGGGAGCTGCGTCCCCGTCCATCGGACGGAGGGCGGGCGCGGCCACGTGCTCGAGGAGCCTCGGATAGACGACGATCTCGTCGGGTAAAAAAGTCGTGTAGCCCTTTTCGATGAGACCAAAAGGATAGCGCGTGAGCACCCGGACGGTGCCGAGCTCGAAGAGCCCGCGACGCGCCGACTCGAAGTGATAGCTCCCGACCTCCGTCTTCCCGGGGGGAACGCGAACGAAGCGCGCGGCCTCCGAATCTGCGCCGTCGATTTCGTCGATGGCCTCGACCGAGACGCTCGGGAGCCAACGCTTCTCGTTGAGCAAGGCGACATCGATGAGTGTTCGGCGTCCGGCAAAGAGGCGAGCCGGCAGTTTACGCTTGATTTGGAGCTTCCAGAGGGCGAGGTCGCTCAGGACACCGCTCACGAGGAGCAGGCTCAAAAGCAGGCCGAGAACTAGGTAGAGCAGGTTATTCGCCGTGTTCACGGCAGCCAGACCGACGCCGACGGTAACGAATAGAAATGCCCGCCCCTCTCGGGTCAGTCGAAACTTCCGCCTACTCCGCTTTCGCCGAAAGATCCGCATCGACCGGCCCGATTAGAGAGGGACTGAGACGATGGTGAGGAGCTCGCGAATCACGCGCTGCGCATCGTCGCGAACCGCGGCTCCGCCCATGCCGCCGCTGACTTTCACGCGGTGAGCCAGGCACGGGCCAGCGAGCGTCTTGACGTCGTCGGGCAGCACGAAAGAGCGGCCTTCGACGAGCGCCCTAGCCCGCGCCGCGCGCTCGAAGCCAAGCGCACCTCGGGTGGACACGCCTACCGACAGAAGCGGCGTATTTCGCGTCGCGATGACGATCCGGTGCAGGTAGTCGAGGACCGCATCATCGACGCGAACCGAGTCGACCGCCTGCTGGACGTGCCGAAGCTCGTTCGCGCTCATCGCAGAGTTGAGTTGCTCGACCGGATCCGCACCGCGGCGGTTGAGGACCTCCCGCTCGACGCCAGGGGGCGGATAACCGACGCTCAGCCGAATGAGAAAGCGGTCGAGCTGCGACTCCGGCAGCGGATACGTCCCGTAGAACTCCTGCGGGTTCTGCGTGGCGACCACGAAGAAGGGCTCTTCGAGCTCATACGTTTCGCCGTCGATCGACACCTGCCGCTCGTCCATCGCTTCGAGAAGCGCGCTCTGCGTCTTAGGGGTCGTTCGGTTCACCTCGTCCGCGAGGAGAACCTGCGTGAAAATCGGACCGGGCCTGAACTCGAAGGTGCTCTTGGACTGGTTGAACACGTTGCCACCGAGGACATCGGTCGGCATGAGGTCAGAGGTGCACTGAAGGCGTCGAAACGTCACACCGACCGAGGCCGCCAAGGAGCGCGCCAAGGTCGTCTTGCCAACGCCCGGAACATCCTCGAGCAGCAGGTGCCCACGCGCCAAGAGCGAGACGACCGACAGCTTGATGACCTCTTCTTTGCCCCGAACGACCAGCGCGATGTTTTCGACGAGGCGCTGGGACAGCTGGGTCGCGTTTTCAGAGATGTGCGCGACGCTTGGATGAGCCACTTTGTGAGCCTATCACACCCGACGCTATGGGTAAAATATTACAATATCACTGACGTGGGCGTCGGTGTTCCACTGTTTATCCACAGTGCCCTTATCACCGAAAGCCGACGCTATTCCGGGGTTTTGGACGCTGAACGTGCCATCGAGTCCACAGTCGGCGGCGGGGCCAGGATCGCATTGGGGTCCTCGAAGAGAAATGCCTCGATTTGGTCCCGTTGGGCATGCGCATCGCGGCGGCCCATTTCGATCAGGGTCTGCGCAAAACCGCCGTCGAAAAGGAGGTAGCTCGCCAGGTCCGCATCGGCTCCGGCGCCGACGTCGAGCATGCTGATGAAGGCGCGTCCGAGGCTCTTCCCGAATCGCACACGGTTGGACGCGAGGTAGTCCGACGCAACTTGTCCTATGTCGACCGTCGGCCGAAGAACCAAGGAGCTCAAAAGGCGGCGCTCTGCGAGGGCACCGCGCGCCTTGGCCGCTGCGTTGATTCGATCGACGAACTCCGGCCCGTAGGCCCGCACACCGTCATGGAGGAAGTCGTTGATGCGCTGCACTTCGAGAAGGTCGGTGTTCACATGGTCGAGAAGGAATGCGTTCAGCACCTTTCCGAGCATGAACGTCGCACCGGGGTACTTGCCGTCCTTGACGGCGCGCCGGTCGGGAGAGTGCGGCGTCGAGAGCCCAATGACGAGCAGACGGTTCATGCCAAGATGCACCGAAGGCCCCATCGGCGTGTTGAGGCGAAGGCCACCGTCGCAGTGAATCTCGTCGCCGATTTCGACCGGCGGGAAGATGAGCGGAATCGCCGCCGAGGCGAGCACGTGGTGCTGGCCGATGCGAGCGCGGCGAACCAGCGCATGGAGACCCAGGCTTTCGGGAATTCCAAGGCCCGGGGCGGCATCGACGAAGATCACCGGCTGCCCGGTGCCGACGTGCGTGGTGCTCACAGTGAGGGCTCGAAGCGCCCCGCTCCGGATGTTCTGTCTGAGCCGCCGCCAGCGAACGTTTCGGCCGACGAGTGCGGAGAGCGGCCCCGGGTCGAAGACGCCGCGCGCTTGGCCGGAGCCGCCGAGAAGCACGCGATAGAGGCCGGCGGCTTGACGCAACCCGAAGCCAAGCACGTGCGGGAGCTCGAGGCCGGTCCAGATGGAGACGAGCTGCTTCACCCCGCTCGGCACATCACCGATGGACGATGCGACGAACGCTCCGTTGACGGCGCCGACGCTGGTGCCCGAGATCAGGTCGACCTTCGGTCCTTTTCCGTTCGAGTCCAGGAACTCGCTGAAGATGTATTGGAGCGCTCCAACCTCATACGCTCCGCGCGCACCACCTCCTGAAAGTATCAAGCCGAGACCCGCCACTATGACTCCTCTTCTTTCAAGCCTAACAGCCCGGGCGGCCTGCCGCAGAAATCCTCGCTCGGCAATAGACGGCGAATCTCGGGAGGAAGCCAAATGTCCTGATGGGGCAGGCGGCGAAGGGCATCGAGCAGGACCTCGGCCCTGCGCCAGGGTGGGGCGTTCGGCGTCACGTAGAGCAGCATTTCGCCCTGTACCTTGCAGAGCCCTCCGTCGAGACGGGCTTCCTCGGGGAGCTCCTCTTCGACCAGGCGGATCCCAAGACGCGTCAAAGCTCGTTCGAGGGCATCGAGCTGAAGCGCGGGTTCCACGGCGCTCAGGGTGCTCCCAGCGAACCGACCCCGCAATCTGGTCGTTTGGGGGTCTGATTTGGTAAGCTATGCGGACCTTGATTCGCCTTGCAAAACCGTGGATCGGCGAGGACGAGCGCCGCGCCGTCGCCGATGTTTTAGAGTCGGGACAGCTCGTTCAAGGGGCGTTGGTCGAGCGCCTGGAGCAGGCCATTGCCGCCCTGGTCGGCCGTAAGCACGGGGTAGCCGTTTCGAGCGGCACCTCTGCGCTTCAGCTAGCGCTCAAAGCTCTGCAAGTTGGTCCGGGAGACGACGTCCTGTGCCCAGCCCTGAGCTGGCCGAGCCCAGCGCATGCGGTTCGGGCGGCCGGCGCGAGAGTGCGTTTCATCGACATCGACCCGCATGAGTGGAACAGCGGTGCAGAGGCCCTTCGCGAAGCACGGACCGGCAGCACCAAGGCCGCCATCGTCATCGATCAGTTCGGAAACCCGGCGCACGCGCAAGAGATTCGGGAGGCGCTGGGTTCTCTGCCAATCATCGAAGATGCGGCGTGCGCGCTTGGGAGCCGCTTTGTGAACGGTCCCTGTGGGAGCCTCGGCGTGGTGTCCTGCCTGAGCTTTCATCCGCGAAAGATCTTGACGACGGGCGAAGGTGGAATGTGCCTCACCGACGACGACGCCATCGCCGACAAGCTGCGAACTCTGCGCAACCACGGACAGCTCGGCGGAGAGTTCGTCGTGGCCGCTGGGAATTCGCGCATGACCGAGATCGCCGCTGCGCTTGGGCTCGCGCAGCTTCAGCGGCTCGACGAGATTCTCAGAAGAAGGCGTGAGCTGGCTGCGCTCTACGCGAAGGCGCTCGACGGGGCGCTCGAGATTCAGCTGACGCCCGACGGTGCAGAGTCGAACTACCAGACGTTTGGGGTAATTCTTCCGCAGGGTTTCGACCGCAAGTCGGTTTGCAAGAAGCTGCACAATCGGGGCATTGAAGCCGGTGTTCTCTCTTTCGCAATTCACAAGCTTGTAAGCTTTGCGGGGAGCGATATATCCCTCCCGATCGCCGAGCACATCGCCAGCCGCGGCATCGCAGTTCCTCTTTTCCCTCAGATGCGAAACGTCGACGTCGAGGAAGTCGTTCGTGCCCTTTTGGGAGTGCTCGATGAGTGACGACTTGGTGCTCGAGGTGATCGACCTCCACAAGACCTTCCACATCGGCTTTTTCCGCAAGCGCGTGGAGGCGGTGCGCGGGACGAGCTTCTCGGTGAAGCGCGGCGAAATCTTCGGGCTGCTCGGGCCCAATGGCGCAGGCAAGACCACGACCATCAAGTCGATTCTGCGCCTCATTTTTCCCACCAAAGGCGAAATCCGTATTTTCGGTCGTCCGTCCGGTGACCGGGAGGCGGCGATGCGCGTGGGCTACATGCCGGAGAACCCGTACGTCTACCAGTATCTCAAACCGATCGAGTTTCTGGACCTCTGCGGTCGGCTGGTCGGCCTCGACAAGCGCATGCGCCGCACGCGGTCCGAGGAGATGATCGACAAGGTCGGGTTGCGGCATGCCGCCGATCGACCGATTGGGAAGTTCTCGAAGGGCATGATGCAGCGGATCGGACTCGCGCAGGCGCTCCTGCACGACCCGGAGCTCTTGGTGCTCGACGAACCGATGAGCGGACTCGACCCGATCGGCCGCAAAGAGGTGCGCGACCTCCTGGTCGAACAGCGCGAGCGGGGAAAGACGCTCCTTTTCACGAGCCACATTCTGAGTGACGTAGAGCTTCTCTGCGACCGCGTGGTGATCATGAACCGGGGCGAAATCACCTCGGAGGGCCAAGTGCACGACCTGCTCGAGTCCGCCGGTCGCCGCGTCGAGATCCGGCTGAGCAGCGCTTCCCAAAAGCTCAGGGAATCGCTCGCATCGCGGGGGACCATCGTCGAAAGCGGGGCGAGCCATCTCACGCTGCAGGTCGACGGTCAGCAGGCCGTCGACGAGGTCCTTCGGATCTCCAGCGCAGCGGGCGCAAGGCTCGACGCGATGGTCCCGGAGCGGGAGTCGCTCGAGAATTTGTTCGTGAAGGGGGCGCGTAGCTGAACGGCCCACTTGCTCGGCGGACGAAGTTCCCTAGAGGCAGATGATGAACGTCAAAAGGGTTTCACCACTGGAGGCCGCCGCGCTCCTCGAAGACGAGGGGTACGTTTACCTGGACGTCCGGTCGATCCCCGAGTTCGACGAAGGGCATGCGGTCGGCGCGTACAACATCCCGCTGATGCACGCGACGCCCACGGGCATGCGCCCCAACGGGGATTTCATGTCGGTGGTCGCCTCGGCATTCCCGAAAGACAGCAAGCTGGTGGTCGGCTGTCGGTCGGGCAATCGCTCGCTCCGGGCGGCCCAAGCCCTGCTAGCCGAGGGCTTCGAGCATGTCGTCGACCAGCGGGCCGGGCACGAAGGAGCGAGGGACGCGTTCGGCCAGCTCGCGGAGCCGGGTTGGCATGCCGTCGGCCTCGAGGTGGCACGCGAGGCTGAGCCCGAACGAACGTACGAGGCGCTTCTCGCGCGTCGCGACGGCTAGCCGAACGCGCTGGACCAGATCAGGCCCGGCAGCCTCGCCAACGACGGGTCGGCGTTGAAGTACGTGAGCTTCGGGCCGACGGCGAGTGCTTTATCGTTGTCGACGAACCAGGCGGGCCTCGGGAACACGCGGAAGGGGCCTCGGACCACCGACTTCTGCGGTCGGTCGAACATGAAGGTGTTGTGGACGACGCCTCGACCCGAACGAATGTCGTTACGTTCATGCCCGGGGAACGCGCCCCAGGTGTGCGTCGGTAGGCCGAAGACGAGGCCCGCCCAATGGTTGATCGCAATCGCTCCGTACCGAAGATTAGCAATCGCACGCTCGATCGCTTCGGCAACCGCCGGATCCTTGAGCGACTTTGGATGGACCAGGATGCTGCAGGCAAGGGTGCCCCAAATGCGCTCGTTGCAGAAGTCCACCGCCTGGCCGATGTACTGGGCAATGGACGAAGCCGAGAGCGCTACCTCGCTGGTCTGCCCGCACCAGGACTCGGTGTTGAAGCAGATCTCCGCGCTGGCGCTGGGGTCGAGGTGGTCGATCAGCGTCCAGGGAACCTGGCCTTCGCCCCTTGCGCCGAATTCCTCGGCATCGGGGTGATGCGCTAGGAATATCTTCTGGCGCTCCTCGGCGCCCGGGTAGTACGGCTTCCTGCTGGCCGCGTTTCGGAACGCTTTGCGAATCGAGTCGAGCAGGGCCTCGCGTTTGTCCCATTGCTGGTGCTGCACGATGACGCGAGTCGCAGAGCAATTGAAGCCTGCGTTGTTGACTACGGTCGATGCGATGTTCACGCCGTGGAAGTCGAGGTCGCTTTTCGACCACGGGCCGGGAACGACGATGACCGGGCTCACATTGCCGAGCTCACAGGTGAGCGGCTTTGGGTTACGGGCTTCGTCGGCTGCTTTTCTTCGTGCCCCTTCTTCGCCGACCCCAAAGACGATCGCGTCGTGGGTCTTGTCCGAACCCGTGACGTGGATGTCCTCGACCAGAGGGTGCTTGCAGAGGTAGTCCCCCTCGGCGGCGCCTCCGTAGACGATCCGAAAAAAGCCCCGTTCACGCAGTGGCTCGAACATCTCGTCGAAGAGCGGCCCGAGGTACTCGTTGACCGGGTTCATCTTCAAGAGGACCACCTGCCCCTCGACGAAGAGCTTGTGAAGCACGTCCATCGGGGCAATCGACGAGACGTTGCCTGCTCCCAGCACGAGAGCGAGCTTCCCTTTCGGCGTCTTGTGCCGATAAAACGAGGCTTGGTTCGCGCTCAGCTCTTCGAGACGAACTCCGGGGTCCATCCAGACTTCACCGGTGAAGCCTTGAAAGAGCAACCCATCGAAGCCATCGGCGGGGAATACGGGAGCGACCACTTGACCGTCAGGCCGCGCAAACGCCGGCCTTGGAAGCTGCGGCACGCCGTGGTCTTGAATGTCGCGGAGCGACGTAATGAGAAGGGTGATGTTCTTGACGACGGCGGCAGGACCCACCAGCCACTCCTCGCCCTCTTCGGCGCCACCGAAGGTCATGCCCTTGGCTTCCACCGATGCGGCGACCCAGCGCTCCGCAACTTCGACCGCCCGTCCACGGACGTGCTCGAGCAGCTCGATGCGTTCCTCGATGTCGAGCGCTACCCATTCGTTTCTGTAATCCTCGAGAATCGCGAGCGCCTCGTCGAGCTTGGACTGCGACGTGGGTTCGATGCGATGCTTCGCTTCCGGGATGGCGGCGGAGCCCTGATCCTGTGCGACGGCCTGAGTCAAGGAATCTCCTTCAAGACGCGGATACCGACTGCATGTTGGGGGGTTGGCTCGCAGAGATCAAGAGCTCCCGGACCTGCTCGATGTCGTCACAGACACGCGCGGGCGGGAGGCTTCGAAGAAAGACTTTTCCGTAACCTTTCCGGCGGATTCTCGAATCGAGAATCGCGACGACGCCACGATCTTGCCGGGTGCGGATCAGGCGTCCGAAGCCCTGTTTCAGGGAAAGCGCGGCCGCCGGCACGAGGTAGCGCATGAACGATGATTCGCCTGCCTCGTCGAGCCTGGCGCAGCGCGCCGCGATGACCGGATCGCCCGGAACGTCGAAGGGGAGCTTGTCGATGATGACCAGCCGCAGAGCCGAGCCGGGGACGTCCACGCCTTCCCAAAAGCTCGCAGTTGCAAACAAGACCGCGTTTCCCTGATCGCGAAATCGATCGAGCAGGGTTTGCTTCGGGGCGTCACCTTGGACGAACCATTCGCAGTCTAGTTGCTCGCCGACTCGCCTGGCGAGAATCCGCATCATGCGCAGCGAGGTCGAAAGAACGAAGGCTCCCCCCTCGGACATACGGATGAGATCGAGGATTTCATGGGCCGCCGCGTCCGGGAAGTCGGACGCGCGCGGGTCGGGAAGGTGACCGGGCGCATAGAGCGCGGCCTGCTCTTCGTATCGAAAAGGCGACTCGACGAGCTCTTCGCTGACTTCGCGATCGATGCCGAGCCGGCGCTTGACGAACGCGAAGTCCCCACCGGTCGTCAGCGTTGCGCTGGTGAACACCACGCAGGGCACCCGTTCGTGCAGTCTCTCTCTCAAGAGCGGGCCGACGTCGATCGGGCTCGAGCCGACGGCCGGGCTGCGTCCGCTCGGCTGCGCCCAGCTCACCTGGCCGGGAGCTTCGAGAGAGCCGAGCGCATTGCGAAGTTGGTCCGCGCGCCTAGCGATTTGCAGAGCGTTCTCGCGCGTTGGCCTGAGGTTTCGGCAGGAGGCGGCGAGCTCGGCGAGCGCGTTGTCCAAGGCGAAGAGGGCGCCCTCAGGAATTGCGCCCGGTGGCAGCGGCGCCCGGCCGCCGTTGGCGCCGCCGGGGAGGGCGCTGAAGAAATTGGAGGACTGCTGAAGAACCGCATCGAGCAGCCGGGTCACCTGCTTTTTCGAGCCTCCCTCGATGTTCAGGGCCGCTCGGGCGTCTCGAACCAACTTGTCGAGCATGGCCGTCGATAGCCGCGAACCAAAGAAGAGCGTCGCGGTGTCCTCCACCTGATGTGCCTCGTCGAAGATGACGGCGTCGTAGTCCGGCAAGACCGACGCAAATCCGGTGTCGCGAAGCGCCAGGTCGGCAAAAAAAAGATGATGGTTGACGATCACGAGCTGCGCTTCGTCTGCGCGCCGCCGAGCTCCGGTAACGAAGCAATCTTCGTAGTGCTCACAGCGGGACCCGATGCGTGTGTCAGACCCGCTCACCACACGCGACCAGATGGAATCTTCTTCTGCAATCGATGCCAGGTCGGCGCGATCACCGGACTTGGTGCTCTCGATCCATTGGCGAAGCACGGGCAGAGAGCGAGCGTAGCGGCCCTCAGCCGCGTCGGCGCTCCGCGAAAACTCCTGAAAACGACGGCGGCAGAGATAATTGCTCAGGCCTTTCACGCAGGCTGCGTCGATGTCGATGCCGAGGTGCCTTCTCAGCGCCGGCAGGTCCTTTTCCATGATCTGATCTTGCAGGGCACGGGTTCCCGTCGACACCAGCACACGACGTCCGCTGAGCGCCGCCGGTACCAAGTAGGCCCAGGTCTTCCCCGTGCCGGTGCCTGCCTCGATCAGCAGCACCCCGTCGTGGTGGAGCGCGTCCTGCACGGCGCGCGCCATGCGGATCTGCCCAGGCCGGTGCTCGTAGCTCGGAATGCCGCGTGCCAGCGGCCCGTTCGGTCCAAGCAGATGGCCCGCATCCATGTGCCTGCTCTAGCACGGCACACTGCGGCTGCCTCGCGGACGCGCTATAGATGCGCCGATGGTCATCCCCATCCGCGACATCAACCAGACGCGCCGCACCCCGATCGTCACCTGGGCCATCATCGGCGCGAACATGCTGATCTTCATGGGGAGCTTGAGCCTCGACAAGGAAGCAGCGGAAGCGATCGTGATGCGCTTCGGCGTCATCCCCGACGTCATCGTGCACGGCAATTGGGCCGCCCCGCGCGTCGACGGCGGTGCGCTCGGCAGCTGGGTAACACCGTACACGAGCATGTTCCTGCACGGCGGGCTCCTGCATCTCGCCAGCAACATGCTCTTTTTGCACGTCTTTGGCGACAACGTGGAGGACGTGCTCGGGCGCGCGCGCTACGTTCTGTTCTACGTTCTGTGCGGGCTGGGCGCCGCGCTGGGGCACGTTCTCGTGGACCCGAACAGCATGGTGCCCATGATCGGTGCCTCGGGGGCCATTTCGGGTGTGCTCGCCGGCTACCTGACGCTTTTTCCACATGCGCGCGTCGTCACGCTCATCCCGATCTTCATCTTCGTTCACTTCATGGAAGTGCCTGCTGCGATTTTCATCGTGCTCTGGTTCGTGCTGCAGCTCGTGCTGGGCTACATGTCCCTGGACATGATTTCCGAAGGCGGGGTCGCGTGGTTTGCGCACATCGGCGGCTTTCTCGCGGGTCTGCTCTGCATTCGCTTGCTCTACCGAAGGCCTAAGGGGCGTCGACGGGCGCTGTTTCGCTAGGCGCGGCCTCTTCCACCGGCTCTGGCTCAGCGGGTGGCGTCGCCTCGGCATTCACCTCGCTGGGGGCAGGCGCAGCGGCCGGCTCCGGCGTCGCTTCGATGGGCTCGGGCGTCGGCTCCGTGTCCTGTTCGCTTGGCGGAGCTGCGGCTTCCTCGGTGCTCGAGGCGGCTCCTTCTTCTTGGAGCGTCACGTTGACGGTCGTGAACATGCGGCGCGTCTCTTCGGTGAACGAAGCACGCTTCACGAACTTGGTGCTGGTCTCGTAGCCGTTCATGGAGAACACGATCCTCCGAGACCTCGGCATCGATTTGAACCGCATCTCGCCGGGCGTGACGACCACCCCGCCACCGACCGCGCTCGCCATTGCGCCCGGTGGGTCGGTCTCGAGCTGAACCACGTAAGGAAGCGGCACGAGCTGAAGAGTCAGCGACTCTTGATTCGCCGCAACTAGGATTTGTCGCCGCTGGCCCAGGTAGCCGCGCACCTTCGAGTAGACCGTGAGCTTGGTCCCTACCTCCTGCTCGACCACGATCGGCGTCCGTCCCTTGCGTTTCCCGTTGACGGTGATGAAGGCACCGACTGGTAGCGTGGTGATCTCGAACTTGACGACACCTGGAGCCACGTCCTCGGCTGGCGCCGCAGCCGTAGCCTCTGGTTCAGCCGCGGCCGCAGCGTCGTCGACTTGGTCTTGCTCTGGGGACGCAGAGGCTTGGCCTTCAGAGCCTTCGTCGATAGGCGTCGCGTCGGCGTCAGCCTCGTCAGGCTCGTCAGGCTCGGTCGCTTTCACAGCGGCGAGCGGCACAGCGGCGCTGCTGGGCTCGGTGATTTCACTGCTGCCGAGCGCGAGCGAATCGACGAGATCGTCGAGCAGGCCGAATTGCCATGCGGCAACCCCGCCACCGGCGAGGACCAGCACGGCAATGAGCAGGTAGATCAAGACCGGCCGAGCAGCCTGTTCAGGAGTTGGTCTCGTCGTCCAAACGGGCTCGGCCGCGCGGGAAAGCTTGTAGGCCTCGGATGGAATCCCTGGCGTATCGGGGACAGGCCGGCCCATTTGCCGATGCTCGGAGTCGAAGAAATCGGCATCGATGACCTCACCGGGTGCGGGGCCGAACGAGTCGACGTCCCCGGTGCCGAATAGATCTGGAACTCCGCCCTTGAGCGATTCGTCGGTCGGCTCATCCGCACGCACCATCGGCGTGGGTTTCTTTTCGGCGTCGAGCAGTGCGGAGGCGTCCTTTGCGATCACCGTGTCAACGGCTTCAGGTCGATAGCTCTCGGACGGGTACTCGTGGACCTTCGTCGCCTCGTCATCGAGGAAGTCGTCTTCGGGGTCGATTTCGTCGAACGCCGGTGCGGCCGCGCTGCTGATGCGCGCCGCAGAGCTGCCGCCCGGGCCGCCGAAGGCCGACATCGCCCCGCGAGCCTGGGCCTCAGACGCTGATTGCCCATGCTCCGTGGTGGGGCCATCCTGCGCCGCGAACGCACCGTAGGCCGACGCGTCGCTTCTAGCGTCGTGCTGATGGCGCGCGCGCCGCTCCCGCCTGCGCTTCGCGTCGCGCAGGTTCGCCTGCGCCACCCTCTTGGAGCGCCGAGGCGAGAAATTCGCTGACGTGCCGAACCTTGGTTTGATCCTGGCCCATGGGCTCTTCGGAGTCCGAAGGCTGTAGCGGATCGCCGCCTTCTTTGCCCTGATCGAAGACCCCAGGGCGTGCCCGATCGTCCGCAATCTTTTCGACGACCGCGCGGGAACCGGCGTCCATCTTGATGAACTTGATGCCCATGCCCGCGGGGTTCTGATGGCTCGCATCGGCTTGTTCGCGCCTCCACACGACGCGACCTACACCGTGAAGGAGGGTCGATTCGTCTTGGAGCATGAACTCGAACTTCAAAAGCGTGCCCACGGCCAAGGGCTTCTTGGCCTTGATGAATACGCCCCCTCGCGAAATGTCGCTGCTGTAGCGTTCGATGAAATCCTCGAGCGTGGCGCTCTTGTAGCGGATTTTCAGCGAAAGCAGCGTGCGCTTGTCCTTGCGTGCGTCTGCCATGTTCTTTGGTCTCAAGCCCCCGATTAAGAGTAGCTAGCGATTCGTGAACCAACAAACGATTCGCCAAGAAAACGACGCCCGGCTGGGGTCAGTAGCGCACGGCCAGTCGGAGTCGAATCTGGCGATGGCTCGCGGGGGTAGTCCAAAGGCGCACATCGGTCAGCCGCGCGTTTCCCATGCAAGCACCGTGGAATTCGACGCCCCACTGCGATTTCGCGCAGTGACTGATGCTCACGCGGTGAATCGAAAAGCCCCTCTTCGAGACATCGCGCACTGTGCGCGCGAATGCTTCCACGTCCGCTTCGACGTTCAGGTGGAGGCTGGACCAGGGGCGCCCGACACAGGCCCCGCTTGCGAGGCTCAGGGCGCAGGCATCGGCGAGGGAGTCCGCCTCGACATCGACTTCGAAGCCTCGCCGCGAGGTTTCCGCGACCACGCGCGCATCGCGGGTCCATCGACTGGGTGCGCCTCCAAGTCGCTCCAACGATTGGCCGAATGTCGCGACGAGCTCCGGGGCGACATCGAGCAGGGGCGCCAGCGCGAAGTCACGTTTTAGGAGCTCGCGATGTGGGACGCAAAGGCTCGGCGACTCGTGCGGGCCGCGCTCGTCCCAGAGCAAGTCCAGATCGATGCTACGCGGACCCCAGCGCTGGTCCGCATGCCGGCGGCGGCCGAGACGACGTTCGGTCCGCAGCAGGAGCGAGAGAAGCTCGGTCGGTGAATGCTCCGTTTGGAGACGGAACGCTGCATTCAGGTAGCGCGGCTGAGGAGGTCCCAGCGGTTCGGTTTCGTAGATCGGCGAGACGGCGCTCACCTCGATCCCTTCGCGCGCATGAAGCAAGTATCGCGCGGCGTGTATCGCGGCCTCCCGCGCACCGAGATTCGACCCGACCCCAACCACAACCGCACGCATCGCCATCACTTCGACAAAAAGGGGACCGTCCCCTTTTTCAGAGGATGGATTGCGGCTAGGTTCAGCGCATGTCGGAGATGCCGCTTTTCGAGCGTCTTCAGAGCCAGGGCCATGATGGCGATGAACGTGTCTTCCGCGTCAGCGAAGTCAACCGAGCGGTTCGCCTGACGCTCGAGGACAGCTGGGGCCGGGTGCTCATCGAGGGGGAGCTGTCCGACGTGCGGCGCGCGAAGGGCCATGTCTATTTCACGCTCAACGACGAGGAAGACCCCGCTCAGCTGCGGGGGGTGATGTTCCAATCCGACGTCCGCCGTACCAAAGCTCCCCTCGAAGACGGGGCCCGCGTTCGGTTTCGCGGGACACTTTCGCTCTACACGGCGCGCGGCCAGTTTCAGCTCATCGCGCGCTCAGCGCAGCTCGCCGGCGAAGGCGACCTCGCAGCCCAGTTCCGTAGGCTCCATGCGAAGCTCGAAGCCGAGGGCCTGCTCGACCCAGCGCGAAAGCGCCCGCTGCCAGCGTTGCCGCGGCGAGTTGGGGTGGTGACGAGCCGAACGGGCGCGGCCTTGCGAGACATCATTCGCGTCGCCTCCGAGCGTTGCCCGGTGCAGATCCTCGTCGCCGACTGCCGCGTGCAGGGCGAGGACGCGCCGGCCAGTATCGTATCCGCGCTCGAGCTGATTCAGCGGGCCCGCGACTTGGATGTGGTGATCGTCTCGCGCGGAGGCGGTTCGGCTGAAGATCTCTGGGCCTTCAACGACGAAGCGGTAGCCCGCACCATCGCAGCGTGCCGCGTTCCCGTCGTGAGCGGCGTCGGTCACGAGGTCGACACGACGATTGCCGACCTGGTTGCCGACGTGCGAGCGGCCACGCCCTCCAACGCGGCCGAGGTCGTCGTGCCCGAGCGCGAAGCGCTGCTCCGTGAGCTTCGATCGTGGGAACGTCGATTGACCCAGGCTCTGGACAATCGACTGAGCGCCCTTCGCCTTCGACTCGAACGGCAGCTGCGCCCCCTCTACGGCGCCCGAAGCGTCGTTAGTCCGATTCGCCGAGAGCTCCGCGACCTAGAGGAGCAGCTGCAGCAGATGCAGCGCTCCGAGCTACGCGAAAGGCGGGAGCAGCTCGGCGCGCTCCAACGTCGGCTGATGCGCCTCGATCCACGCTCGGTGCTCCGGAGCGATCGGCGCGAGCTCGCCGTGGTGACCGCTAGGCTCCGGGATGCGGGGCGCCTGCCCGTACGGCAACGCCACGACCGTCTGAAGTCTCTCGAGTTTCGATTGAAGGGTCGTGGGCGGCCGATGGTGCGGGAGGCGCGCGCGACCCACGCGGAGCTTTGTGCGCAGTTGGACGCGCTTTCGCCGCTGCGCGTGCTCGAGCGCGGGTACGCGATTGCGCTCCACGAGTCGACGGGTCGCGCGGTTCGAAGCAAGTCCGAAGTGAAGCAAGGCGAGCGGCTGCGCGTCCGAGTGTCCGATGGAGAGTTTGGCGCAAAGGTCGAAGGCCATGACTAATCCGATCCGTCTCGGGATCTTCGGCTGGCCGGTGGCCCATTCGAAGTCACCCCAGATGCACGAATCCGCCGCCAAGGCGCTCGGGATCGCGCTTCGCTACGAACGCTTCGAGGTCCCGCCCGAGGATTTGGCCGAGGCGGTTCGAGCCAGTCACGCTGCGGGGATCGACGGCTACAACCTCACGGTGCCGCACAAAGTGGAAATCATGCCGCTGCTCGACGAAGTCACGCCGGCCGCTCGCGCAATCGGGGCGGTCAACACCGTAGTGCGGCGCGGCGAGCGCTACCTCGGCGACAACACCGACGCCCCCGGCCTTGTGCGTTCCCTCGAGGAAGCGGGCGTGGAACTCGGCGGAGCTCATATGGTCGTGCTCGGCGCAGGAGGCGCGGCGCGCGCGGCGGTCGTAGGCCTGGCCGAGGCAGGGGCGAAGGAGATCAGGGTGCTCTCCCGAAGGCCCGAGCAGGGCGAAACGCTGTGTCGGTCCTTGGCAGAAGCGGTCGGCTGTCGTTTGGAGTCCGCACCGCTCGGCGAGGCCGGCCGCCACTTCAGGCGCGCCAGCCTGCTCGTCCAGGCGACCAGCGCGACCCTCGAGTCGAACCCGGGCGCCCAAGCGTTCGCCGATTCCCTTCCCCTCCAGGCCTTGCCCGAGGGCGCCGCGGTCGTGGACATGGTTTACAAACCGCTCGAAACGACGCTGCTCGCGCGCGCCGCCGCCCGCGGGCTATCGACTATCGACGGACTTGGGATGCTTCTTCATCAGGGCGCGATCGCCTTCGAGATGTGGACCGGCTTCGAGCCCCCGCTCGACGTCATGCGCTCCGCCCTGAGCGACTGATCGCGCTCACATCAAGACGCCGTCGATGGGCTCGATGGGCGGCGGCACGTCCTTTTCACCGAGTTGCTGACGAAGGTCGATCTCGATGGTGCGACAGAGCGCCGTCATCGGTGTGTCGTTGATCTTGTTCTCGAAAGGGTTCAACAGCGAGGCCCCGAGTTGTTCGACCACCATGAAGCTCAGGCAGATCACGATGACCGCGAGGAGCTCGATGAGACGGACGTGCCGATCGTTTGTGAGGAAAGCGATCGGGACCGCGATGGCGCTGAGCCAGACCAAGCCGCGAGAAACCAGGCGCACTGAGTCGGGAAAAGCGGTGTTCTTGATCCGTTCGCAGCCCCCTTGAACGTCGTACAACCTGCTCAGGGTCGAGTCGAAGCGCATGAGCAGGAGCTGTTGACTCATCTCACTGCCGATCAGCTCGGCAAGCCGGTCGCCTTGGGAACGAATGAGGCGCGTGGGCTTATTGGCGAACTCCCGAAGCTCGGCGAGCTCCTCGGCTGCAAGGAAGGGCGCGAGCTCAGCCCATGCGTCTTGGCCTCGCAGGCTTAGACGAAGCGCATTGCAGAACGCGAGATGCCGATAAACGAGCTCGGTCTGGAGCTCGTTTGCCTGATGGTCGGATTCGAGCTTTGGCACGCGCTGTGGCGTGAAAAGCGTGACGACTTCGCGTGCGAAAGTGCGGCTCTCATTGACGAGCGCGCCCCACAAGATCCGCGCTTCCCACCAGCGCTGATAGGCCTCGTTGAAGCGGAAGACGATGAAGATGCCGACCACGGTCGCGATCAAGCCGATGGCGGTCGCCGAGAACACGTCGGTTTCGAGCACGCGCGTGTATCGCGAGATGAGGACGATCGCCTGCTCGGTGACGATCACGGTGAGGATCAGAGCCCAGTTCCTGAGAACGAAGACCTCGACCGCGCGCTTGAGGCCCGTGCCACGTCGAACGATCACTCGCCGTCGAGCTCCGCTACGCCGAAGATTTCGGCGGCGTGCACGAACAC
>SHLP01000132.1 GCA_004283055.1 Deltaproteobacteria bacterium
GAGCTCTTTCCCCAGGGAGAGGCGCGCAAGAATCAGCTCATGGAGCTCGCGCGGATGCAGCGGTCCCCTGTGCTATCGATTCGAGTAACGGACGAGTTCGAGATGACGCAGGCCGCGACGGTCGCAGAAAAGCCTCCGATGGCTCCGAAGAGCCGACCATCGCGACGCATGTTCGTTGCGCTTCTCGCGGGCCTCGTCGCCATCGGCGGAGCCGGCGCCGCTGCCCTGTACTTTGGGTCTTCGGAACAAGACGCGGAGCCGGCGCCCGCCGCGAGGGCGGAAGCCTCGCCGGTGAAAACGGCGCCGGCGCCAGAGCCTCGACCGGCCCCTGAACCAGAGGTTGCACCGGCTGCGCCCCAAGCTCGGGCCACACCGACTGCCCCCGAACCCGTACCGGCTGCGCCCGAGCGCGAAGCCGCACCCACTGCGCCCGAACCGGTCGATGAGACCCCTGCTGCACTGCCGTCCGTCGGGTCCAAGACCAAAGCCGCCGCGCCGGCTCGAAGGCGACGCCCCCGTGCGAAACAGCAGGCAAGCGGCAAGCCGGGCACCGTCAACCTCGTCACGCGGGGCGGCTGGGCCGAGGTGTTCAAGGACGGAAAATCGCTGGGGAGCACGCCAAAGCGCCTGACCCTTCCGGCCGGACGTCACAAGCTGGTCCTGCGTCGCTCCGGCACCGGACCTCCGAAACGGATCTTCGTCAACGTCAAAGCGGACACGACCAGGCAAGTCTCGATCGACCTCAACTGAGGCGACCGAGCGGGAGTCAAGGCTTGAGCTTGATGGTCAAGTCGATCATGCGCTCCTGCTTGCCCGTGTAGGGCGGGTAGAACCAGTGCAGGAGTGAAAGCCAGGGGCTCGTGAAAACGGGGCGCATCTTGCTGAACTCGACGAAGCCTTCATAGCCGTGGTAGTGGCCGATGCCGCTCGCGCCCACGCCTCCAAACGGGAGGTCGTGCTGGGCGACGTGAATGATGCAGTTGTTGATGGTGACCCCACCTGAAATCGTGCTGTAGAGGAGCTTGTCCTTCCGCGCCCGATCGTTGGTGAAGACGTAGAATCCGAGCGGCCGGTCCCGATGGGTGACGTACTCGATGGTCTCGTCCAAATCTTTGTAGGTCATCACGGGGAAAAGAGGCCCGAAGATCTCTTCCTTCATGATCATCATGTCCTCGGTCACGTTCAGCACGAGGTGCGGCGGGACCTTGCGAAGCACATCGTTGAACGATGCGTTGGGGACCAGCGGTACGAGCGTTGCGCCCTTGGCCTCGGCGTCCTCGAGCGTGCTGCGAAGGCGCCGATAGGCCTTGTCATCGATGACAGAGGTGTAGCTTTCGTCGTTCGTGTCCGGATAGCGCTCGGCGACTAGGCCCTGCGCTGCAGCGACGAATCGATCCTCGCTGCCGTTCGGCAGGAAGAGGTAGTCGGGCGCCAAGCAGGTCTGGCCTGCGTTGACGAGCTTCGCGTACATGATCCGTGAAGCAGCTTCGTCGATGTCGAAATCGTCACAGACGATCGTCGGCGACTTGCCGCCGAGCTCGAGAGTGACCGGCGTCAGATTCTCGGCGGCGGATTGCATGACCGTGCGACCCACGTCCGCCGAACCCGTGAAGATGATGTGGTCGTAGGGCAGCGTGGAGAAGTCTCCAGCGCGAACGCCCGGCAGAATCGCGATGACCTCTTCCGGAAACACCTCTCCAAACTTGTCGGCGAGCAGCCGGCAAAGGTGCTGGGAATTGCTCGCCATCTTGATCATCGCTCGATTGCCGGCGGCCAAGACGCTAACCAGAGGGCTCAAGGTCAGGAAGAGCGGGTAGTTCCAGGGAGAGACGATCCCGACGACCCCCTTGGGCTGCGGGATGAGCCGGTTGGAACCCGTAGCGAAGAGCCATGAAATCGGCCGGCGCTGCGGTTTCATCCATTTGCGGAGCTTTTTTCGCGTGTGACGGAGCCCATCGATGACGGGAAAGATCTCGAGGATCTTCGACTCTTCGGCGCAGCGGTGCCCGAAGTCTTGGGAAATGGCCTCGACAATCGCGTCGGTGTTTTCGAGCAGGATACGCTCGACCGCGTTCAGGCGCGCCCTTCGCTCCTGGAGGCTCGGATAAGGGTCGCGCAGGTACGCTTCGCGCTGGAGCGTGTAGACGCGCTGCGCCTCGTTTTCGATGGACTGGATCGAGCGGATTTGGGCGGTTTGGGCCATAGCCGAGCAGTTGTAGCGTTACCCGACGGTCGACCGCAAGCCCCAGCCTTGGGGGCTCGAGCCAGTCATTCGCCCGAAGCTTTGGACTCGAGCTCCATCCAGCGGGTCATCATTCGGTCGATCTGCGCCTGGAGCTCGTCCTGGCGCGCCACGATGGCCGGGGCTTCCTGAGCGCGATCGGCGTAGAGCGCCGGGTCGTTCAGAAGGGCTTCAACCTCCCGAGCCTCCGTTTCGGCCCGTTCGATGTCGCCCGGGAGCCGCTGGAGCTCTTGCTTCTCTTTATAAGAGAGCTTTTTCCGCTTGCCGGTCGAGTCGCTTTTGGGCTTGGGGGCACTCTTTTCGGTGCTTCTCTTGCGGTCTGCCTGGGCCGCCGCGCGCTGATCACGGTAGTCGCTGTAGTTGCCCGCGTAGGCGGTGACCCGGCCGTCTCCCTCGAAAGCGAGAATTCTGTTGGCGACGCGGTCGAGGAAATAGCGATCGTGGCTGACGATGAGCGCCGTCGAATCGGAGTCCACGAGCATTTCTTCGAGCGCCCCCAGCGTGGCCACGTCGAGGTCGTTCGTCGGTTCGTCGAGGACGAGCACGTTGGCCGGAGCGAGCAGCAATTTCGCCAAGGCCACGCGCGCGCGCTCGCCGCCTGACAGAGATGACACCTTGTCCCGCGTGCGATGCGGCGCGAACAGGAAACGCTTCAGATAGCTTCGGATGTCGATCGAACGACCTTGGAAAGTCACCTGCGGCCGGTCGGGAGCAACGTTCTGCTGCACGGATTCATCTTCGATGAGGCCGCTTCTTCCTTGATCGAAATACGCGAGCTTTGTGTTCGCTCCGATGGCGACTCGTCCCCGCGTAGGCTCGAGCTCGCCCAGGAGCACACGAAGCAGCGTGGTCTTGCCGGCTCCGTTCGGGCCGACGATGCCCACACGATCGCCGCGCGCCACGATCAAATCCAGCGAATCGACGAGCTCGAACGCACCGAGTCGCACCCCGAGGCCATGCACTTCGAGCACCGTACCGCCAAGCCGTTCGCTCTGTGCCGCGAACCGCGCGACCTGCTCGGCCTTGGGACCGCTGGCATCACGAAGCGCCACGGCACGGTCGACGCGAGCCTTCGACTTGCTGGTTCGAGCCTTTGGAGAGCGGCGGAGCCATTCGAGCTCCGTTCGGAGGAGGTTTTGACGGTTTGCTTCGGCGCGATCGGCATGAGCCAGCCTCTGAGCCTTGGCCTCCAAATACGCGTGCCAACCTCCCTCGTAGCTGTAGAGCTTTCCCTGATCGACCTCGAGGGTCCGGCGCACCACCCGATCGAGGACGTAGCGGTCGTGCGTGATCAGAAGGAGCGCACCGCGGTACTGCTCGCGCAGGTAGGTCTCGAGCCATTCGATGGTGTCGGCGTCGAGATGATTGGTTGGCTCATCGAGAATGGCCAAGCCGGGCTCCTCGACCAGAAGCCTGGCGAGCGCTACGCGGCGCCGCTCGCCGCCGCTCATCTCATCGACGCTCCGGTTGATCTCACGAAGGCCGAGCTGCTGAAGGAGCACGTCGACGCGAAGGCTGTTTTCCCAGCCGCCGAGACGCTCGACCTCCTGGGCAGCGGCTGCCTGCGGCTCCGTGTATGCTTCCCATCCCGGTTCTTGCGCCGAGATCAGCCGGCTGAGCTCCTCGTGTCGCTCGAACGCCTCGGCCCAGGGACCGAGCCCTTCGAGCACGACATCCCTCGCACTTCGACCGCCAGGCAAGTCGGGCTCTTGCGACAAGTAGCGAATGGTCGCTTCACGCCGGCGGGCTACCTTCCCCGCGTCAGGCTGCTCTTCGCCGACTAAGATGCGCGCCAAAGTCGACTTGCCCGAGCCGTTGTTCCCGACCAGCCCCACCCGCTCCCCTTCGTGAATGGAGAGGTCCACGCCATCGAGAAGCGGCGTCTCGCCGAATGCCTTGAGAAGGCCTTCCGCAACCAAGATGGGCATCTGCGTCGATCCTCAGGGGTTGGTAAAGAGCCCGTCGCCAAAGCTCGCGGCGACGGGGACGCACCATACGCTGATGCCGTCGAGATCGTCGAACGTCCTGTTCTCTGGAAGCTGCGCGTAGACCGGCTCCGAGCCGTCGTAGCCGCCCGAGCGACGCAAGTCCTCTTCACTCATGGAAAACCCACTGGCGTAGTCACCAGCGAGTCCGCCGTAGAACCGGACATCGATACCCGTGCCATCGTAGATGAAATCGTCGACGCGAACGGTGCAGTCATCGACGATCACCGCCGTACCCGAAACCTGGTGGGCAAAGGTCTGCAGCTCGGCAACCTGTCCAATCTTGCTGTGGGTGGCATCGCATGGACGCAACCCGCCATTCCCGCCGCCGCCGCCGGTACCACCCGTGCCCCCGTCGTTTCCGAGGATGAAGGCCACGAGGTCGACGAGCTCGTCATCGCTGAGCCGGTCCTCAGCCCAAAAGGGCATTCGTCCGCCCGTGAGTCCTTCGTAGACAGAGCTGTTGCTGGCACCGCTGGTTCGCACGCGGCGCCCAATCGTTTCCGCGTCCAGAAGGGAGCCGCGAAGCGCGAGAGCACGTTCGGTTCCGCTGGCGTCGACGCCGTGGCAGACGACGCAAGATGTGTTGAACAAGTCTTGGCCGGCCATGGGGTCGCCCCCACCGAGCTCCGTCGGCGGGCTGACGATTTGATAGCTCAGCGGAGGTGCGGGCGAGCTTCCGGCGGCATCACTGAGATACTCGGATAGGGCGAGCCATCGCGCATCGGCCTCGTTGAACGCCGGAGCTGCCATCCATTCGACGCGGCAGCTATTGACCGCATCGAGCAGAGCGGAGAGCTGACCGTTCTTGAACGAGGGTCGGTTGGTCGCGTTCCCGATGGGATGGCCGGGGCGCCGAATCCCGTCGGGCGCGGGCTCCTCGAGCGCATGGCAGCTCGCGCAGGCGAACGTGTTCCCGTCGCTGTGCGGCTCGAGGTAGAGGGTTTCGCCTGAAGCCGCCGCGACTGTTCCCGAGTCGCTGCAACCGAGGGAGCCGATCACGGCTAGCAGCGGGATTGCCAAAGTAAGTTGTCTCATCAAGGCACCGTACCCGCGATCTCACTTCACCCGCAAGGGCGTTGGGCGGGCTAGCCATGGTTGACGAGGAAACGGGTGCCCGTCACGCTCCTGCCACAATGTGCAAAAGGAGCGAGTCATGAAGCCTAGCTTGGTCATCGTCAGTGTGTTTGCCCTTGCCATGGGCTGTGGGGAGAGCTCAACAACAGCCCGAGAGCCGGAAGATGTCATCGTCGACGCCTTCAACGTGGCGCTGGCCGGCGCCTTCATCCCTTACGAGTCCGAACGGCGGCAACCCATTGTAGATGCGATCTCAGTCCACGACGCCGACGTCCTGTGCCTGCAGGAGGTCTGGACCCAGGCGGACAAAGAGCGCATCCGCGACGCTGCCGTCGGGTCATTTCCATACTCTGCGCTGTTCGAGAACGACCTCGACACGCCCATCGACGACCCCACAGACCAGCAAGGTGAGATTCCGCCGGCACCGACCACCGTGCCTTGCCCTGATGAATTTTTCGACGGCGAAGAGCTGACCATCAAAGAGCAGATGGATGTGGCAATCGACTGCGTGCGGGACAGCTGCTCGACGATCGAAGGCAGCGACGAGGGTCGCACCACCAGCGCGGCGTGCGCCTCTTCCAACTGCTCGATTGCCGTCGCGCCGCTCCTGTTCGGAATCGACCCTCAGCATCAGCGCTGCTACGCCTGTGTCGTTCCACAGCTTCCCACAGCGACCTTTGCAGAGATGCGCGCGGCCTGTCCGACGGTGGTCAACCAAGACCTCGCGTTCGGCGGCCAGAACGGCGTGATGATTCTTTCGCGTTATCCTCTGAAAAACACCGAGAACTGGGTCGTTCCGGGTACCTGGAATCGCCGCAGCATCCTCAAGGCGACCGTCGAGCTGCCCAACGGCGCAGAGCTCGATACCTATTGCAATCACCTAACACCGATCTTCACCGTACCGCCCAACAGCATCAACACCTTCCCGTACACGGGCCAGTACGGCGAAGGGATGACGGGGCCTGGAGGCTGGCAAGCCGAGCAGGAGCTCCAGGCGCAGAAACTCATCGACTACGTCGCGTCGAGGAGCAGCAACAGACCGGCGGTCATCCTAGGTGACATGAACGCTGGCCTCGCATTCCCGGACGACGACATCGCTGGCGAAGGAGAGGAAACGTTCAACCTTCTCGCCGCGGCTTACACCCCTGCCTATACCACGGACTACACGCCGCTTTGTACGTTTTGCAGCAGCAATCCGGTGACCGAGACGGAGGCATCGGTGTGGATCGACCACATCTTCCTCTACAACTTGCCTCAAAGCGCAGTCACGTCGACCGCGCGCATCTTCGACGAAGACGTCGTCCCCGTGGAAGGCGACATGCTCGTGCCCCTTTCGGACCACTTCGGCATGCGCTCCGTGATCGTCGTGCCCTAGCGCCTCAGGTGAAAATGCGAAGGGCGACGGCGATTTGAGCGCCGAAGCCCGCGAGAAACGCGACGGTTCGGATGCCCGGAAACCCGAAGGTGATGGCCGGAAAATGAACGAGTCGTGCCCAGAAATAGACTTGGGTCGCAGCCAAGATGCTGGGCTCCTCGCCCTTGCCCATCGAAAAGGCCACGAGGACCAAGGTCGCAAAGATGACGAGGTTCTCGACACCGTTGTAGTGCCCGCGCTTCGCTCGACGCGCCCAGAGGGCTTGCCGGAGCTCGTCTTCGGGATCGACCGGTTTCAAAGCTCCTAGGATGCCCAGGGCGACCATTCGCTCGAGGATGTACGGAATCCAAAACAGGGCCGTCATCAGTGCCGAAGCTGCTAGCCATTCGAGTGCGCTCATCGAATCCTCCCGGTCAAAATGCTCGACGCGTTCATGCCGCTACGCTCGGTCATGCGCTGAGTAATTTCAAGCGGTATTCCCGGCCTCGGAGCCAGGGCTCGCCTGTGGTAGGGTGCGGGCCTGCCAGCTATGGCCAAGACCGCATTCGTCACCGGTGGAACCGGGTTCATCGGGATCAACCTCATCGAGCTTCTGGTCAACGAAGGCTGGTCGGTGACGGCGCTGCACCGTGCGACCTCGAACCTCGAGTACCTAAACCGATTTCCAGTCGCGCTCGAGGAGGGGTCGATCACCGATCGGGAGTCCCTCGAGCAGGCGATTCCGCAGGGCGCGGACGCGGTTTTCCACGTCGCCGGAGACACGAGCTTTTGGTCGAGAAACAACGCCCGGCAGGACACAAACAACATCGGCGGCACGCGCAACATGGTGGAGGTGGCAGCGCAAAAACAGGTCGGGGCGTTCATTCACACATCGAGCAACGCGGTCTGGGGTCGCGTGCGCGGGACCATCGATGAAGAGACGCCGGCCGAAGGCGAAAGCTCTTGGATCAACTACGAGCGGAGCAAGCACCTCGCAGAGCTCGAGGCGTTGAAGGGCGTGGAGCTCGGGATGAAGGTGGTGGTAGTGAATCCAAGTGAGGTCGTGGGTCCGTACGATACGACCAGCTTCGGGCGGCTCTTCTTCCTGCTGCGCGACGGCAAGCTCCCTGCTGCATCACCAGGGACCCTTCAGGTCACGCACGTTCACGACGTGGTTCGCGCGCACCTGGACGCCGTGACCAAGGGACGGAGCGGCGAGCGGTATCTGCTGACTGGAGATGAGATCGACTTCCCGGACTTCGTCCGAGCGATCGCGCATGTTTCCGGCGCGAAAGCACCCATGACCGCACCGGCATGGCTATTCAAAGTCGTCGGACGCGTGTCCGTGATGATTGCGGCGATCACCGGAAAGGAGCCGGACGTCACGCCCGAGATCGCGACGTCCATGAGCGACACCGGACGGAAGTTCCTCTGCGACAAAGCGATTAGAGAGCTCGGCTACCGAACACGACCACCCGAGGCGGCGATTCAGGACAACTACGACTGGTTGGTGAAAGAAGGCCTGCTCACGGGCAGCCCCGGCGTCGTCCCGCCTCAGAAGGGATAGGACTGCAAGGTGTCGAGCGCCATGGTCATGAGCATGTGAACGGCTTCGGGCGTGTCGAGAGGGATGCCCGCGGCGCCGCCCCCGTAGATCGCGGAACTTTGCGGCTTGGCATCGCAGTGCTCGTGGGCATAGGCGACGGCCTCCGCCAAGTCCGCTCCGAAGGCCTCGGCAATGCCATGCCTGGTTTGGGGCCGGGTCACGCACATGTGAATCGCGGACGGGTGCTGTTGCCCGTTGAAGCGCCAGCCGCGGGTCTTCATGAAGTCGTTGACGTGGTAAATGTCGAATTCTTGGGACCGAAACGAAAAGCAGAAGGTGGGTGACCCCATCAGCGCAAGCTCGGACAGGCTCTCGACGGAGCCCTGCATCTTGAACGAAGTCTCGAAGATCTCTTTCGCGTACCGCAGGTAACCTTCCTTCCCGTAGCGCACCATGGCGGCCCAGGTCGCTGCAATCAGGCCTCCGGAACGGCTGCCGGCCAGCCCATTCGAGGCGTAGATGCCGCCCTTCCAGCTCGGCTCGATGTAATACTGATACTTGCGAAAGGTAGCGTCGCGGTAGAGCACGACCGACGTGCCTTTGAGGCCGTAGCCGTACTTGTGAGTGTCGGCGGAGATCGAGGTCACGCCTGGCAAACGAAAATCAAAGACGGGGATGTCGTAGCCAAGCGCCTCGCCCCACGGAAGAATGAAGCCACCGAGGCAGCCGTCCACGTGCAGGCCGATGCCGTAGTGCACGGCGAGGTCAGAGAGCGCAGCGATGGGGTCGATGGTGCCGTATGGATAGTTGCCCGCAGAGCCGACGAGGGCGATCGTTCGATCGTCGATTTGGTCGCGGACGAAGTCCACGTCGACCAAGGTGGTGACAGGATCGGTCGGTGCATGGACGACCTCGATTCCGAGCAAGTGCGCGCCTTTGCGAAACGCGGGGTGGGCAGTGTCCGGGATGATGACCAGGGGACGATCGACGCCGCGCTCTTCTCGGGCCATGTCGCGATAGATGAGCAAGGGATTGATGATGCTCTCGGTCCCGCCAAAGCCGACCGCGCCGCACGCCTCGTGCGCCGGATTGTGCTTCTTCACCTCGTCGCCGTGCATCAGGTCGAGGGTCATGGCGATGATGTCCGACTCGAAGCGCGTCATGCTGGGGCAGATGTCGCGCTGAAGTGAGTTCACGTAGGAAAAGAGAGCACAGACCGCGTTCAGGAAGTCGTAGTGCTCGTGGTCCCCGCTGTACATCGTGCCCGAGCAGCGGCCGTTCTCCCAGGCTTGGTCCTCTTTGGCCGCAACGGCGCGGAGCTCTTCGAGGATCGCATCGGTCGAACGCCCCGTCGACGGGAAATCGCGGATCACACCGTGGCTCTTCGCATACGGGTAGAGGCCTCGCATCAAGGATTCAATCGTGTCGGTCATGACTCACTCCCAACGTTCAGCCCACGAAAGACGGAACGGTTCTTTCTGAAGGCGCGGACGAACTGCGCGAACATGGCATCGTAGCGCGCAGCGAGCTCGGGGCGCGGCGCATGGGTCGCAGCAACGGGTACGCGCGCCTGCATTTCTTCCAAACTGAGCTCGCCGAGGTGATGGAAGCCGAGGAGCGCGAGGCCGCGGCTTGCTGCGTACTCCGGCTCTCGGAGCTGCTCAACGGGAAGCTGCAGGATGTCGGCAAAGATCTGCGCCCAGAGCGATGAGAGTGCGCCGCCGCCGTAGAACCGGACGCGCGAGATGTCTCGCTTGGCGAAGCGAGCCACTCGCCCTTGAACCCATCGGAGGTTGAAGGCGACGCCTTCGAGCACCGCCCGGCCGAGATGCTCGCGTGTCGTCTGAAGCGAAAGGTTTAGAAAGCCGCCGCGTACCTTGCCGTCTTCGGCGGGCGTCACAGAACCCGTCAGCCAGGGCAGAAAGAGGACACCGTCACTGCCGGGCTGGATGGGCGCGACCGCTCGGTCCAAGGCCGAGAACCGATCGGCGAGGCGATGGTCACCGAAGCCGTCTTTGGCGAACACCAGTCGCTCGAGGAAGAAGTCCAAAGCGCCGCCACCGATTCCCGCTTCCGCCATGACGAAGTAACCGTCGCCGATCGGGGAAGGCATGCTCACCAGCGAATTGAGGATATCGGTCTTCTTGAAGTCGACGTGGGTAACGCAGACCCCCGTCGTTCCGATCGAGATGCCGGCATGATCGCCGGCAAACGCCGCGGCGCCGACGCCGCCCGCCTGGGTGTCGTTGATCGCGGGGAATACCAGGGTGTCCTGTGCGAGCCCGAGTCGCTCAGCGACCTCGGGAAGCACGGGCCCGAGCGGCTCATCCACTGGAACGATCTCCGGGAGCTTTTCGGAGTCGATGCCGGACCATTTGAGCAAGCTCGAGTGATAGGCGGGATTGGAACGTCGATTGTCGGTCAGCAACATCAGAAAGCTCGAGCAGCGGTTGGTGACCGGCCGGCCGGACAAGCGCATCGCCACATAGTCCATCGGCTCGAGGAACTTCGCGGTCCGCTCGTAGGCGTCGGGGCGCGCGAGCTTGAGCCAACGCATGTGGGCAAGGGAGTCCGCGCCCGAGTCGAGCGGAGGGATGCCGTGAATCTG
>SHLP01000133.1 GCA_004283055.1 Deltaproteobacteria bacterium
GGGTAACAGCGTCAGCGTCAGTGTCAGCGTCAGCGTCAGTGTCAGTGTCAGTGTCAGTGCCCGTGTCCTGGGCCTGCGCCAGGGTGGGCCAGGCCGTTAGTAGAACGATCAGCAATAGGCACCGCATCGGCGGAACGATAGGCAACGGGGCGCATCCGCGCTAGCGTGCGGCGCGATTTAGCGATGGGTGACAAGCCTCAGCTCATGCACGGTGTTTGCGTCTGCCTCGGGTACGACGGGACGGGTTTTCACGGCTGGCAGGCGCAGCCGGGCCTTCGGACCGTCCAGGGGATGCTCGAGGAGGCCATCGACGAGATGGGGATCGAGCACGGGCCGGTCAGGGGATGCAGCCGGACGGACGCAGGGGTGCATGCGCTTGGGCAGATCGCCAGCTTCGCCGCGGCCATCGAGGTGCCGCCGGAAGGCTGGACGAGCGGGCTCAATGCGCGCTTGCCGGAGGACATCGTCGTCCACGACACGCAGCCCTGCTACCGCCGCTACAACCCACGCTTCCACGCGGCCTACAAGCGCTACCGCTACCTGGTTCGCTGCGGCCAGCAGCGCGACCCGCTCATCCGGAAGCAGGCCTGGCAGCTTGGGCCCAAAGGAATGAGGAAGGACGTCGAGCGTCGGGGTGTACGCATCGAGGACTACCTCGACGTCGAGGCGATGAAGGCCGCAGCGGCCCACTTCGTCGGCCCACACGACTTCCGCGCATTTCGGCAGTCGGGGGACCAGCGCGAAATCGTCGTTCGTGAGATGTTCGAGGTGAACGTGGTGCCCGACTGGAATGGTCGGCCCGATTTGGTGGCCATCGATGTCGTCGGCAACTCCTTCATGAAGAACATGGTCCGGATCATGGCCGGCACCCTGGTCGACGTGGGACGTGGCTGGCTCACTGCCGATGCGGTCCCTGCGATGCTGCGCGAGGACGCGGATCGAAACGACGCCGGTCAGACGGCGCCAGCCTGCGGGCTTATGCTGGTCGACATCGAGCTCGCGCGCTTCGATGGACCTGGAGACGCCTTCGATCGGCCCACCGAGGGAGAGCCGCCGCAGCGGCCTCAGAAGGTAATGCCGACTCCGCCCGTGAAGTAGAGCTTGTCGCCCACGGGCGCCCGGCTGTTCGCATCGGAGCCGGCGAGCTCGAAGAAAAAGAACGAGCTGTTGATGCCCCAGTCCTCGTCGAGCGCGTTCGCGCGTCGTGGATTGATGAAATTGAGCTCGAGCGCGATTTGGGCCGCCCAGCCAAAGCCGTGGCTCCGGCCTGTACTTTTCCCGGCTCCGACGGTCTCCTTGAAGAAGACGGTGTTGTACCCAACTTTGCCACTGAAGACCAACGGCACCGGCGTCCGGCGAGCGAGCGCGTCGATGCGCAGGACGACCATGGCATTGATGGGAAACAGGCTGAACTTGGCGCCGTCGGTAGAGCCCTCACAAGTCCCGGGCGCCGAGCTCGCGAGACACGCGGTGCCGCTGTAGCTCGCCCAGCCACCGGCGACGCCGATCCCGATTGGCCCCAAGAACGGGATGCGATACAAGAAAAAGTCAAACTCGGGCAACAACAGAGGGCCGTTTCCCGAGTACACGAGGTCAAACGACGCGGTCCCCGGGTCGGGTCGGTAAGCGCCAACGCCCAGCGAAAGCAGATACCCCTCGGGGCTCCAGCCCTCCTTGTTGGAGGCGTACTCGGTCGCATCGGCGCGAGCGAGATCGGGACTGACCCCGATCACCGCCATGAGAACGAGCGCCGAGGCGAGGGCTTTCACCGACGAAGCCTCCATCCGGCAACGATCGCGAACACCAAACCCATAACCCAGAGGCCAGCACTGGGTTGACCGCTCGGCAGTACGAGCGGGGACACCGAGCAACCGGAGCAGTCGACGTTTGGATCGTCGCAGAAGCCGAAGGTCTCCGCCGCGATTCCAAGCGTCGAATCGGAGAGCGGGCCCTCGTTTCCATTGCCGATCGCGACCGCTGCTTCGTCCACCGCCGACGCGAACAGATAGATCTCCTCGCCAGGGGCGAGGTTGAGCTCTCCGGTGTTCACTGAAATGCTCTTCTTATCGATGCCTGCGGTTTTCACGATCGGGTTTGCGAGCGCGGCGTCCGGATCGTCGGTGGCAGCGGCGTAGAGACGGTACTGCGGAATGCTTTGCGAGTCGGTCGGACTGTTCCAAGCAACGCTAAACGAGGACCCCTCCTGCACGGGGCCGCTGGTCAGCGTGAGCTGATTGGGTGGCGTCACATCGACTCTGAACGGGGCAACCCCGTATCCCTCGACCGCCACGTTCTCGCCGCCGGGGTCTTGATTGCGAAAGGCGTAGATGGAAAACGGCGCCCCTTCGAGCGACGTGTTCTCACAGTCGACGACCTCGGTATCGATGAGCTCCTGAAGCGTCAGATCGAAAATCGTGGCGTTGTCGCCGACGGTGCGCGGGTTGCCGTTCACGGGCCTGCACCGCAGCGTTTGGTCGGTTCGGTTCGTCTCTTGTTCGCACCCCGCGTTCTCCGTGCCCGCCCAGAGAAACGCCTGCCCGACCCCGTCCCCGTTGGTGAGCGTGAGGTCGAACAATGTGTTGGCCGGATCCGCGCAGTTCGCTGCGTTGAAGTAAACCTTCGTCACGTCGGCCGTGAGGGTCTCCCCGTTAATTTGAGTGATTGCATCAGCCTGCTCGGTTTGGGCGATACCTGCCGAGGCAAACAGCAAAGGGGCCATCAGAAAGCTTGATAGGACGAAGATGCCATTGCGCATGCGAGCCCTTCCGTGCAATCCCCGGGCCAACGTTCGGCTGCGAAAAGCCATGTGTTTTCGGGAGCGCCGCGGACAAACTGACATGATCCGCCCCCCTTCTACGCCAAGCCCTGACATTTCGTCACTTTAATAGAACTTCTTCGGCGATTTGGACCGCGTTGAGGGCGGCGCCTTTGCGGAGGTTGTCCGAGACCACCCACATCTGGATGCCGCCTGGATTTCCGACATCGGCGCGAATGCGGCCCACGTAAACCGGGTCCTTGCCTGCCGCGTCGATGGGCTGCGGGTACACGCCGTTGATGAAATCGTCGACGACCACCACGCCCTCGGCCTTAGTGAGAAGCTCCCGGGCACGGGCGGCGGTGATCGGCCTGTGGGTCTCGACCGTGACGGCCTCGCTGTGCGCGGTGATCACCGGAACGCGGACCGCGGTCGGCGAGACAGCGATGTCAGGGTCTCCGAAGATCTTGCGCGTCTCCGACACCATCTTCAGCTCTTCTTCCTGGTAGCCGGTCTCGGCATCCACCGTCCAATGCATCAGAAGATTGCGGCTCAACTGACCGGAAAGCTTGGTCTTGTCGACCTCGCCGCCTTTGCCTGTTGCCTGCTCCTGGGCTTCGAAGGCGGCAACCGCCGTCGCGCCCGAACCGCTGATGGCCTGGTAGGTCGCGACCACGACGCGCTTGAGGCGACCCTCGTCGTGGAGCGGCTTGAGGGCGACGACCATCTGGATGGTCGAGCAGTTGGGGTTGGCGATGATGCCCTTGGGCCGGTTCGCGGCCGCGGCCGCGTTCACCTCGGGCACGACGAGCGGGCACTCCGGGTCGGCCCGAAACGCCGAGGAGTTGTCGACCACCAGGGCGCCCTTGCTCGCCGCGATCGGCGACCACTCTCGGGACGTTCCGCCGCCGGCCGAGAAGAGGGCCAGGTCGACGCCTTCGAAGACCTCGGGCGCAATCTCTACGACGGTGTGCTCGACGCCCTTGAAGGTCACGGTCTTGCCAGCGCTTCGAGCCGATGCCACCGGCACCAGCTCAGCCACGGGAAAGTCCCGCTGCTCGAGCACGCGCAGCATCTCCGCGCCCACCATTCCGGTGGCTCCAACCACCGCAACTCTGAGTCCCTGAGCCATAGGCGACGGCTATAGATGAGCGCCGCAGGAGCGGCAAGCTGGCCCCCGGCCCGCTCACGTATCATGCCTTGGGCAAGGAGCACTCATGAGTATTCATCGATTTACGGTTCTGGTCTTCTCCGTTGGCGTTCTCGCGTTGCTGGGCGCGGGCCGTCTTCAGGCGCAGGCGCCGCCTGGTTTCGAGGTCCCCTCGCAGACGGAGCCCGCGGACGTCGGTGAGGATGCGGCCGCCAGGGCGCTCCGATCGCTCTATGTGCCGGATGGGCTGACCTCCGATCAGGCGGTGGAGCGCGTGCTCGCCATATCGCCCGCGCTGAAGCGCACAAGCGCGCTCGTGCTGATCGCGAAGGGCGCGGCGGTGCAAGCGATGTCGGGGTTGGTGCCTCGCCTCGACCTCCAAGGACGTCACTCGCAGCTGAGTCCGGTTCAAACTCAGGGTCTGGTCAGTGGCGAAAACGCCGACCTCATCAACGACGTGATCGAGGAGGTTCAAGACCCCGCCGCGCAGTTCCTGTGGGACAGACTCTTCGCTTTCCAGTTCCCGGCACTCACCCGACAAACCGACTTCGACGCAACCCTCAGCTACTCCTTCACGGGCGCGCTCGCGCAGTCGCTGCCGGCGTATCGGGCCGCCAAGGAGAGCAAGGTGGCGGTGCAATATCAGATTGAAGCCGAAAACAACAACGTCGCGTTTGACGGCCGGCAGGCCTATTACGAGTATGCCCGGGCGGAAGCGGGGCTTGCTGTCGGTAAGTTCGCACTGGACGCAGCCGTCTCGCAGCGAAAGGAAACCGAGGCCTTGGTTGGGGCGGGGTCGGCGGCACGCGTCGACCTCATGCGCGTCCAGGCCCAGGAGGAAGCGGCGCGGGTGGCGGTCGAACAGGCCAATCTCGGCCTGCAGGTTGCAGCGCGCACGCTCCAGGCGCTGATGCTCACCGACCAGCTTCCTTCGCTCGGAGAGGATCTATCGGAGCCAGTGACCGGCATCCCCACAGGCAACGAAGCGCAGCTCCAGGCGCAAGCCTACCAGGAACGGCCAGACCTCTTGGCGCTACGCAAGTACATCGACGTGAAGCATCACGAGCTCCGGTCGGCTAACGGCGGCCGGGCTCCGGACCTCCTCGTGCGCGCGTCGGCCCAGTATTCCAATCCGAACCTTCGCGTCGTTCCGCAGCAGGAGCGCTTCATCGGGACCTGGGAGGTTGGCGCCGCAATTCGATGGTCGCCCAACGATACGGTCAACGCGCAGGGGCTGTCGCGACGCCTCCAAGGGGAGCTCGAACAAGCCTACGCGGACGTCACAATTCTCGAGCAGCAAGTTCGAATCGATGTCGCGAGGGGCTATCACGGAATCGAAGCGGCACAAAAGGCGCTGCAATCAGCGCGACTCGGTCTCAACGCGTCGCGCGAGGGCTACCGTGTCACCCGCGAGCAGCTTCAGGCCGGCATCGTCAACACGACGACGCTGTTGCAGGCACAGTCCGAGCTGATCCGTGCGCAGGTCGACGTGGTCGAGTCCGCGATCGGGCTGCGGATCGCCAAGGCCACGCTGCTTCGTGCCATTGGGGAGACGCCCTGAGGTGCCTGATGAGCGCGACGCTCCGCATGGCCCACGGGGCTTCGGACCGGTCATCGTTGCCGCGGCCGTGGTCATTCGGGACGGCCGGGTGCTTCTCACCCGTCGCGCCGAGGGCCAGCACCTTGCCGGGATGTGGGAGTTCCCCGGGGGAAAGCTCGAGGACGGGGAGTCGCCCGAAGAAGCGCTGGTGCGCGAGTGCCGAGAGGAGTGCGGCATCGACGTCGACGTGCTGGAGATCCTCGATGTGACCCACCACCGCTTTCCGGAAAAGGATGTGCTCCTGCTCTTCTACCGCTGTGGGCTCCGAGCCGGCGACGTGCGTCATCTCCAGGTCGCCGACCATGCATGGGTCGCCCCCGCGGAGCTCAATCGCTATCCGCTTCCGCCCGCCGATGGCCCGGTGGTCGCTCGGATTCAGGCGCTCGGGCTCGACGCTTAGCTTGCTGGCCTAGCGGCCGCGCCGGACGATGATGCGGCGGACCAGGCCGTCCTCTTCGGCGGGCATTGCGACCGGCTCGGCCAAGAGCTGCACCCTCGCGCCGGTCGAGGCGGACGACTGCTCGTAGAGCATCCCCTTGGCGACGGCGCTCGGCGTTCCAAACGCCTCGGTCATTTGCCGAATGCTGGGCTTGGCTTCGATGAGGTCGAAGGTGACCTGAGTCACCTGATCGCCCGGTGTCATGAACGTCACTCGATAGCCGTCGTAGTAGAGCAGGGCCTGGCTCTTGGTCCGCGCTTTGACCACGCCTTCCATTTCGGCGGCCACATAGTCCAGGTTTCGATCCGGGCTGGCCATCGCACGCACCGCCGCGCGAACGCGGCCGAGCGCCGCGTCATCTCCGGCGGGACGCGCTCGCTCGAAATCATCGTCCCCGACGAGGTCTTCGAGCGAGTCGCCGCGCGTGCACGCCGCCGCGGCGCAGACCAAGACGAGTAACGATGAGGCAAGGCGCGGATACTTCATCACAGCAGCTCCTGGCTGATGCTTGTACCGCGAATCGGTCGGGCGCCAAAAAAGATCGCCGACGGCAGCGCTAGTGCTTGGCGAGGGCGTCCGCGACCGAGCCGCTCGCACCGGTATGGATCCGAACGGCAAACGGCTCACGCTCGGTGCCGAGCCGCTCGAGCGAGGGCGCAGCGCCGAAAAACGCGGCCGAGGCCTGCTCTAGCGCCGGCTTGTATTCGGCATACGTCGCATCGCCGTTCGGAGCGTTCAGGCGGTCCTGAACCCGAAAGAGCACTTCGTCGGTTGCAAACTCGAGATCGAGGCTGCTCTCCGCTTCCAAAAGCTCGCAAGCCTCGAGCGCGCGCTGAAAGGCATCGTCGATGCCAGCTTGAAAATCGCCGTCGAACCCACGCTTGCGGCTGTAAAGAAGCCCGGGCCGGTCGTCGGCGACGTCGAGGTAGTAGTCGGATTGATGACCGATCAGAACCACCCCGGGCCCCTGGGGAACATGTGCGTAGTCGGCCACGTCGATCAGGAGCTCATCGGAGATTTTTTTGTTGCGAATCCACTCGTGAAAGACGGGGACGAGCTTCTCGAGCTCGATGGCGCCCGCTCTCGCGTAGAGCTTCACCTGAAACTTCGTTGCTTGCATGGCCCTTACTCCGCTGCGGCTGCTGCTGCCTGGGTCAGACGCTCGTAGCACGCGTGCGCCGCTTCGAGAAACAACTGGGCCTCGTCTAGCATCCGGTGCGCGATCTCGTCATTGGCGTTCTCGTAGGACTGCTCGGCGTGCACCTTCAGGAGGTACGCGGCGAACTTCCCCTTGGCGAAGGGGTCGTGAAAGAGCGTGGTGTCGTGAAGGTGCGTCTTGAAGTTGGCGACGACGTCGTCGGCGTCGTCTTTGACCTGAACCTCGAGGTGGCGGACCAAGGCTTTGGCCGCCGTCACCATGGCCGTGAAGGCCCCGAGGGCTGCAGCTTCGGACTGCCCGGCTTCGAGCGCGTCCTGCGCATCGTGAAGCTGCTGCTCGGCTTGCTGTAGCCCGAACTCGACGAAGGGGACGATCTCGCCGGCGCACTCGCCGATGCCGATGTCGCCGATGGTGTACTCGCGGGGATTGCCCCAGTCGCTGTAGTAGCTCGGGTCCTCTTCGTAGGGGGGCGGCTTCTGAATGGGGGCGAGAACCTTTCGGAACTCCCTCTTACCCACCCGCGCGATGAAGGCCTGGAAGCTCTCGTCGCCCTCGCGGTTTGCGAGGTAGTGCTCGGTGATCAGGTCGACCGCTTTCGGGATGTTCTTGGAGGGGACCGCGCCCACCACCAGGCCGTAGCTCTTGGCGTTCTCGGTCCACTGGCCGCCGAGAACGATGTTGAAGTGCGGCACCTTTCGGCCGCCCACCTGACGGCTCACGCCGGTGAACCCGATGTCGGCGGCGTGATGCTGTCCGCAGGAGTTGAAGCAGCCGCTCGCCTTCATGCGAAGCGCTCTGACCGCCGGGTCGAGCTCGTCTTCGACGAGGGTGAGCCGCTTGCGGAGCTCGCCCGTGAGGCCGCGTGATGCGGAGATGCCGAGCTTGCAGGTGTCGGTGCCGGGGCACGAGGTCATGTCGGTGATCGTGCCTGCACCTGCCGCTGCCATCTGGAGGGCGATGAGGCCGTCGTAGAACGCCACCGCGTCCGCGCCGCTGAGCCAGCGGAAGGTGAGGTTTTGCTCGACCGTGCAGCGAATGGAATCGCCGGTGTACTTGCGCGCCAGATCGGCGAGGGCGCGGCCCTGCGTGGCGGTGAAGTCGCCGAGCGGAAGCTTTACGATCGCGGAGTAGTAGCCCTCTTGGGCTTGCGGCTTTAGGTTGTGCTCCGCCCAGGCGCGGAACCCGGCCGGAGCGTCGCCGGGAATCGCGCCTGGGTCGCGCACGGGCTTCTCGTCGGTGGCGTGGAGGTCGTCGAGAAACGCCGTCCAGCGTTCGTCCGGACGTAGCCCTTCGCGCTCTTCGGCCACGAGCTTTTTGAACTCGTCGATGCCCACCTTTTGAACCAAGAACTTGATGCGTGCGCGAGCCCGGCTCTGCTTCTCGCCGAGGCGGGCAAACACGCGGGAGACCGCTTGCGCAAGGGGAAGAAGCTCCTCTTCGGGGCAGAACTCGGCGAGGACTTTGGCCTGCACCGGCACGGCGCCGAGCCCTCCGCCGACGACCACGCGAAAGCCGCGCTTGCCGTCCCGGACATGAGCGACGGCGCCGAGGTCGTGGAAGGTGACCAGGCCGCAGGGATTGTCTTCACAGCCAGAAAACGCGATTTTGAATTTGCGCCCGAAGTCCTGAACGTCGGGGTGCCCCAAGAGGAACTGCGTGATCGCATTGGCGTAGGGGGTGACGTCGAACGCCTGTGTCGTGCAAACGCCGGCGTACTCACATGCGGTCACGTTACGAACGCTGTTGCCACAGGCTTCACGCGTGGTGATTCCGACGCTGGCGAGCCGACGCATCATGTCGGGCGCCTCTTCGATGTGAATGAAGTGCAGCTGGATGTCCTGCCGCGTCGTGACGTGCAGAATCGAATCGGAGTTTTCCTCGGCGAGCTCGCTCAGCACATCGAGCTGCTCGGCGGTCAGCTTCCCGAAGGGGATCTTGATTCGCATCATCCCGGGGGCGTCCCAAACCGTGTCCGGCCCTTTCGTCAGGTCGCCGCAGGGGAAGGCGAGGGTCTTTTGCCCGGTGCCGTCGTCGCGAAGGCCGTTGTCGTAGCGCTGGCCGTAGACGCCTCGTCGAAGCCGGGTCTCGGCGAAGATCTTGTCGTCGAGCTTGCCTTGCTTCTTGAGCTCGATCTGGCCCTCGAAAAGATCCACCTCGCCCGCGAGCTGCTCTGGGATTCGATCACCAAGCTGTTCTTTCCACGAAGTCATGATGCTCCTGTCCCCCGGCTGTCCGATGACGCCACGAAGGGGAAACCCCACTATTCCTCAGTTTTCCCGTAGGTCAAGTCAACAATCACGAAAAGCCCATTTGGACTCTGATTTTATTGGCGAAAAGAGCGAACTATACACGAGTAAAAAAATCAAGAACACGCGCAGGCGACCATTGCTTGCTGAGCGAAGTCATGCCGCTATAGTGCCGCCGCCCGACACCCCAACTAAGGTGTCGGGACCATTCGGGGATCGTCTAACGGCAGGACTCCAGTTTCTGGTACTGGCTATCTAGGTTCGAATCCTAGTCCCCGAGCTAGTTAGCTGTTAAAGGAACGCAGCCAACGCGCAGATTAGCTTTCGGCCCCATCGTCTAGTGGTTAGGACATCGGCCTCTCACGCCGGTAACACGAGTTCGAATCTCGTTGGGGTCACCAAACGTTCCTTGTCATCGCAAATCGGATCTATCCAACCGAAAACACTAGCAGTTTCTTCAGTTCGAACTGCCTCTCCATCCCAAGTGACGCCGGAGGGGAACAGAAGTGCCTGAAGCCTCGTCTTTTGCGGGGGTTCGGCACGGTTCCAACTGCCTGCGAGATCACAGAGCGTTCGCTCGGCAAACGCGAGCACCGCGCCGACGTCCAGATCTTCGAGCTCGGCGTCGTAGCGTTCCAACTTCGCCGTCGCTTCTTGCTCCCGAAGCCGGTCCATGTGATCGCGAAAGGTCTTCGCGTCGATGGTCTGCTCGTGAACGTGCGCCTCGACCAGTCGATCTTTCTTCTTTTGGATGCCGTTCAGCCGCCACGTTAGCCGCGCCTGCTCGTCGGAGGCTTGCTTCTGCGTCTGCTTCCACACGTTCAAGACTTCCTCTTTGAAGATGCGGACTAATTCGGGCTCAGGCTGCAGCTTCTTCAGCAAGTCCACAAAGCTTGCCTCGAGCGCTTCGGCCCGGACGCTCACGCGGCATCCCTGGCATTCCTGACATCGGGGCTGGCTCTGGTAGTAGCGATAGCTCTTCTTGGCCCAGGAGGCGGTCAGGGGAACGCCATGGACGCACCGGACCAATCCCTTCAAGGGAAACTCTGCGCGAGCCGGCTGATATGGCTTCCCCGCTCCGGGGCCTCTTCCATCGAGGACGGCCTGGGCACGCCAGAACGTCTCAGGGTGCACGAGCGGCTCGAAGTCGCCGGTGGTTTCAATGCCCCATTTGTCCACACGAACGACGCCGATGTAGAGCGGATTCCGCAGCATCCGGTTCAGAACCTGCTTGTGGATGTCGAGTCCCCGTGCCTTGGCCCGATCGACCAGGGCTGACACAGGGAAGGCTCCCGAGGCGCAGTCATCGAAGAGCTGCCGCACCACCGGGGCCAAGTCCGGGTCGTGGTCCATGCTCGCGGTCTCTCCGCGCACGTATCCGCGAGGCGGCTTCCAACACCATCG
>SHLP01000134.1 GCA_004283055.1 Deltaproteobacteria bacterium
TCATCGCTTCTTCGAGCGCGTTGATCGACTTCTCGCGACCTACGAAGAGCGGCACCACCATGTGGGGGAAGACGATGATGTCCCGCAGCGGCAGCAGCGGGAAGCTTTCGCCGCCGGGCTCACCGGTGCCCGGCTTTGGATCGTCGTTATCGTTTCGGTGAAAGAACATCGGTCTATGATGCGCCGCGCACGGCGGGGGTGGACGAGCAAGGTCGCACTAAGCGAGCTCCGCCTCTTCCTTTTCGTAGACGATGAGAGGCTTCTCACCCGAGACGATGACCTCCTCGCTCACGGCCACCTCACGGATGTCCGCCTGGGAAGGCACCTCGTACATGATGTCCAGCATGGACTTCTCCATGATGGCGCGAAGGCCACGGGCCCCTGCGTTCCGCTTCAGCGCCTCGCGGGCCACCGCGTGCAGTGCGCCCTGTGCGAACTTGAGCTTCACGCCGTCCATCTCGAAAAGCTTTTGGTACTGCTTGACCAAGGCGTTTTTCGGCTTGGTCAGGATGTCCACGAGCGCCTCTTCGTTCAGCTCGTGCAGGGTGGCAATCACCGGCAAACGGCCGATGAACTCGGGAATCAGGCCGGCGCGGAGCAAGTCCTCGGGCTCGATCTGTTCGAGAAGCTCGCCGATTTTTTTCTCCTTGCGGGACGGGATGTCGGCGCCGAAGCCGAGCTTGCGCTCGCCGATGCGCCGCTCGATGACGTCGTCGAGGCCGACGAACGCGCCGCCGCAAATGAACAGGATGTTCCCCGTGTCGATTTGCAGAAAGTCTTGCTGCGGGTGCTTGCGCCCGCCTTTCGGAGGCACGTTGGCAACGGTGCCTTCGATGATTTTGAGCAGCGCTTGCTGCACGCCTTCGCCGCTCACGTCGCGGGTGATCGAGGGGTTGTCGCCCTTGCGCGCGACCTTGTCGATTTCGTCGATGTAGACGATGCCGCGCTGCGCCCGCTCGACGTCGTGATCGGCGTTCTGCAGAAGCTGGACGATGATGTTTTCAACGTCTTCACCGACGTAACCCGCCTCGGTCAGCGTGGTGGCATCAGCGATGGCGAACGGCACATTGAGAATGCGCGCTAGCGTCTGCGCTAGCAGGGTCTTGCCCGAACCCGTCGGACCCAGCAAGAGGATGTTCGATTTCTGAAGCTCGACGTCATCGGAGGCGACTTTCGAATCGATGCGCTTGTAGTGGTTGTGGACCGCAACGGAGAGGATCTTCTTCGCGCGCTCTTGCCCGATGACGTACTCATCGAGGATGTCTTTGATCTCCGCGGGCTTTGGGAGCGGCGTCGTGGTCGTGAGCGATTCCTCGCGTTCGACTTCCTCTGCGATGATGTCGTTGCAGAGCCCAATGCACTCGTCGCAGATGTAGACGGTCGGCCCTGCAATGAGCTTTTTTACTTCCTTCTGTGACTTCCCACAGAAAGAGCATTGAAGATTGCCGTGCCCATCATCTCGCCTGCGATCCACCATATACCTGCTCCAGGGAGTCTAGCGTCCCGCATCTTTTACGGCAAGGACTAGACGGCGCTGGTTGGCAGCGTTTTGCGGGGTCTTAGTCTTCGAGCTTGGGCCGGATGACGTCGTCGATGAGACCGTATTCCTTCGCGTCTTCAGCGGAGAGATAGCGATCGCGTTCGGTGTCTTCCTTAATGCGTTCGGTGGTCTGGCCTGTATGCTTGGCCAGGATCGTGTTCATTTGTTCACGAAGTTTCAGAATCTCTCGTGCATGGATTTCGATGTCGGTCGCCTGACCGCGAATCCCCCCGAGCGGCTGGTGAATCATGATGCGGCTATTGGGCAAGCACTTGCGCATTCCGGTCGTGCCAGAGGCCAGAATCCACGCGGCCATCGATGCGGCTTGTCCTAGGCAAACGGTCGACACCGGTGACCGAACGTACTGCATCGTGTCGTAAATCGCGAGCCCTGCTGTAATCGAGCCGCCAGGACTGTTGATGTAGAGCGTGATCTCCTTGTCGGGATCGTCGCTCTCCAGAAAAAGCATCTGCGCGATGATCGCGTTGGAGACGTCGTCGTTGACTTCGGTGCCGAGGAAGATGATGCGGTCCTTCATGAGCCGGCTGAAGATGTCCCACTGGCGTTCGCCGCGGTGCGTCGTTTCGACGACCCAGGGCATGTACATCTGCGCGGTCGTAGGCTCGCTCATCACTTTTCCCCTTCGTCTTCGGCCGATTCGTCCTTTTGGGCTTCTGCTTGGGCTTCCGGCTCGGGCCGCTCTCCTTCGTTGATCTTTGCGCGCTCGGTCAGCAGCGCCATGACCTTCTCTTCGAGAAGCTGGGATTCGAGCTGGTCGCGCTGGGCTTCTTGGTATTCGGCTCGTACCTTCGCTACGTGCTTGCCGGACTGTTCGGCGATCTGCTCGAACTTCGCATCGAGGTCGGCCTCGGTGACCTCGATGTCCTCCTGGCGGGCCAGCGCCCCGAGCAAGATGCCCGCCTGCACGCGGCGCTGCGCTCGCTCCTCGATCCCCGAGAAAAAGTCCGCGCCCGGCGCCCCTTGCTGCCCTGCCATCTGCATGAACTGAGCCATCTCGTACATCATCATCTGCTGTTGCTGCTGCACCATGGACGGCGGGACGGGGATGTCGTTGTGCTCGATCAAGCTGTCGATCAGCTGGTCTTTGAGCTTGGCGTCGCTCTGCTGCTTGGCGCTGCTCTCGAGTCCCTCCCGAATCTTGAGCCGCAGCTCCAGAAGCGTCTCGTAGTCTCCGCAGTCCTTTGCGAACTCGTCGTCGAGCTCCGGCAGGAGCTTCTCGTGAAGCTGCGTGACCTCGAGATGGAAGACGGCGGTCTTGCCCTGGAGCTCGGTGTTTGGATGATCGTCCTCGAAGGGGATCTCGACCGTCTTCTCTTCGCCCGGCTGCATCCCGAGAAGCCCTTCTTTGAGCGCAGGGAGCAGGTGGTCGTCGTTGATCTCGACCTGACGGCCCTCGGCTCCGAGGTCGTCTTTGGTTTCGCCGTCCACCGAGACCGTGTAGTCGATCGTGATCAGGTCGCCTTCGGTGGCCGGCCGCATCGGGTCCGGAACTTGGATCTCGGCGTGCTGGTTGCGCAGCCCTTCGATTTCGGCGTCCACGTCTTCGTTTGGAATCTCGATCGGCGCCTGCCACGCTTCGAGCCCGTCGATCGCGACCTGGTCGATTTTCGGGCGCACTTCGACCTTGGCCTTGAAGGTGAGCGGCTTGCCCTTTTCGAGCGCGGGCGCCTCGTCCATCTGGGGCTGGGCGACGATGTGCAGCTCGTGCTCTTGCACTGCCTGCATGAGGCCCTGCTCGACGAGCGTGCCGGTCACCTGTGCTGCAGCCTCCCGGCCGTACACCTGCTTGAGGACATCTCTCGGCACCTTCCCGGGACGGAAGCCGCGCACGCGGGCGGTCTTGCCGAGCTCTTTGTAGGTGTCGTTGAGGTCCTTTTGGATGCGGTCCCAGGGCACTTCGACCGTGACCTCGACGAGAACGGGGCTTATCTCATGGATTTCAGATTGCATCGGCGTTTATGGGGCCTCGATAGGCGCGGTTCGTACAGCCGTGGCGGAGAGCCGTCAAGGTGCAGCCTTGGGGGTGGCCAACTCACGGTGCAGCTCGACCAGCTCGATGCCCAGCGCCTGTGAGACCTCGAAGATGCGCTCGTCTCGATAGAACTCTTCGAAGATGATCCGCTTGATGCCGACGTTGCAGATGGCCTTGAAGCAGTTCCAACACGGGGACGCGGTGACGTAGATCGAGGCGCCGTCGATGCGGGAGCCGTTCTTGGCGGCTTGGATGATCGCGTTGACCTCGGCGTGGATGGTCCGCACGCAGTGGCCGTCGACCATCATATGCCCCACCTCGTCGCAGTGCGGCAGACCGCGCACCGAGCCGTTATAGCCGGTCGAGAGGATGGTCTTGTCGCGGACGATGACCGAGCCGACGTGCTTGCGGGGGCAGGTGGAGCGCGTGGCGACCACGACGGCGATATCCATGAAGTACTGGTCCCAAGAAGCGCGGCTCATTCGCCTTCCCTAGCTTGGGGCCTCGGGGACGACAACCTCAATAGACGAGGCTCGGGCGAACCTCGGGCGGTGGCGCTTGGTTCTTGAGGTGGCGTGCAAACGAGTTGAAGTCGCTCCGCGCCGCGCGGTGGAGCCGGTGTGGCAAGCCCCTCACGATCCAGACGGCGCGGCCTTTGCGTTCGACCCGAGCGCTGGGGTCCTTGGGCGAGACCGATCGCGCGGCGAGGAAGGCTTCTTGGGCATCGAGCTCGCTATCCCAGGTCGTCCACCAGATCGCGGCGGCCTTTCCGTTGCGTCGATACACCACGAGACGATCGCCTGCCCAGCCGGCAGCCGCCTGCTCATCGGTGCCCGACGGGCGACCCTGCCCGAGGTAGACACCTAGCTCGAGCTCGCCGAGGGTATCTTCTTCGATTCGATCGAAGCCGGCGGCGACAAGCGCGTCGTTTTCTGGCACGCGGACGGCCTCAGCCGGCTCGCGGGCGAAGTACTTCTCCGGGTGGAGCACCTGCTCGCTCGTGGCGGGCGGACGACGGTGCGCGTTGTTTACTGCAGGCCAACCGCCGCGCCCTTGGACCGCTGCCACGAACTGAAGCCCGCGAAGATAGGGCGCGACCAGGGTGACCCGCAGGATCGCCGGCGCGTCGTCGAGCTTCTCGCCGCGCACCAGCGCGTCGAGATCGACGTAGTCGCCCATCTGCTGAATACCGGCGGTTGCTGCCGATAAGGGAATGCCCTGCTGACGAAGTGCCTCGGCGAGCATCGCCAAGGTAGCGTCGCCCTCGACGACCGCACGAAATGCGTTGTCGGCATCGGCGGTCCGGTCCTTCCGGAACGATTCGCCCAGCCCAAGCCGCTGATCTTGGAGAGCGTGAACCAGCTCGTGGACCAGAACAAGCTGCGCTTCCTGGGCCTGCTGCGGGCCGAAGGACCCGGCCAAGCCGGCCATCACGTCGTCGCGGATGACGAGTCGCCCGGTGTCGGGATCATAGTAACCGATGACCTGCTCGCCGAGGACGCCCGCAAACATGCTCTTCAAATCCATGTCCGTATCGAGCAGCCCCAGCGCGCCGTACATGAGTCGTGCGCGTTCGATCTCTTCTTCTTCGATTTGCGAACGGAGGCTTTGTGCGATCGCCTCGCCGTCTTCGATTTCGATGCGCACCTGCCGCCGAAGCCTGAGCAGCCGCACCGACTCCGCGGCACGGATGAGGTCCCCGACGGCGGCGCGCTCCTTCGGGGTTGCCGGCCGGGCGAGACCGCGAGCGGCCGCGTCAACCGGCGAGGCCTCGGCAGGCGACGCCACCGCGGACTCGGAGGAGACGGGCTGCGCGCTCGGCTCCGGTTTGACGTGCCGGTGGCAGCTGCTCAAAACGAGAGCAGCAACCAGCCAGGCGACCCATCGGCTCATGGTTCCCCGTGAACGTCCGCCGTGATCAGCGGGCGTCGCCGGTGATTGTGGACCAAGAACTTCCGGGCTGCCTCAATTGCGGCTTCTTCGGCCTCCGCGGCGTCTCCAAAACGCTGACCTTTGAGGCGATTCCGGACCTGCTCCGCGACCTTTCGCTCGAGCCTGACTCGCTCCGAGCCGTCCCAGACGCCGCGCGACAGCACGTGCGGCAGCTCCCGAAGCCGTCCCCCTTTGAGGGACAGCACGACGCTGAGCAGTCCGCCCGACGCCATTGCGCGCCTTTCGGCAATGACCTCGGCGCTCAGCGCTCGCATTCCGTCTATGTAGATGCGGCCTGTAGGAACGGTATCGACGACCCCGAGCGTATCCCTGGTGAGCTCGAGCACGTTCCCGTTCTCGACGAGCTGTGTCTGCGCAATCCCCTCCTCGTGGGCCAGCTCCAGATGGCGGCTCCTGTGGTGGTGCGTGCCGTGCACGGGTACGAATGCCTCGGGTCGGAGCAGCTTAATCATGGCGCGCTGCTCTTCCCGGCTTCCGTGCCCGCTCGCGTGGACCTCCGGATGCCGCGCGCGAGTGATGACCTCGAGGCCGCGCCGCTCGAATCGGTTGACGAGGTTGAAGACACCGAGCTCGTTACCGGGAATGGCGCGCGACGAGAAGATCACCGTATCGCCTGCTTCGAGGTGAACATGCGCGTGTTCGTCGCGTCCCAGGCGTGAGAGCGCCGAGGCGGGCTCACCCTGGGTGCCGCCGGCGAGAATCAGAGCTTGGTCGCGGGGCAAGCCATCGACTTCGCCGGGCGCGATCAACAGGTCGTCGAGCGGTGGAAGCAAGCCGAGCGCTTGAGCGGTTTCGGTGTGCTTCTGGACGGACATACCGAGCAGGCAAACCTTGCGACCGCATTCTCGTGCGATACGCAAGACAGCGCGCAGGCGGAAGGCATTCGAGGAGAAGGTCGCGACGACCACGCGATTGGGAGAACGGAGGATCCAGTCCTCGAGGGCGGTTTCGGCGTCACGCTCGATCCTCGCTCGTCCATCGACATCTGCGCCGGTCGAATCGCTCAACAGCAGGCGCACCCCGTCGCGTGCCACCTGCTCGAGCCGGTCACGATCGAAGCGCTGGCCCTCGCAGGGATCGGACTCGATCTTGAAGTCACCGGTATGGACCACGGTTCCGACCGGAGTATCCAGAATGAGCCCCGTCGCATCGGCAATCGAATGGTGCACGGCGAAGCGCTCCATGGAGATGCAACCGATCTGCTCGTGGCTCCCCGCCGGACTCACCCGCAGGTCGACGTTTCGCAGGCGGTGCTCCCGCAGACGGTCCTCGATCAGCGCGGCGGCGTACGGTGGCGCGAAAACCGGGACCCGGAGCTGCTTGAGAAAGTAGGGGAGGGCGCCGATGTGGTCCTCGTGCCCGTGGGTGATGACGATCGCTTCGAGGTTTCGGTGCTGCTCCAGAAGCCAGCCAAAGTCCGCGTGGACGAGCTCGGCACCATGCTCATCGGTGAATCCGATGCCGCAGTCGATGACGATGGTGGTGTCGCCGCAGCTCAGCGCGGCGCAGTTCATTCCAATCTCGTTGAGCCCGCCGAGCGGTATGAAGTGCAAACGATTCGTCATGGAAGTGCCGGCAGCCGGACTTACGGCCCTGTTGGCTTGGGTCAAGGCAGCGATTGCCCCGTTGACCCGCGTGATCCCGGCGTGCTACGCCCCGGACCGCACGCGTTCAATGCACCGGTTTTTGGCGATTATTGGGGTACTTTCTCTGGGGGCAACGTCGGCTGCGGCCCAGGGGTCGATCGATGCGACGACCCAGGGGGCGCGCGGAGCAGCGAACACCGAGGAAGAGGAGGCCCTGTCCGCGGAGGAGGAAGCCTCCCCCGAGTCGAGCCGCGAGGAAGACCTACCTCCGCAGCTTCGGGCGCCAACCGTCGAGGGGCTCGAGCTGCCGACTGCGCCTGCGAGCGATGCCGATGCAGACGAGGAGTTCGACGAGAGCGTCTTCGACGAGGACGAGATGGCGGCCGACGACGCGAAGCTCCTCGGCATGGCCGAGCCGCCGGCCTCCGATCCGACGCTGGCGAGCTGGACCAACCCTCGACCCGTGTTCTCCCTTGCGGGTTATTTTCGGGTGCGAGGCAACTACATCGACAATTTCTCGCTCCGCCGGATTCCGCTCGACCGATTGCCTGGAGATCCGTTCGCGCGTTGGATCCCCGTCGACAACTCGGTCACGACGGGCGGCAACGGCGTGCTCCCACAGGGCGGCTGCAAAGGCGAGCCCTCCTCGCCCGCGAGTCAGGACCAGCGCTGTGACGGCAGCGCGACCCTCCGCTTCGCCAACATGCGCCTGCGCCTGCAGCCGACCCTCTCGCTCAGCGACAACATCCGGGTCCACATGATGCTCGACGTCTTCGACAACTTGGTCTTGGGCTCGACCCCAGATGTGAAGACGGTCAACCGCTTGGGGCAGATCCCAGGCCGCGTCCCGGGTGTTCCCTTCGACAGCTTGACCCAAACGCTCCCGCCGCCTGAATCGTTCCGAAATACGGTCGGCGACAACATCTACGTCCGGCGCGCTTGGGGCGAGGTCACCAATAGCACGATCGGCCAGCTTCGCTTCGGCCGGATGGGGCATCAGTGGGGCCTCGGGATGCTCTGGAACGCGGGCAACGGGACCAACCCGCTCGACACGGTTCTCGACTCCGATTTCCAGTCCGAAATCGATCGCATTCAGCTCATCGGCAAGTTCAAAGGCATCTTCTTTGGCGTGTCCTGGGACTTCGCGAGCAAGGGCTACATCTTCGACCCCGTTTCGGAGATCCAGACGATTCCGATTGATGCGAGCCGCTTGGACGACACGCGGCAGTGGAGCTTTTTGGTCGCGCGGCGCATGGACCCGCTCGCGCAGGCGAAGCGACTCGCGCGCGGCAAGTGGGTCGTCAACGGTGGTGCGTACTTCATTTATCGTTCGCAGTTTCTCTCGACGGTCGGCGCGCCGCTGCTCGGGACTCTGACCGACGTCGAGAACGCCTTCGTACGCCGAGACGCCAAGGTCTACATCCCTGACGGCTGGGTGCAGGTGCTTTGGAAGGATTTGCGCCTCGAGCTCGAGTTCGCGGGCGTCTTCGGACAGGTCCAGAACATCGCGCCGACGGAGTTCCCGCCCGCGGCCGAGGGCGCCAGGTTCAAGCTGCGCCAGTGGGGCTTTGCGTTCGAAGGCGAGTATCGTTTCCTAGGAAAGAAGCTCGGTGTCTTCCTCAAGGGCGGCGCGGCCTCGGGCGACCCCGATGTGGTTGGGCTTTCGCAGTACGAGGACCTCGCGACCCAGCCGGTCGGAAAAAAGACGGTGTCCAATTTCGGGTTTCATCCGGACTACCGCGTCGACCTGATTCTCTGGCGACGCATCATGGGGCGCATCGCTGGAGCATATTACTTAGCGCCGGCCATCAGCTACGACATCATCCGAACCGACTTCGGCAGGGTGCTCGGCGCGCGGTTTGATTTCATCTACAGCCGCGCGATGTACCAGCAGCAGGCCTACTCCTCCGAGCCAAACCTCGGTGCGGAGATCGACCTCTCGATCTACTATCGGACCGAGGACGGCCCGAAGTTCACCGATGGCTTCTTTGCCGCCTTCGAGTTCGGGATTTTGTTTCCCCTCAACGGGCTCCGATACCTCGAGGTCGATGGCATCCGTGAGCCGGGCACCGAGGGCCTCAACATCAGCCGCGCGCTCACCCTGCGCCTCATCCTCGGCATCGAGTTCTGAGGCAGGCGTTCGCTACTCTTGAAGGAGGGCTTCCGCTCTGGCGGCAAGGCGCCGGCGACGACAGCCTTCGGCCAGGACGATGCCCCGGAGCTCGGCCAGCGCGCGCTGCAGCTCGTCGTTGACGATCATGTAGTCGAAGAACGGGTAGTGCCCAATCTCCTCCCTGGCCTTGTCGAAGCGGCGCTGGCGCGATTCCGCGTCGTCGGAGCCGCGACCATCGAGCCGGCGTCGCAGCTCCGCCATCGACGGCGGCAGGATGAAGACGCCGATCGCGTCAGGGAACTTCTCCTTGATTTGGCGGGCGCCCTGATAGTCGACATCGAAGAGCACGCCGATCTTGCCCGCAGCCCTCGCGATGTCGATCTCGCTGACGCAGGTGCCGTAGAGATTGCCGTGGACTTCGGCCCATTCGGCAAAGCCCTTGTCGGCGATGATGGCGCGAAAGGCTTCCTCGCTGACGAAGTGGTAGTCCTGGCCATCGACCTCGTTCGCACGAGGCTCGCGGGTGGTATGCGAGACGCTGAACCTCAGCTCGGGGAACTCCTGGAGCAGCCGTCGGGTCAGGGTGGTCTTTCCTGCGCCTGACGGTGAGCTGATGATCAGCAGGATGAGATCTGGGTCCATCGACGCTGCGGCACTCATGGAACTCCCCCTCCTTTGCAATCCGTATCGCGTCAGCGCGGCCGGTCAGAGCACGTTCTGCGCTTGCTCCCTCATTTGCTCGATGCAGGCCTTCAATGCAATCACGTGTGGTGTCATCGTCCCGTCCTGCACCTTCGACCCGATCGTGTTGGCCTCGCGCGCCATTTCCTGAAGCAGGAAGTCGATGCGTTTCCCGACCGCTTTGTTCGAATTCTCGATCAGCTCGAGCATTTGGTCGCGGTGGCTATCGAGGCGCACCAGCTCCTCGGCGATGTCGGAGCGATCGGCCAAGACGGCGATCTCCTGCTCCAGTCGGGACGGTTCCAGCTCGACGTCGACGCCGGCGAGGAGAGCCTCTACGCGATCACGAAGACGCGTCCTGCGGACTTCGAGAAGCTCGGGCGCCGCGGTCCGGATGGCTTCGACGCTGGCGCCGAGCTCGCCAAGGCGCGCTCTGAGCTCTGCGGCGAGGGCGACGCCTTCGCTCTCACGCATCGCCATGACGGCGTGGCAGGCCTCCGCGGCGGCTTGTTCGAGCGCTCGCTCCAACTCTTTTTCGTCCAGCCGGCGGTTGACGACGAAGAGGTCCGGCACTGAGGAGAGCAGCGCGAGGGGCAAGGGTTCTTCGGGGTTGAGCGCGTCGCGGAGCGCAGCGAGCTCGCCGTAGACCGCGCGTGCGCGATCGACGTCGAGCGTCGGCTCCGGAAGCGTCTGCCCTTCGAACCGCGCGCTCACGTCGACACGGCCTCGTTCGAGCTGCGCCCGAATCACGCGCTCGACGTTCGGGGTACGGCTCTGAATACGTGAAGGCAGGCGCACACGCACGTCGAGGAAGCGATGGTTCACCGTGCGGATGTCGAGCACGACCTGTCCTTCGCCGAGCGCTGCGCGCCCGCTTC
>SHLP01000135.1 GCA_004283055.1 Deltaproteobacteria bacterium
GCGCGCCGCGAGCTCCACGCGGAGCAGGAAGGCGCCGACGATCACGCCAATTAAAAGGATCACCGCGGCGGCCTGCCAGCGCCTTCGCTCCTGCGCGAGCTCGAGGTCTTCGTCGACGCCCAATCTGGAGCTCATCCCCGACCCCAACGCTACGACCTCGAAGTTGGGTACCGCGAACAGGGCCCGGATCGCGTCATCGCCGGCTGCTTCGGGGAGAGCCCCGTCGAGGATGGTCAGGGCAAGCGGATCGAGCCCTCGCCGACGCGCATTCTCGAGGACCGCCGCGGCGGCGGCACGCGCCCGATCCGGGCCCGCCGGATCATCGACCACGAAGCTCGTGACGCCGGCGGTGTTGTCTGAAAAGAGGTCGGCTCGAATCTGCAGGCGCCAAACGCCAGGTCCAGGGGCAGAGAGATACGGGTCATCGGGGCTGAGCGAGAGCGCCCGGACCCAGCGGCGGCCCTCGAAGACGTCTACGAGCACGGCCCCCCGCTCGCCGAGCTGCTGCCAGTCCACGTGGACCCGGTCTGCTCTTGCGGATGCGCGCGCGACGATACCGCCGGGCACGAGCGGGAGCCTGACTTCGCGTGCAGCGAGAACGGCGCCGTTCGGGTCGAGCCCCTCGACGTCGATTCGGCCCTCCGTTCCTGAGACCACGATGGGAAAACGAGCAAATCCATTCGAAGGCAGCACTGCGTCTGGGTCCGTCTGCACGCCGACGATCGATCGAAGCCGCACGCGGAGGTCGTCGTCGCCGACCCAGACCGAAAGCATGCAGCGAAGATCGGGAACGCAGGCGCCCTCCTCCGCGCGAGGGTCGAGCAGCTCGACGTCCCGCCTCGAATCCAGCAGGCGGATGGGTCCGAGCTCGTAGGCTTGAAACGCAGTAACCGAGCGCCCAGACGGAAGTCGGGACGTGATCCCTCCACGCACGTAGAGGCTTCGCGTCACCGACACCTCTTGCCCGTCTATGTCCGCGAGCGCGACGAGTGACAGCGTTTCGTCGAGCCCGGTGGGGATCGAGAGCTCCCCCTCCCTGCCGTGGACGAGCGATGCGCGGAGCTCCGTTCGGGCAAGCGGCATGCCTGCAGCATTGCGAAGCTCGACGACGACCGGCGGAGAGTCGACGACCGTATAGCCTTCGTCGTCTTCATCGAGTTGCCAGGCGCGCAGGCCCACGGTGCTGCCTGGCCGCGCAACGACCGGCGCGCTGAAACGAAGATCAGGAACCGGCGACGGGACGCCGGCTATCCAAAGCGCGGCGAGGATCAGCGCGGCGAGCACGGGGGAGGCTCGGATCGCCCACGAGAATCGGTTGATTTGTGGCTCCTGCTTCGCCATGGGGATGGACAAAATCGAGATGGTACCTTAGGAGACCTAAGGGTAGAGAGCACGAATGGGAGCCACCGCCGAACGCGACGTCGAGCAACTCCGTGCTCGCCTGAACGAGTATATGAACAAGCATGGCTTGCGTTCGACGGAACAGCGGCGCCTGGTCACCGAGATGTTCTTTGCCAGCTCCGATCACCTCTCGATCGAAGACTTGCTCGAGCAAGTGCGGCTCGAGGAGCCGAAGATCGGCTACGCGACGGTGTACCGCACGCTCAAGCTTCTCAAGGATTGTGGGCTCGCCTTCGAGCGTCACTTCGGCGACGGGGTGTCCCGCTACGAGGTGGCGTGGGCGGACGAGCATCACGATCACATGATCTGCTTGGAGTGCGAGAAGATCGTCGAGTTCGAAGATGAAGCGATCGAAAACCTGCAGCACAAGGTCGCAGCGCGCCTGGGCTTCAAGCTCGTTCGCCACAAGCTCGAGCTTTACGGGCTCTGCGGCGACTGTCAGGCCAAGAGCTAGCAGCTCGCCGCGCAGCACCGTTCAGCGATGCGGGTCAGATGGTTGCAAACGCTTCGTCGGGAATCTCGACGGGAAGCGTATCGATCGCGCTCAGCCGCTTGACTCGGCTCGGCAATGTCGTGAGCACGTTGTTCGCGAAGAACTGCGCCGTGAACTTCTTGCCCGTGTAGAACGCGTGGTCCGGATGGGTCTCTGACGTCTCCGGCAGCTTCTTCAAGGCGATGGACGCTTGGTCCAAAAGAAGCCAACCAACGGCGAGCTCGCTCATGATCACGAGGAAGTCCTCCGCTGCGAGGGGGATATGCTCGAGCTTGCCGCCCTTGAACCAGCCGATGAGCTGCGTGACCGACGCAGCGAGGGCTTCGTGAGCGTTCTGGAGGTGCCCGACGGCCTCTTCGAGCTCGGGGGTGTCTTTGTTCTCGTTGATGAACTTCTGGATGTCCGTCAGGAAGGCCTGCGTGTTGGCGCCGCCAGCCTGGCCGAGCTTTCGACTCACCAAATCCATCGACTGGATGAAGTTGGTCCCTTCGTAGATCTGGAAAATCTTCGAGTCACGGCAGTACTGCTCTACGGGGTAGTCCTTAAGATAGCCGTGGCCGCCATAGACCTGAATGGCTCTACTCGACACCTCGAAAGCAGCATCTGTGCCGTAGGCTTTCACCAGCGGCGTGAGCAGATCGACCTGGCCTTTGTGATACGCCTCGGACTCGTCGTCTTTCCCTTGCGTCGCACGCATGCGGTCTCCGTGGTTGGAGAGCTTCATCACGAGCGCACGAACGCCTTCGACGCGCGCTTTCATGCTGAGGAGATCGCGGCGGATGTTTGGATGCTCGAGGATTGGAACCCGCGGGGCGTTGGCATCTTTGAGCTTCTTGACGCTCGCACCCTGTTTACGCTCACGCGCGTACTCGAGCGCGCTCAGATACGCGGCCGACGCCACCGCCAGACCCTGGATGCCGACGCCAATGCGGGCGGCGTTCATCATGTGGAACATCTGGCGAATGCCCTGGTGCTCGACGCCGCCGACCACTTCGCCAAGACAGCCGTCTTCGTCGCCGAAGTTCATGACACAGGTTGCTGAACCGTTGATGCCCATCTTGTGCTCGATCGAGGGCACCGTGACGTCGTTGCTCTCTCCGAGCGTGCCGTCTTCGTTGATTCGGACGCGAGGCACGATGAAGAGCGAAAGGCCCTTGGTGCCGGCCTCGGCGCCTTCGATGCGCGCGAGGACCAAGTGGATGACGTTGTCGCCGAGATCGTTGTCGCCGCCGCTGATGAAAATCTTGGTGCCCTGGACGCTGTAGGTCCCATCGTCGTTCCGGCGGGCTGCGCTCGACGCAGAGCCGACGTCGGAGCCGGCGTGCGGCTCGGTGAGACACATGGTCCCGGTCCATTCGCCGCTGAGCATCTTCGGAACGTACTTCTTCTTCTGCTCCTCCGTGCCGAACTCCAGGATGAGCTCGGCGGCCGACAAGCTCAGGCCCGTGTACATGGTGAACGCCGTATTTGCACCGCAGAGCATCTCCTCGACGAAAGAGCCGACCATGCTGGGCGCGTCCTGGCCGCCCCAGCGCGAAGGCGCCGCGATCGTGCGCCAGCCAGCTTCCCAAAGCTTGTCCCAGGCACCCTTGAACCCGTCGGGCGTGATCACGCGCCCCTCTTCGATTCGGCAGCCCTGCTCGTCGCCGGTGGCGTTGAGCGGCCCGATGGCGTCGCAAACGAAGCGGTAGACTTCATCCAAGACCATGTCGCACTCGTCCGACCCCCATTCGGCGTAGGGCTCTTTGCCGAGCACCGACTGAAGCTCGAACTGCTCGAAAAAGAGAAAGCGAAAGTCTCGTAGATCCGCACGGTAGCGATTCATTGCCTGTGCCACGTCTGCCTCCAACTGTGAGTGGGTCACCCTCGGGCATGAACGCAGGATTACGCGATGCGGCCGCGATGGGTGCCAGCTGTAAGAACGTGAGGTCACCTCGCTTTTCCGTCAAGGAGCTCACGGACCCGCAAGCGGCTGCGATCGCTCACAAAATCGCCAACGCCAAGGGCAAACCCGCCACCCTGTCAAATCGCACGAACCCCTGCACCAATACCGCCATCTCGCCCCGGTTGGCATCGATGGTGTCGACCTCGTAAGCCTCCGCCCATGCTCCTCGAGCGCTACCTAGAATCCCTAGGCGCCCACGCCATCGCTGAAGCGCTCGACCTCGATGCCCCCCGCCCCGCGCTCATTCGGCCCACGCAGGATGCCAAGTTTGGAGACTTCCAGATCAACGGCGCGATGCCGCTCGCCAAGGAGCTCCGTAAGCCGCCTCGCGAGCTGGCCCAACCCATCGCAGCGGCTTTGACCGGCATCGACGCCATCGAAAGAGCCGAAGTCGCGGGGCCTGGCTTCGTCAACATCCACCTGTCGCCGGCATGGGTCGCTGAGCGGCTCACCGACGCGCTCCGCGACCGAGACAGAGACGGAGTGCCGGCCGTCGAAGACGTCTCGAAGGTCATCGTCGACTTCTCGAGCCCGAACATCGCCAAGCAGATGCACGTGGGCCATTTGCGCTCGACGATCATCGGCGACGCGATCGCGCGAATCCTGTCGTTTTTGGGTGACGACGTCGTTCGGGACAATCACATCGGAGATTGGGGGACCCAGTTCGGCCTGCTGATCGTCGGAATGCGCGAATGGGGCGACGAAGCGGCTCTCCAGGCCGACCCGATCAAGGAGCTCGAGCGCGTGTACAAGCTCGCGTCCAAACGAGCCGGCGGGGAGGAAGATTTCGCTCAGCGCGCGCGCGACGAGCTGGCGAAGCTCCAAGCCAGCGACCCGGAAAACCTCGAGCTGTGGAAGCATTTCGTGCAGGTGAGCCGAGGCTCTCTCGACGCCGTGTACGCGGAGCTGGATGTCTCCTTCGACCTGTGGCTCGGCGAGAGCGCCTACCACGAAGCCCTCCCGGGCATCGTCGAGGACCTCCTCGGGAAAGGCATCGCGCGTGAAGACGAGGGCGCGGTGTGCATCTTTTGGAGTGAAACCGACGACGCGCCGAAATCGCTGCGCAAGCAGAAGACGCCGTTCATCGTTCGCAAAAAGGACGGTGCGTTCCTCTACTCGACGACCGATATCGCCACGGTGCAGCACCGCAAGCGCCAGCTCCACGCCGACCGCGCGCTCTATGTCGTCGACAACCGACAGTCGCTGCACTTCAAGCAGCTCTTTGCGGTCATGCGCTTGCTCGACGTGGACATGGAGCTCGAACACATCGGCTTCGGCACGGTGCTTGGCAAGGACGGCAAGCCGCTGCGGACACGCGACGCAAGCGGGGGAGTGATCACTCTCGCGTCGCTCTTGGAAGAAGCCAAGGAGCGCGCTCGACAGCGAATCGAGGAGGGCATCGCGGAGGGACGGCTTCGGGTTCTGCCGGAGGAGATCGGCGAGGTGGCGCGTGTCGTGGGAATCGGCGCGGTGAAGTACGCCGACCTTCGACAGAACCGGCTCAGCGACTACCAGTTCGATTGGGACAAGATGATCTCATTCCAGGGGAACGCGGGGCCCTATCTGCAGTACGCCTACGCGCGCTGCGCGTCGATCTTTGCGAAAGGCGGGCTCGAGATGGACGCGATCGCGGAGAGCGCGTCGATCCGCCTCGACGCGCCCGCCGAGCAAACCCTCGGCAAGCACCTGCTGCGCTTTGGCGACGTCGTGTACCAGGCCGGCGCAACGAGTCAGCCCCACCTCATCTGCGAGCATATCTACGAGCTGGCGCGCGCGTTCAACGGATTTTACGCAGAGTGCCCGGTGCTCGACGCCGACGAACCGACGCGTGCAAGCCGCCTCGGCTTGACCGCATTGAGCGCCCGGCAGATTCGGCGCGGCCTAGGGCTCGTCGGCATTGGCGTAGTCGATCGCATGTAGCGAAATCGCGGTATTTCCCGTCTCGGCAGCGCGAGTGTGCTATGCGAAGCCCTCCGATGAAGGGTCGTGTCGTTCGAGCATCCCATGAGAGTCTCTGTCTGCGCGACAATCCGCTCGGGGACCCGTTCGAACGTGAGCTGTACGTCTATCTGCCGCCGCAGTACGACGGAACGCGCCGATTCCCGGTGGTGATGATGCTCGCCGGCTTCGGCTCGACGAATCACTCGATCGCGGGCTGGAGTCCGTGGAAGCCGAACAGCATCGAGCTCTTCGACCGCCTCATCAGCGACGGAACGTGCAAGCCCGCCATTCTCCTGCTTCCTGATTGCTTCAACCGATGGGGCGGTTCGCAGTTCATCGATTCCGCAGGGACCGGGCGCTATCAGACGTACCTCGCCGAAGAGGTCGTGCCGTTCGTGGACGCGGAGTTCAAAACGATCCCCGAGCGTGAAGCGCGCGCCGCGGTGGGGCGCTCGTCGGGCGGTTTTGGCGCGCTGCGGCTTGGGATGGACCGGCCCGAGCTCTTGTCCGTCATTGGCAGTCACGCGGGCGATGCCGCCTTCGAGATCAGCATGCGGCCGATGCTCACCAGCGCCGCGATCGCCATCGACCGAGCCGGGGGCCTCGACCGCTTCGCCCGCGAAATCCCCGTGTCGGGGCCCGAGAACGCGAACCAGTTCGACGCGATCTTCGTGCTCGCGGCCGCCGCGGCCTATTCGCCGGACCCGGCCGAATTCCCGTTCGCGCAGATCCCCGTGAATCCAGCGACCGGGGAGCTCCGGGATGAGGTCTGGGAGCGATGGCTCGAGCAGGACCCGCTCCGGCGAATCGAGGGCTCCACGGCGGCTTTGCAAAGAATGTCGCTGATTTACGTCGATGCAGGCAACAGGGATGAGCACGGGCTACACTTCGCTGCGCGGGCGCTCGGCGATGCACTCGGCCAGCGCGGGTTGCCGGTTCGATACGAGGAGTTCGACGGTGGACACCGGGGCACCTCGTGGCGTTACGAAATTTCGCTACCGCAAATCTGTGAAGCACTTCGAGGACCCGAATGACGACCAAAAAGCACAGCAAGGAAGAAGAGACGGCAGCGCCAGCCGCAAAGCCGACCAAGAAGGCTGCATCGGGCGGTGCTTCGGGGGTTGCGCAGAAGATCCTTGCGGACGAGAGCCCGCAGTCGAAGATCGCCGAACACGGCGAGACCATGATGGAAGGGCCTCGCACGACGGCCACGCAATCGGCCCGCGTGCTCAGTGAAGTCATCGTCGAAAAGCCCGAGCTCGTGGTGCCGCTGGTCGCGAAGTTCGCGAAGGGCATCTCCTCGTCGAACAAGCGCGTGGTGCAGACCTCCGCCGAAGCGCTTCCCGCAATCGCCCGGATCGCACCCGCCCGCGTTGCACGCCAACTCGACGTGCTCAAGGGCAGCTTCGAGGAGGCCAACGACGTGGGCAAGGACGGCCTCGTCAAGACGTTTGCTGCGCTCTGCACGGCCTCGGTGGCGTATCAGAAGCGCCTCGAGCCAGTGCTCACGCTCGCGCTGAACGGCGCCGACGGCAAGACCCTCCTCGCGTGGAGCCAAATCGTGCTTCCGGCGCTCAAGGGCGAACCGCACGCCAGGGCCCGGGCCGTGGTGGAAGGCCGGCTCGACTTGATCCCGCGCGCGTACGCCCAGCAGATCGCCGATTTCCTGGGGATCAAGCTGCGCCTGCGCTACCGATGAGGGCGCCCGCCGAGCTCCGGGCTCAGCGCAGGATCGAAGGCTCGTAGCCGTCGGGCCGCTGGTAGCCCATGAGCTCGAAGGTCGTCGCGGCGATGTTGGCGATGCCGGGGTGGGCGATTTGGTCGTTCAGGCGAAGGCTGTCGTTGCCCGGAACATAGACGTAGCAGGGGACGGCGTTGAGGGTGTGGCTCGTTTTGCTTCGGAGCCCCCCGGTGCCGCTCCGCTTGAAGTCGCCCGACTTCTTGTCGACCTCGAACATCTCGTCGCAGTTGCCATGGTCGGCCGTCACGATGAGAGCGCCGTCGAGCTTCTCGATGGCGGGAATGATGCGCGCCAGGCACAAGTCTACCGCCTCGACGGCGATGACCGCCGCGTCGAGGTGGCCGGTGTGGCCTACCATGTCGCCGTTCGCGTAGTTGATGCGCCCGTGCCGCAGGCCGCCTCGCTCGAGGGCGCTGAGGGTCGCGTCGGTGATCTCGGCGGCTTTCATCCAGGGTCTCTGTTCGAAGGGGACCCGGTCGCTCGGTATTTCGACGTACTCCTCGTAGCCTGCGTCGAACATCCCGCTGCGGTTGCCGTTCCAGAAGTAGGTCACGTGGCCGAACTTCTGCGTTTCGCTGCAGGCAAACTGGCTGACCCGATTGCGGGCCAGGTACTCGCCCATGGTTCGGTCGATCTCGGGAGGTTGGACGAGGTAGTGCCGCGGCAGCTTCAGGTCGCCGTCGTATTCCATCATGCCGACGAAGTCGACGTCGGGGATCGGGCCGCGGTCGAACTCGCTCAGCTCGGGCTCGGTGAATGCACGGGTGAGCTCGATGGCTCGGTCGCCGCGGAAATTGTAGAGCACGACCGCCGCGCCGTCGCGAATGGGACCGACAGGCTTACCCTCGCCGTCGACGATGACGAAGGGCAGGAGATCTTGGTCGATCATCCCCGGGTTTTCGTCTCGGATCGATTGAATCGCCTCGGCGGCGCTCGCAAAGCCCCTGCCCTCGCCTAGGACGTGGTGCTTCCAGCCGCGCTCGACCATCGACCAGTCGGCGTTGTAGCGATCCATGGTGATGAACATGCGGCCGCCGCCGGAGGCGATGCGGTAGTCGCGGCCGCCCTGCCCGCTGAGGTCGTGAAGCATTTTTTCGAGCGCCTCGACGTACTCGAGCGCGCTGGTTTCGGGGACGTCTCGCCCATCGAGCAAGATGTGGACCCGGGCGCTCTGCACCCCTTCTTCGCTGCACCGACGCAGCATCGCGAAGAGGTGCTCGATGTGGCTGTGCACGTTGCCGTCCGAAAGCAGGCCGATGAAGTGCATGGGCTCACCGCTTTCGCCGACTCGGCGAACGAGCTTCTTCCACTCTTCGCCCTCGAAGATCTCGCCGCTGTCGATGGCCATTTGAACGCGCTTGGCCCCCTGGTCGAAGACGCGCCCCGCACCAAAGGCGTTGTGCCCGACCTCGCTGTTCCCCATGTCGTCGTCGCTCGGCAGCCCGACGGCCGTGCCGTGCGCGCGCAGGCGCGTGGTCAGGGAAATCCCGGCGAGCCGTTCGAGCGTCGGCGTTCGCGCGAGCCAGACCGCGTCGCCCTCGTTGGAGGCGCCACAGCCCACCCCGTCCATGACGACGATGAGGACGGGGCCGGGGACACCAGGGAACGTGGGATGCTTCTCGAGCTGCCAATCGGTCACGCGGCGTACCTAGCACAGTCCTTGCGATGTTCGACGGCACCGAAGCGGGGTATGCTTCGTCCATGATCGTCGTAACCAACCGCATCCCGGTAGCCGAGGGCTACGAAGCCGACTTCGAAGACCGCTTTCGAAAGCGCGTTCACTTGGTCGACCAGGCCGAGGGTTTCCTTCGGAACGAAGTGCATCGGCCGCGGCCGATGGAGCTCGACCACCAGAGCGGCGAATGGACCCCTGGGCCCGCCGGAAGCGGCTACTACGAGGTCAAGACCTGGTGGCGGTCGTTCGACGATTTCGTTGCCTGGACGACGAGCCCGTCGTTCGCCGAAGCGCACCGAAACCGGCCCCCCAAAGACATGTTTCGCGGGCCGAACGAGCTGACGATCCACGAAGTGTTCTTGAGCACGGACGACGTGGAGACGACATGAGCGGACGCGCGAGGATTCTGAAAGCGGGGACGGCCCCCTTTTCGTCATCGTTTGGTCATTGAGCTTGACCGGGGTAGAACTTGTTCTAAACTGTCGTTAGTTTACATGCAGTAAAGTTATATTCGCCTCGGCGGATATACGGAGGATCCTTTGGAAAACAAGTGCCCAGCGAAGTTTCACAATGTCGATTTCTGCGCGCCCTCGACGCACGACAATCCGTACGAGATGTACGACTACTTCCTCGAGCATGAGCCGCTCTACTGGGACGCGAAGAACGAGGTCTGGGAGGTCTTTCGCTACGACGACATCGTGGCGATCGAGCGAGACACGGAAACCTTCATCAGCGGTGAAGGGGTTCGGCCGAACATCCCGCCCGACCCCGGCATGATCTACCAGGACGGCGAGCAGCACAGCAAGCAGCGGGCTCTCGTTTCGTCCGGCTTCACGCCGCGTCAGATGCGCAAGATGGAAGACCGGGCCCGGGAGATCGTCACCGAGCTCGTGGGCAACATGCTCCAAAAGGACGAGGTCGACATCGTCGACGACTTGGCGGCCGCCCTCCCGATGCGGCTGATTGCCGACATGCTCGGCATTCCAGAAGAGAAGCGCGCTTCGGTTCAGCAGTGGATCAATCAGATCACGATGGGCGGATGCGGCCCGGACTACGTGACCGACGAAGTCAACGATGCGTTTGAGAACTTCTGCGTGCACCACGAAGAGATGTATCAGGATCGCATCAGCGCGGGGTGTACGGGAAGTGACCTACTCACCATTTGGATCAACGCCGAGATCAACAGCGAGAAGCTAGACGAGTCGCAGCTTCTGTTCGAGCACGTCTTGCTCAACGTGGGGGGAGCGGAAACCACGCGCAGCGCCATCGCCGGCGGCCTCGAGCAGCTTTCCAAAGATCCGAAGCAGTACGATGCGCTCTTCGAGGACCCGACTCTCATTCCGAACGCCGTCGAGGAAATCATTCGCTGGGTCTGCCCGTTCGTAAACATGTACCGGACCGCGTCGCGCGACTACGAGATGCACGGCAAGGTCATCAAAGAAGGCCAGATGGTCGGCCTCACCTATCC
>SHLP01000251.1 GCA_004283055.1 Deltaproteobacteria bacterium
TGCCATGGGGCAGTGTAACTTAATCATCGGACCTCAGTAAACAGTGTTGACATTGGCAGTGAACGCCGTATACATTGATGTATACAGTGAATACATCAGGAGGTCAACATGAACAGGTCACTACTCACCATCGCAATCATTCTCTCCCTCGGAACCGTGGGCTGCGCCGGCTTCGGGGTTCAGCAGAGCTCGAGCCTGAGCGGCCAGTTCCACAAGCAGCAGGGCCTCGACCAGCTCTGGAGCTCCAGCGAAGAGGCTCCCGCGCAGGGACTCGAGACACCGCGCTACGCCGACCAAAGCCTCGGCAACCTCTGGAACGACGGGGTCGGCGGCCTCGAGGCGGTGCGAGGCGACGCCCCGTCGCAGAGCAGCACGGCCGGTGACCTGTGGAACCCGGCCTCGGTGTCCCGCAGCTGGGAGACCAGCCCAGGCAAAGCCGGGACCCCTTCGCGCAGCCTCCTTTTTGGCGACTCCTCAGGCGGCCGAATCTGGTACTAGGCGTGCGCCCAAAGACGCGCGGGTGGGTGGTCGTCGAGACCGCCGACCTGCGCGTCCCTAGCGATGCACGGTCGAGCCGATGGGTCGAATCCTCAGCGGCGGATTACTGAAATCACTGAACTTTTGGCCCTTCAATAACGTTATCATCGAATAATTGCAGTCTTAATACTTGACGCAATGCGTCGTCGTCTCCAGACTGAGGGTCAAGGAAAGCGAGTCACCAGCCCCAGCGAGTGTCCCGCGGAACCGATTGGGGGTTACCCACTATGAATACGCAACTACTACTCGTCATCATGTCTATCGTCGCGCTCCACGTCGCCGCCATCGCAGGTGGAGGCCTGGTGCTGGGCATCATGCGGCTTCTCGGCCGCGGGCCGGCTAGCGCCAATGGAGCGGACGAACGAGACTCGATTCACTGAGCCCGCCGCGCGAGCTCGGGCCGGCTAGCTCAGCACCAGGACGCCTGGTGGCCCGGCTGCTCTAGAAGCTCGCGCAGGTTCGCGGACACGACGCGGTAGCCGACGTTGCCATAGAGCTTTTGCCGGCCTTGGTTCAGATAATAGGTCGGGCTGCCCTCGATCCTGTGCTCGTCCCGAAGCTCGATGTCTCGGCAGACCTCGGCCATGGCTTCGCCCGAGCGAAGCTTCGCTTCGAGCGCGGCGACCGGAATTCCGACCTGCCCGAGCACGTCGAGAAGCACCTGCCGATCTGAGATGTCTCGGGCATGTTTGAAGAAGGCCAAGCGGACCTGCCAAATGGACTCTTCGAGAAGCGTGCGTCCTTGGAGCTCCTCCCATCGCACCGAGTCCAAGGTGCCTTCCTCCGCCAGCAGACGCACGGCGCAGAGCATTTCATGTGCGGCCGACGAAGTCGTCGGCGCAACCTGGCCCCAGACCCCCTCGTGCATGGAGACGTGCGGGAACCCTTTGGCGACACCACGAACGTGCTCGCCAAAGCCGCCGTAGCCGCCGCGCTTCTTCCAGCCCTCGGCGATTCGATGTCGCGTGGCGCCAAAGATCGGGATGAAGCGATACTCGAGCTCGATCGACGACCCAAACTCCTTGCGGAGCTCATCCAAGCGAGCCTCGGCGACATAGGCCCAGACACACAGGAGGTCCGAGACGTAGGAGATCTGAATGGTCATTCCGTCACCAGCTACGCATGCTGCCCAGGTCGTGAACCTTGGTGAACCCCTTGCTTTCGAGGAGTCGCTTGGCCATCGCGCTACGGGCGCCGCTCTGGCAATAAAGGACGATGGGGCCGTTCTTGTCGCCGAGCTCGTCGGTCCGACCCGTAAGCTCTTGGATTGGGATGCCAATCGCTCCTTCGATGTGTCCGCCCGAGAATTCGCCGGGGCTGCGCACATCGACGAGCACCGCTCCCTCCGAAACGAGGGCGCGTGCCTCGCTTCCAGAAATCCGGACCGCGGTAAAGCGCTGATACAGCACGAACACGATGATGATTGCCAAGACGACGAGAATGATCTTCGAAATCATGCGCCCAAGGATAGTCCTCAGAGCCGCAAGCGCCAGAGGCACCGCGGTGGATGCAGCGGGGCAGGCGATCGCGTACGGTTCGGCCATGCTCGGAACAACGATACGGGCGTCTTTGTTGCTGGTCGCATCGAGCGCTCTGCTTGCCTGCAGCGGCAGTGCAAGCGGCGGCACGGGCGGAAGCGCTGGAACGGCCGGAGCCGGTGGGACGACGGAGCCGCCCGAGTTCGAGGAGTTCGCGTGGCGCGCCGATGAACCGGACGCGCGCATCGAGCGGCTTTGCTCCGAGGCTGTTGCACCCGACGATGCGAGCGACACCACGTTCATCGACTGTCGAATCGAAGGCGCGACCTTTACGACCGAGGAGCCAGCGGCAACAGACGCGCTGGTCGTGCTTGCCTACAACATCCTTCGCGGCTTCGAGGTCGATGCACAGCTCCGGATGATCCGCAGCGGCATCGACTTCCCGGTCCCCGACATCCTGCTTCTCAGCGAGGTCGACCGTGGCTGCGCGCGAACCGATTTCCGGAACATCGCCCGCGAGTACGCCGAGGGCCTTGGCTACTACTATGTCTACGCGACCGAGTTCCTCGAGCTTCCGGGCGACCGCGGCCCGACCGGCCCGTACGAACCGCCGGTTTGCGAGCATGGGAACGCGATCGTGTCGCGCTATCCCCTTGGCAACGTGCGGCAGATCCGTCATGCCCGGAATCGGAGTTGGTACTTGCCACCCGGAACAGCGAACCCAGACGAGCCACGTCTCGGAGGGCGCATCGCGATTGCGGCCGACGCGAAAATCGGAACGCGGCTCGTCCGCCTCTATGTGCTTCACCTCGAGTCGACGCTCAGCGCGCTCGATATCCGTGACGCTCAGTCCGAAGAGGTCGCAGCAGACAGTGAAGGTCTCGACTACCCGGTCATCGCCGGCGGGGACTTCAACACGTTCTTCTACTTCGACGACCTCGACAAAGGAGTCGTCACGGTGC
>SHLP01000136.1 GCA_004283055.1 Deltaproteobacteria bacterium
GGCTTGAACAGCTTCGAAATCGTCGAACCCTGAACCAAGACCGAGAACGCGACCACCGCAAAGGTCATGTTGGTGATCAAGGGCTTGATCTCGCTCTCGGGCAATGAAAGGGCAAGCGCGAGCGCCAGGCCGCCGCGTAGACCGCCCCAGGTGAGCAGCTTCGTCAGCCCGAAGCGATCCGCGTTGAGGGCTGGGGTCCGATCGAGAACGGCGATGGGGATGTACACACTGACCGCACGCGCGACGAGGCAGGCGAGGATCGCGACGGGAAGCAGCTTCAGGAGCGGCGCGGAGGCTAGGCTGTGAACGGTGACCACGACCAGCCCCATCATGACGAAGAGAAGCGAGTTGAGAACGCTTTCGATGCCGCCCCAGAACGCAGACAGGGGAGCCTTGACGTCGTCGGCCAGGCGGGGCCAGGTCACGTTCCCGACGACCAGCCCTGCCACCACCATCGCGATCGGCCCCGAGACATCGATCTGCAGCGCGACGCTGTATCCCAAGGAGACGGCACCGAGTGTAATCAGCAGCTGATTGGCATAGGTCCTCGTACGAAACAACAGGACGTGCATGACGAGACCCGTCAGAAGGCCGAGGCCGACGCCGCCGAGCACCTCCCGGAGGAAAAGACCGAGGGCGGAGCTCTCTTCGGGCGCACCGGACACTTGCGTCAGCGCCAGCGTGAACAAGACCACCCCAACGCCATCGTTGAAAAGCGATTCTCCGCTGATAATCGTTTCGAGAGGTTTCGGCAGGCCGACGGCTTGGAGAATGGCGAGCGCCGCGATGGGGTCGGTCGGCGATATCAGAGCGCCAAACACCAGTGCGTAGCCGAGCGGAAGGTCGATGCCGAGGAGGCCGAGCCCCCATGAAAGGAGCAGGCCGGTGACCCCGCAGGCAATCAGAGTCGACCCGAACGCCAGGAAGACGATGACGGCGCGGTTCTCGCGCAGGTCGGCGACCTGGACGCCCGCGCTTCCGGCGAAGAGCATGAAGCACAGCACCCCGTTGAGGAGAACCTCGCTGAGATTGAACTGCGCGACCATCGAAAGCACGCCGTCGAGCGCGTCCGCCCATCCCATCAGCCGCAGTCCCGCCAGAGCAAAGGCGGCGAGCAAGGCAAGAAGCATGAGTCCGATGCTCGGCTCGAGGCGCAGATAGCGCTCGTTGATGACCCCAAAGACGGCCGTCACGCTCAGGAGCATGGAAAACGCGAATAAGAGGTCCATCGCGAAGGTGCCTACCTGAGGTTGAGCCGACGCGTCAAGCTGATAGCCTCGGGCTCGCCATGTCGCGCAAGGCCAAGGAAGCGTTCAAGACCGGGCTGGCGATGACCCTGGCGTACTGGATTGCGCTCTCCGCAGGCTGGGAGAAGCCCATGTGGGCTGGCTTCGCGGTGGGTTTGGTGAGCCTCGGCACCATCGGCCAGTCGTTCGACAAGGCTTCGCTCCGGATGCTTGGCACTTTGATGGCGGCGGTTGTCTCCTTTGCGCTCCTCGGCTGCTTTCCCCAGGAACGCTGGCTCTTCATGCTGTCGCTGTCGCTGTGGGTGGGCTACTGCACCTATCGGATGGGAGGCTCGCGGTACCCGTACTTCTGGCAGGTCAGCGCGTTCGTCACCGCGATTGTCAGCCTGGAAGCCGGCTTCAATGCGTCAAACGCGTTCCGTGTGGCGACGCTGCGGATTCAGGAGACCGGACTCGGTATCTTGGTCTACAGCCTCGTCGCGCTCTTCGTCTGGCCCGTGAATGCTGGTCCGAAGATGCGCGCGACGGCCCGTGAGCTCACGGAGACGCAAGCCCAGCTGCTGCGCGCCCTGGTCGATGCGATTCGCGGAGGCCATGCCGAGCCGGCCCGGACCCTTCGAACGAGCGTCTATCAGCAGCAAACGACACTATGTGCGCTTCTCGACGCAGCGGAGACCGACAGCATCGAAGTTCACGAACGCCGGACGCTCTGGCGCGCGTTTCGGCGCAACATCGAGGCGCTGACCGAAGCCATGGAACGATGCGGTGTCGCGATCTTCGGGCAAGAGAAGCTCGACGCGGAGCCGCTCATGCCCTCATTGGCCTCGTTTGAAGAGGAGATCACCAAGAGGCTGGCTGCGACCGTCGACCTGCTTGGTGGTCAGTCGCCGGGGTTCGTTCCCACGACGGTGCATCTCCCTCGGCCGCCAGGAAAGTCCACCGCCGTATCGCACTTCCAGCGGGCAGCCTTGACGGCAGCGACCGGCGAGCTCGTCGAAATCGAGCGCCTCACGCGGGAGCTCTACGAAACCGTCGCGACCATCCGCGACCTCATGGAGGCCCAGCCCGTGCCGCGGCCGCCGCAGCCATCTGGTTTCGTCTATGACCCAGAGCGTTTCCTGGCCGTCGCGCGGGTCATGCTGATGCAGTGGATGGCCTACCTCCTTTTTATCTACGTCAACGACCTCCCTGGCGGCGTCGGTTTCGTCATCTTAGTGACCTCGCTGGGAATCACAGCGTCCAACATGCCTCAGGTCTCGATGTTGAATCTGCTCGTGCCCGGTCTCGTCAGCACGACCGTTGCGGGGGTCGTCTACGTGTTCGTCATGCCGCGGCTTTCGAGCTTCGTGGGCCTCGGTGGGCTGCTCTTCACGATGACCTTCATGATTTGCTATCTCTTTGCATCGCCCAAGCAAGCCTTGGGAAGGACCCTAGGGCTGATCCTGTTCGTCACGATCGCGTCGATCTCCAACGAACAGTCCTATGACTTCCTGACCGTGGCCAACACGGGCTTGATGCTGCCACTGGTGTTCGGCCTGATCACCGTCGCCTCCTACGTGCCCGTCTATCTTCGAGCCGATCGGATGGTGTTGCGTTTGCTCAGACGCTTCTTTGCAAGCTCCGAGCATGCGGTCGTGGCCCTTGCAAACCTCGCTGAAGAGCCTGGGACCGCGCGCGGTCGTCACAAACGCGCGTTCCACACGCACGAGCTGGCAAGTCTGCCCAGCAAGATCGACGCGTGGAAGCCGTCGATCGATGTCCAAATGCTACCCGGAAACACCGCTCAGGGGCTTCAACCGCTCGTGGACAGCGTCGCTGGGTTGAGCCGCGCAATCAAAACGCTGGTTGAGCGGGCGCAGGCTGGGCATCCTCAGGCGATCGTGGACGCGCTCGGCGAAGAAGTCGGCGCTTGGCAGCTCGAGCTACGACAGGTTCTCGAGAGTCTCGCCGAGGATCCCACCCTCGGTCGGAGTGACGTGGCGCAACAGAAGCTCGTGGAGATCACGGCTCGACTGGAGGCTCGGATCGAATCGGCTTTGGTCGGTGGCGAGGCGAGCCCGCTCTCAGCCGAAGAGGAGGAAAGATTCTATCTGCTGCTGGCGGCTTATCGGAGCGTGTCGCATGCTTTGGCGAGCTACGTCACCCGAGCGGCGGCGATCGATTGGACACCTTGGCACGAGGAGAGGTTTGCGTGACACATTCAGAGGACCCTAGGTGAGTGCTTTTCCACACGAGTTTGCCTTAGGCGGCGTGTACCTGCCTCCGATGTTGGTGGCGAGTGTGCTCGGTGTGTCCGTTGCAGTGCTCACGGCTCGCCTGCTCAATCGCTACCGACTATCGCGCCATTTCTTTTATCCACCCCTGGTGTTCCTGGCCCTCGCCGTGTCGTTCACGGTGCTGATTGGAACGTTTGTGGTTCCAGCATGACGACGAACGCGAAGAGGTACCTGGCGACCGCCGCGGTCGTGCTGATCGCGGTCTTGGCCGTGATCTTGAAATATTGGGGCTACGTCACGAACCCCTGGACACGTGACGGTCAAGTACGGGCCAACGTGGTGCAGATCGCGCCCCGCGTGTCGGGCCCCATCGTGGAGCTCCCGATTCGAGACAACCAGTTCGTGGAGGCCGGGGACCTTTTGTTTCAGATCGACCGGCGGACGTTCGAGGTTGCGCTTGGGCAAGCGAAGGCCCAGCTCGACGACACGCTGTACACCTACCAGGCGGAAGACCAGCGGATCGTCGCTGCGCAGGCCGCGGTGCAGGCGGCACGCTCCGCCGTGAGTCAGGCGGCCGCTTCGATCAAAGAGGCCGAGTCTGGCCTCGCGAAAGACAAGGCGGAGCTCGAACGGCAAAAAGAGATGCTTCCTCGGAAGGCAACCTCGCAAAGAGCTTTTCAGCAGGCCGAGTCCGCTTTCCAAGTCTCCCAGCAACAGCGCCGGACCGCGGTCGCTGCAACGAGACAGGCCGAAGCCAATCTGCGCCAAGCCGAAGCAAACCTCGCCGAAGCCCGCGCCAATCTGGGGGCACTCGGAGAAGAGAATGCAAAAATTCGCGCCGCCAGGGCTGCGGTCGAGCAGGCCGAGCTCAACTTGGAGTTCAGCAGCGTGCGGGCGCCCGTCGATGGGTATGTGACCAATCTGCTTCTGCGCGTCGGCAGTCAGATGGTCGCAAACCAGCCTCAGCTCGCCCTCGTCGACGTCAACAGCTTCTGGATCGACGGCTTCTTCAAAGAGAGCTACATCGGAGACATCGCAGCAGGCGATCGGGCGGTCGTGACGCTGATGAGCTACCCCGACGAGCCGCTCGAGGGCTACGTCGATAGCATCAACTGGGGCATCGCCCAGCAGGATGGCAGCACCGGGTTCCAGCTACTGCCGACGGTCTCCCCGACGTTCCAATGGATTCGGCTCGCGCAGCGGGTTCCGGTGCGGATTCGCATCAGCGAGGTGCCCGAAGGCGTCGCGCTCCGCGTGGGCACGACCTGCTCCGTGCTCGTCAAGACGGGCACGTCCGACCAAGCCGATCCCGATTCGGTCGCGCCGGCTCCAAAGGCACTGCAATGAGGCTGCTTGCTATGGAAACGAGGTCGCGAGCTCTCGCTTGCCAGGTTGCGCTCGCGGTCGCCCTCGCAGCGGGGGCGGAGCAATCCTCTGCGCTCGCGCAGAGCGGGCGGTGCGAGCTCACTTGGGTCGAAGCGATCGAGCAGGCTCTCGAGGCAAACCAGGCCCTCGTGGCGGCCAGGCAGAGCCTCGATGCCCAGCACAAAGACGTCGCGATTGCGCGCTCGAAGATGCTGCCAGCCATCGGCGTCGGATCTCAAGCGCAGATCAGCGAGGGGCCTACGTTCAGCTCGACGATAGGGCTCATTCCTGAGCGCACCATCAACGCCGCCGCGACCCTGAGCTGGACGCTCTACGACCACGCCGACATCGACGCGCTCGGGTCGCAGAAGCACCTCTATGAGAGCCAGCGCCAAAGCTACGAGGTCAACCGGCTCAATACGACTGCAAGCGCGGCGCAAAGCTACCTGAACCTGCTCCTGCAGCAGGCCCTCGTTCTCGTTCAGGAGCTGAACCTCGATCTCACCGGGGAAAGCCTGGAGGTCACGAGTGCCCAGGAAGCCGCGGGGGCGGTCCCCTATCGCGAGGTTCTTCGCTGGGAAAGCCAGCGGTTTGCAGACCGGCAGAGCATTGCGACGCAGCAGGGAGACCTCCTGGCTAGCCGCTTTGCGCTCAACCAGGTCCGCAACCGTCCAGCCGAAGAAGTCTGCACACTCGAAGAAGTCACCGTCGACGAGCATGGTTTCCTCTTTTCGAGCGAGGCCGTGACCGACGCGATTGCGGACGAGTCCAAAGCGGCGATTGCCCGCGACTATTTGGTCGAGCTCGGGCTCGCGCAGTCGCCCACGCTCCGCGGCCTGGACGCGCAGATCCGCGCGGAATGGCGACAAATGAAGTCTACGCGTCGGTGGATGATCCCGAGCTTCACCGGCGGTGCGGGCGGAGCGGCCTTCTTGCTCACGGCAGGGGAGGGTGCGGACCAGCAGCCTGCCGGCAACATTTTTTGGCGCATGGGCCTTCAGCTCGACTGGAGCATTCTCGACGGCGGGTACTACATCGCCAGCATGAACCAGGCCAAAGCGCAGTTCGGGAGTCTTCAATGGCAGCGAGACTTCAAGGCCTCGGCGCTCGAACAAGACATCCGCGGCACTGCGGCGAAGGCCATGGCGTCTTTCGCGGTGATCGCCCTGGCCGAGCAACGGGTGCAGACCGCCAAGAAGAACTACCAACTCGTCAACGAGGCCTATCTCGACGGCGCGGCGATGTTTCTCGAGCTCATCGACTCCCAGCAGTCGCTGCTTGCGGCAAGTATCGCAGCCCGGCAGGCGCTCTACCAGTTCCTATCCGATCTAGTCACGCTCGAGCAGTCGATGGCGTACTATCCCTTCTTCGAGCCCCATTCCGACGCGCGCGTCCGGGAGCTCGAGGCTACGCTGCGGCAGTGAGTTCAACTGATTTTCAGTATCTATTGGGGATGGCAGGGATGGTGGCATTTGCCGTCACTGCGGTTCTTGCCGTCACGCCCAAAGGCATCGATCTGTTCGGCGCCTGCGTGCTAGGGATCATCACGGCCTGTGGTGGGGGCACGGTCAGGGATGTGATTCTTGGGGTGCCCGTCTTCTGGTCCGAGGACCAGAACTACCTATGGGTCGCCTTGATCGCTAGCCTGGTTGCATTCTACGGAAACCGGCTCGTCAGCCGCAGAGACGTGTATCTCCTGATGCTGTACATCGACGGTATCGGGGTCTCGCTGTTTGCCATCCAGGCGGCCCACAAAGTGCTGGCTCTGCAATTTGCAGTGCCTTTCGGGCCCGTCGTGTTGGGCGTGATCACGGCGATCGGAGGTGGACTGATCCGCGACGTATTGGCGGGCAACACGACACTGTTGATGCAGAAGGAGCTGTATGCCATTCCGGTAACGATTGGCTGTGTGCTCTATGTGCTCTTGTTTGGTTGGTTCCCGGACGAGGGAAATGCAATCGGTGTAGGCTGTGTATTGTTTACTTTTGCCTTCAGAGCCGCCGCGATTCATTGGAAGCTAACTGTCCCGGCGTGGATGGAATCCCGCGCAAAAGAGACATAAGCCTGGAGGGGGCCGTTGCTTTGCCCATCTTGGGATCTTTGCCGCCCCTAGTTCGCAGCCTTATATTCCGGTACGGTGGTGCCGGCCATCTGGTAGGCGATTTGTTCCGACGGGGAGAACTTGCCGGAGACCTCTCCGCCCGCTTCGATGTCCGCCTTCAGATCGAATGTCTGAATCGGGGCGCCTTCCTCGAAATTCAGGTTCTTCAGATCGATCCACACCACGTTCGGCATATCGGTGAAGGTGAAGTAGTAGCGCAGGTTCGTCAGATCGCTGACCGTTTGCCAAAGCGTGGCTGACACGTTGGGCCGGAGGGGATCATTGGCGCCGAGCGGCGTGGCCTGGTTGCGTATCACGGAAAGGATGCCGGCAACCGCCGCTTGGTAGGACTCCGGCTTGTCGGGAAGCTGCGTGAGATAATAGGCGCCGCGCACAAAACGGTCGTTCGCCTCGAACGATCCGGGCAGCGGCTTGTCGCCACCGAGGCCCTGGAACTGCTTCAAGTAGACGAGCTGTTCATCGTAGACCGGCGAGTTGGTCATCACGGAGACGTCCTTGCCGTGATGGATGGTGACCTTGCCATCGAGGATCTCGATGACCGCCGAGTCGCCCGACGGGTCGGCCATCGACAGGTGCACGGGCGATGCGACCGCGACCCCTTTGTGCATGAGCGTCAGCGGTTGCACCTGAAACGAATTGCTCGCCGCGACCGCTTCGGCCACTGTCGCGAAGTTGTCGAGATAGTACTGCAGATACACCGAAACCGAGACCCCCGGTAAGGACGGGTCACGTTCGGCGAAGGTCGCCTCCGCGAGATAGAGCGTGTTCACGCTCAGCCCCGCCTCGTTCATTCCGTCCGCCGTTGCGATTCCCCAGATGGAGGCCACGATACTCCCGTATTTCGAGGTCCAGGTGGCCGGGTTGTCTGTCGTCATCCCGCTCATCTCGAGCCCGCGCGGCATGACGTGCAGCTTGGTCCCCATCTTCGCGGTCCAGTCCATGTTTCGACCGATCAAAACGGGTTGGCCCGCGACGGACCACTTGGTGCGTGAACACATTTGTCATCTCCTTGATCGTGTTTGAAAGTGTGTCCCAGAAACAGGCGTTGCGAGGACCATCAGTATTGTAGGAGATTCCGAAATCATGGCCGGCGCTGGTCGTCAGGATTGCAAGAATCGGATAGGTCGTTCCAAAGCGGCGCTATGCCGCTATCGCTCAGCGAGGGTGACCGAAGGGAGCTCGCCGAAGAGGGCGCGATACTCCGACGCAAAGCGACCGAGATGCGTGCAGCCCGTGCTCAGGGCGACCCGCTTGACTCCACCCCGCTGCCAGTCTGACCGACGAAGCGCGCTCCGGGCTCTCCCGAGTCGCTTGAGAGTGAAGTACCGCATGGGAGAGACGCCGCATACGTTTTGGAATGCGTAATTGAGAGATCTCGCGCTCGCGCCGGCGGCCTTCGCGAGATCGGCGAGCGACACAGGCACATCTCCGACGGCGTCGAAGTATTCGTTGCAGCGACGAACGATGCGTGCCTTGTCGGACGGAGGACCCTCTGCAGCGCGTGCGCTCTCACAGACGGCGACCAGGAGCTCCAGGGCCCGCGAGATCAGCGCGTATTCCGCCACATCGCAGACGGCGGGGTCCGCGTAGCGCTCCGGGCGCCCCGCCATGGCGTCGACTTGTGCGGCCATCGTCGAGCTCAGCGCGCGCTCGAGCCGATCGTGGCCGGGCAGGAAGCCCCCTGGGAGGCGAATCTCGTCCACGCCCAAGAGCGCGCAGACCGTCGCTTCGACCTGCTCACGGTTCATCCCGATCCACACTCCTTGGAAATTTCGGCCGCGGCGCACGAACTCGCCCTCGGGGATGAAGAGCTTCCATGGTTCGACCTGCTTTCCATAAACGAGCAGCGCGCCGTTGCAGTGCAGCGACATGCCCAAGGTCAGCGCGGAGCGGTCGATCGCCATCTCACCGAAGGTGTCCGGCAAGGTGGACCAGTGGTGCAGCTTGACCTGGCCGAGCTCTGCCCGCGTATTTTGCGCTCGGAACTTGCCCGGGCTGACTTGAACGAACTCGCCGTCCGCTTCCGGGATGCCTGCAGCCAGCTCTTCGGGGTCCGAAAACGAGCGCGTCACCACGGGCGAGCCGACGGGGTTCAAGGTCGGAGGTGTTGCCTTCTGGGTCGCCGGCAGCCGAGTCATGGACGCCCAGAACACTTAGGCTGGAGCCCAGAAATCCGCAAGTGAACCCTGGCTTCGCCCTCGGGCCTGCCGCGTCAGGAGTGAGGAGGGGCACTATCCAGAATTGCAAGAATTGGATATCAACACGGGTTTTCGCGCGCCGCCCATTGCCCCACTCTCTTCAGGGCGTTTCGCTCGACGCCCAAGGAGGAAACGGATGACTCGTTACTGGACTGCCCTGGCTACTCTCTGCGTGGGGTCGATTGCGGCTTGTCAGCCAGCGGCCAAACAACCGGCCCCCGATACACCTCCGGCCAAGGCCGAGGCGGCAATCCCCGAAGACCTCGATCTCGTCATTTTGAACGGCCGGGTGATGGACCCCGAAAGTGGCCTCGATGACATCCGAAACATCGGGGTAAAAGACGGGGTCATCCAGACGATCACGTCCGCAGACCTGTCGGGTGCCAAGACAATCGATGCGAGCGGCCACGTGGTCGCACCGGGTTTCATCGATTATCATCTTCACGGCCAGGATCCGTTCGCGGTCCGCCTGGGCTTGCGTGACGGGGTGACGTCACAGCTGGACCTCGAGGGCGGCGCATATCCTGTCGAGGATTACTACGACGCTCGCGAGGGCAAGACGCGGAACAACTACGGCGTCTCCGTGTCCCATGCGTGGGCGCGGATTTCAGTGATGGACGGCATCGATCCGAAGGGCCTCGGTTTCTACACCGGCGCGATCAATGCCGCCACCCACACGGGCGCGAAATGGAACCTGAAACGAGCCGACCCGGAGCACATCGCCCGGATCCAAGCGGAGTTGAAGGACGGACTCGACAAAGGCGCGCTCGGTATCGGCGTGCCCATCGGCTACTACACGGCCGCCAGCAGCCCCGAGCTCAACGCCGTCGCCTCCGTCGCCCGGGACAGCAATTCGTTCCTGACAACGCACGTGCGCTACATGGCGCAAATCCCACCTAGCGGCTACCTAGGCTTGCAGGAAATCCTCTCACTCGCCGCGGTCTACGACCTGCCACTCCTCGTGCACCACGTACCGAGTAACTGCCTCGGTCTGACCGTGGATTGCCTGGACCTGATCGATGAGGCCCGTGCGAAGGGCATGAAGGTCGTCGGTGAGTTCTACCCGTACATCTACGGCTCGTCTGTGATCGGCGCCGACTATCTCGGGCCGGGTTTCCGGGAGCGCACCGGCATGGACTACTCCGACATCATCTACAACAAGACCGGCGAACGGATGACCGAAGCGCTCTTGAAGAAGTATCGCGCGGAAGACCCCGGTGGCGACATGCTGCTCTTCCACATCAAAAAACCCCAGATGCTGGCGGCTTTCCAGCGTCCAGGGGTCTTCCAGGGATCCGACGGCATGCCCTTCAGGCTGGCCGACGGCAGCATTCCGGACCCGGATGCTGAATTCGGCGGTCCCGTCGGTCACCCGCGCGGTGCCGGAGCACGTGCAAGGATTCTGCGCATGGTGCGCGAGGACAAGGTCATCTCGCTCATGGAGGCGCTCGCCAAGCTGAGCTA
>SHLP01000137.1 GCA_004283055.1 Deltaproteobacteria bacterium
TTCGAGTCACGGTGCGGGTCTGGTAGGAACAGGTCGGCAGCGTGCTGGCAGCCCACGATGGGCGGCCGCGTCCTTGAGTGGACGATGTCGGCAAAGTAGCAGTTGCCCCGGACTTGTCCAGCGAGCGGCAAATTGGGCTCATCGGCGGCGTTTTCGCCGGGTTCGTACGGGGGTCGGCTCCGGTCCGAGGTAGCGATCCTCGGAAATCCCGTAGTCGGCGAGAATCCGTCGGTTCGCTCGACGCGCCGCCTCGCGGTCGACCGTCAGGACCCAGCCGTCTCCGGTGACGACCCGCAGCCATCTACCCTGCGCATGATCGATGATCGACGCGAGGTGGTTCAAATCCCGCGGAACGACGCCGTTGACGAGGCGAACCGTTTCGCCCCCCCAATCTTGGTATCCCCGATTGACCGCGTGCGGTAGGACCCGGGACAAGATCAGCACTTCGCGTCGCTCCCTGGTGATCCAATTGTTGACGACCGCGTAGCTCAGCGAGTCGGGGTACAGGTCCTCGGTTTCCTCGATCAGGTCTTCGCTGAGCGGCTGAAACACCAGGCCGGCGAACTGCACGTAGCGAGGCCGATCGCTCGTCCTCCGCCCCGGCACCAGGGGCGTGTGGGGCGCGAAGGTGATCGACTTCCTGAGCTTCTTGCCGTCGCGCAGGATGGTCACGGAGATCGTGTCTCCGATTTGTTTGCTCTGAGAGGCCAGCTCGTACCGAACGCGCCCCGCCCCAGGCCAGTCGACGGTGAGGTCGTTGGCGATCCTCCGGCCGTCGATTGCAAGCAGGACGTCGCGCGGCTTCAAGGTACCGTGCGAGGGCCCGCCGTAATCCACTCGGCTGATGAGAGCGCCAGTCGCCGACGGAGGCATGCCCGCGGCGCGCCGCTGGGCCTCGCTCTCCATGTCCTGAACGTCGATCCCGAGACGGGGAAAACCGTCATGGCGCCCGTCCGATACGTCTTTCAGGAAGTGCCGAATGACGGGGCTGGGGATCATGTACCCGACGTTGTCGGCATCCTCCATGCCTTGCATGGCGATCCCGACCACGGCGCCATCGCTGACGACCGGGCCGCCGCTGTTCCCTTCGTTGATCGCGGCGTCGATTTGTACGGCGAGCAGCGCGCGCCCCGACTGCGCGTAGGTTTCGAGCTCCACGCGGGAGACGATCCCGGAGGTGATCGAGAGCGTGAGGCCGCCAATCGGGAATCCATAGACGTCAACGTCCTGCTGCAGCGTGGGCATCTCGCCGATGGGTACCGCGGGCGCATCGGTGAAGAAGCGGGGGTCCTCGACCTCGACCAGCGCGAGGTCTGCATCGTGGCTGATGAAAACGACTTTACCGACGAATCGTTCGCTGCCGTCGGCGCGCTTTACCTCGATGCCTACCGCGCTCTCGACGACGTGCGCATTGGTGAGGACGCGCCGGCCTTCGATGATGACCCCGGAACCGTAGAAGAGCTCGGTGCCTAGGGTTTGCCAGGGCAGACCGAGGTCCGGGGGATCGGCGTACACCGTGAGCTGGACGACGCTCGACGCGATGGAAGCGTCTTGCGCATGGGCGACGACCGACGCGTCCCATGCAACGGTGACGGTGAGGGTCAGCGCTACCCTGAGCGCGTGCGTGTTTGCCTTCATGGCTGCGGATTTTCAGGGCTGAGCTCGACGGCGGTCAAGCCGAAAGCGTGTTAGAAGCGCCAAATGCGCGTCGACACGTTCAGTGAGGAAGTCAATGACTGGTCCAAGGTGGCCGCGGCATGCCGGCGGGCCGAGGCCTGCGGCTTCGATGGATTCGCGATTCCCGAGATCACGAACGACCCGATCCTCAACGCAGCGATCGCCGCGAACGCAACCGAACGCATTCACGCGCGAACGGCGATCGCCGTGGCGTTTCCGCGGAGCCCGATGGTGGTCGCAGAGCAAGCCTGGTCGATTCAAACGAACTCGGGCGGGCGTTTCGGGCTCGGCCTCGGTACGCAGGTCAAAGCGCACAACGAGCTGCGGTTCAGCACGCGTTGGAAGGCGCCGCGGAGCCGCATGATTGAATACGTGAAATCGCTTCGCGCGATTTGGCGCTGTTGGGAGCTCGGAGAGCGCTTGGACTTCTGGGGCGAGCACTACCGGTTCGCGCTCATGACGCCGGAGTTCACGCCGCCAAAGTCGAATCTGCCCATGGTGCCGGTTTATCTCGCCGCGGTTCGGCCGAAGATGATCGAATCGGCCGCCGGCATCGCGGACGGGCTCCGGCTTCACTTCTTCTGCACCAAGAAATACCTGCAAGAAGTCACCGGGCCTGCGATCGAACGCGGCTTGGCTGCGAGCGGGCGCGCGCGGAGCGAGCTCGAGGTCTGCGGTGGCGGCTTCATCATGACCGGCCCCGACGAAGAAGCGGTCATGAAGAAGCGCGACTGGGTGCGCTACCGCGTCGCCTTTTATGGCTCGACGAAGGCGTATCTCCCGGTGATGTCCCTCCACGGCTGGGACGATTTGGCCCAGAAGCTCTATCAGATGTCGAGGAACGGGCAGTGGAAGGAGATGGCGGCAGAGGTGCCCGACGACGTCATCGACGAGTTCGGCGTCTTCGCCACGTACGACGAGCTTCCAAATGCCATCGAGGCCCGATTCGGAGGGATCTCAGACACGGTCGAATTCAGCTTTCCGGAGGACACCGACCCGGCTCACGCGCAGAGCATCATCGAACAGGTCCACCAGATCGGCAGCCGCTTCGAGGCACACGCCGACCAGTACGCCTAGTCCCGAGGTTTGCTGAGGACCAGCAGCGCCGACTCGGCGGCGAGGTTTGCGTCTTCGTCGTCCCCGATGAGCCGGCCCTGGGTGTCGTCGTAGTAACGGGCGTCTTCCACGGTGACGCCCATTTTTTCGCAGAGGTCGAGCATGTCGCGGATCGAGGGGAACCGCCGGTTTGGCGTGTCGTACCACTCGTACGAATACGAACCCGGCGCTTTGGGCGCGCGGCCTTCGAGACCAAACATCTCGCGCAGGGTGCGGTGGGCGAAATTGGTGAAGCCGACGATGGCGCGGCGGCCTACTTGAAGGGCATCCTCGAGCAGGCGCTCCACGTTGGGCACGGCTTGGAGGGTGGACGAGAGGACGACGTAGTCGAAACGATTGTCGTCGAACTCGGGGAGACCGACGTTGAGGTCGTAGTCGATGGCTTCGACGCCTTGCTGCATGGTCGCGGCGATGAGCTCGGTGCTCACCTCGACCCCACACAGGAGCGGCGCGCCGCGTTGCTTGAGCCGTCCGAGGAGGTCGCCCTCCCCGCAGCCTAGGTCGAGCACCGAGCTGTTCGGGGGGATGAGCTCGAGGATTCGGTCGTCGTCCTGGCTGACTCTCGGTGGCTGCGGCTTCGGCGCACCGAGCTTCGCGGCAATCAGAGGGCTGAAAGCCTCGATGTCGTCGGCCAGCAAGAAGCTGTCGTGCCCGCCGTCGGTTTTGATTTCGCAATAGGACACCGGCTGACCCAACGTGGTCATGAGGGCGACGAGCTCGCGCGACTGAGAAGGGGGAAACAGCCAGTCGCTCGAAAACGAGATGACCAGCCAATCGCACTGCGCGGCGCGAAAGGATTCGAGTCGCCGCTCCCGGCTGTCGCCGAGGTCGAAGTTGTCCATGGCGAGCGTGACGGCGACGTAGGAGTTGGCATCGAAGCGCCCAACGAACTGCTTGCCCTGATAGGCCAGATAGGAACCCACGGAAAACCGCTTTTCGAAGTCGGTGACGATGTCGCGGGGCGCGTGACGGTCGAGATCGAACTTCCGGGTCATCGCCTCGGAGGAAAGATAGGTGATGTGCCCGAGCATCCGAGCCAGCGCGAGGCCGGTCTGCGGGAAGTCGCCCGTGCCGTAGTATTGGCCGCCGTGGAAGTGGGGGTCCGATTGGATGGCGTTTCGGCCGACGACATCGAAGGCGATCGCCTGTGCCGTGACGCGCGCCGAAGCCGCAATGGGGATCGCCGTCTGGACGCGGTCCGGGTAGCGTGTCGCCCAGCAGAGCGTTTGGTGACCCCCGAGCGAGCCGCCGATCACCGCGCGCAGGCGCTTGATGCCGAGCAGGTCGACGAGCCGTCTCTGAACGTCGACCATGTCCTCGACCGTGACGAGGGGGAAGTCGCTCCCGAACGGAATGCCAGTGACCGGATTGATCGTCCCTGGCCCGGTGGTCCCGCGGCAGCCGCCGAGCACGTTGGAGCAGACGACGAATAGGCGGTTGGTATCGACGGCCTTGCCGGGACCGACGAGCCCCTCCCACCAACCCGGGTCATCTTCTGCGTCGTGCCGCGCGAGGTGCGAATCGCCGGTGATGGCGTGGCAGACCAGCACCGCATTGCTGCCGTCCTCGTTGAGGGTCCCGTACGTTTCGTAGGCGACCTCGACGCTCGGAAGGACGCCGCCATGATGCAGCTCCATCGGCGTGGGCAAGACCGCGGTCTGCACGTGGCGAAGCGGCTTCCCGCTCCGCATCGAATCGGTGCTTTCGAACTCCGCGACCACGAGTGTCGGTTACCCTACCCCACGGCGGCCGCAAGCGCCTGGTCGATGTCGGCGATGATGTCTTTGACATCTTCGATGCCGACCGAGACGCGCACGTACTCCGGCACGACGCCCGTCTGCTGCTGCTCGGCGGGGCTGAGCTGCTGATGCGTCGTGGACGCGGGGTGAATCACCAGGGTTTTGGCGTCGCCGATGTTGGCGAGGTGGGAGCAGAGCTTCACCGAGTTGATGAACTTCTTGCCGGCTTCCATGCCTCCCTTGATGCCGAAACCCAGGATCGCGCCCTTGCCGTCCGGCAGGTAGTGGTTGGCCAGCTCGTTGTCGGGATGGGAGGGGAGGCCGGGGTAGTTCACCCACTCGACCGCGTCGTGCTTCTCGAGGTGCTCGGCGACCGCCTGCGCGTTCTCGCAGTGGCGCGGCATGCGCAAGTGAAGGGTCTCGAGCCCCTGCAAGAAGAGGAAGGCGGCAAACGGGCTCATCGCAGCTCCGGTGTCCCGGAGCCAATGCGTGCGGATCTGGACGTTGTAGACGATGTTCCCCATCGGGGCGAGAGCGTCGGCAAGCACGGCACCGTGGTAGTTCGGCGACGGGCCGCAGAACTCGGGCCACTTGTCGCGGTTGTCGGTCCACTGAAACTTGCCCGAATCGACGATTGCGCCGCCGATGTGGGTACCGTGGCCGCCGATGAACTTCGTGGTCGAGTAGACCGTGATGTCGATGCCGTGCTCGAACGGACGGAACAAAGCCGGGGTCATGACGGTGTTGTCGCAGATCAGCGGAATGGCGCCGTGCGGGGCGCTGTGTGCGGCCTTGGCAATGGCCTTGAAGTCCGGCACGTCGTTCTTGGGGTTTCCGATCGACTCGATGTAGACCAGGCGCGTGTTCTCATCGACGAGGTCGTGGATCTGTTCGGGGTGCGCCGGGTCGAAGAAGCGCACTTCGATGCCGAGTTGTTTGAAGGTGTTGTTGAAGAGCGTCCAAGTCCCGCCGTAGAGGCTCGTGGCGGAGACGAAGTTCTGCCCGGAATGGCAGAGGGTGAGAATGGCCGCGTTGATCGCCGACTGGCCGGACGCGAAACCCAGGCCAGTGACTCCGCCCTCGAGGGCCGCCAAGCGCTTCTCGAGGACGTCGACGGTCGGATTCATCAGGCGCGAATAGATGTTTCCGAACTCGGCGAGCCCGAAGAGAGCTGCCGCATGGTCGGTGTCGTTGAAGACGTACGACGTGGTCGCGTAAATCGGCACGGCGCGCGAGTTGGTCGTGGGGTCGGGTTCCTGGCCGGCGTGAAGTGCACGTGTGCCTAGGCCGTAGTTCTCTTCAGTCATGTCGCTTTGCCTCGCTGCTCGTCTTCGAGCGGAACTGCTGGGGGCGGCGAGGATACCCCGACTTGGGCGCCGAGTCAGCGCCGATTGGCCGTGGGTCGCTCGGACCGCACGGATCTGGGCAGCAGAACCAAGAAAACACGGTCATCTCAATGACCGGAGACGGCCGGGCACGGGGCGCTGGCGGGCGCGGTGATGCTCCTCGGCGGCGGGTCTCGCCGGAGCCTCCCGAACGGCCGCGACCGGCGCGACGAACTGTGCGGAGGCTCACCCCGTAGATCGTTTTCGATGCCCGCACGTCTTTCCATGCATGGCTGGTGGAAAAGTCGTGGGCAGCGGGCCTCCGGATTTGCCAGAATCTGAAAGAAGGCGGGAGACAGGAATGCAAGACGGATCGAGGAAGGATTCCCTAGCGGATCAGCTCTTGGAGTTGCACAACATTCAGGCGGCGCGTGTCGTCGCGGAAGAGGAAGCGACGCGGAGAGCGACTCAAGAGGCGCGCGCGCAGGTGGAGGCGGAAGCCCAGCGACAGCGAGAGGAAGAGGAGGCGCGTCTCCGAGCCGAGCAAGAGGCCCGCGCGGCAGAAGAGCGCGCTCGTCAGCAAGAGGAAGAGCTCCGCGCACGTGAAGCCAAGGAGGCCGAGCTCAGGGTCCAGCTCCAGGAAGAAGCCAAGGCTCGCGCAGCCGAGCAGCAGCGCGTCCTCTCGCATGAAAAAGAGATGGCGGCGATCACCGCGGTCGAGAGAAACAAGATTCGCATCCGCCGTATCATCGCAGGCGGCGCTGTCTTCGTGCTGCTCGCGGCGCTTGGAGGATACACGTTCGTTCTGAAGCCTGCGCTCGAACGGCAGGCGATGGCCGAAGAGATGGCCAAGGAGGAGCAGCGCCGGGCGGCGATCGACAAGGAGCAGGCCGAAGAGGCGCTCATGACCGAAAAGGGGCGCGCCGAAGCCGCCGAGCGTGAGAAGGAAGAGTTGAAGGCACGGCTCGACAAAAAGGAACAGGCCAGACAAAAGGCCGCGGCTTCCAAGAGCAGCAAGAAGAAGGCGCCCCCGAAGAAGAAGGCCGGCTGCGCCCCCGACGACCCGCTTTGCGGCATTCCGCTCGACTGAGGCGCTCAGTCTTCGTCTGTGCCGTTGCGCGGCGGGGGAATGCTTCGGCGGGCGGCGTGAATGCCGCCCCGGGTGTAGCGCCCCATGAGCGCGGGCCACTCTACGATGACGATGCCGCCCGTCTCTTCGTGCCGTGATTCGAACGCCGCGATGAAATCGACGCAGGCGTGGTCGACGTAGTCGAGCTCGTCGAAGCAAATGTGGAGCTCGGAGCCGGGTGGAACCTCTTCGAAGGCTGCAGCGAGCGGAGGGAGGGAAACGAACGTCGCAGCGCCGTGGAGGTGCAGCTCGATTTTGTCGTCCAAGTCGACGCGGTGAATGTCCAGGTGCGCCAAGGAGTAGACCAGAGCTCCGGTCGAAAGAACCAGCCCGAGGACGATACCGCTGAGCAGGTCGACGGCGACGATGCCGATGATGGTCGCCAGATAAACGACGAACACCGAGGTTCCGAAGTCGATGATTTTGCGCGGCGTGGAGACCTGAATCAAGCGGAGGCCGACGTAGATGAGGATGGCGGCCAGGGCCGATTCTGGAACGAGCTCGAGCAGCCCAGGAAAGAGGACTGCAAAGAGAAAGACCCAGATGGCCTGCATGATCGAGGACGCACCCGTCTTGGCGCCCGCTTCGACGTTGGCGCTGCTTCGGCTGATGACGCCGGTGACCGGCAGCGCCCCGAGAAACCCGCATGCGAGATTGCCGATGCCCTGGGCTGCGAGCTCGCGGTCGTAGTCGGTGCGACCGCCCTCCGGCTGCATTCGAGAGACCGCGGTGGCGCAGAGCAGGGTTTCAGCGGTCCCTACGAAAGCGAGGGCGACCGCGGCGGTCCAGATCTCCGGCTCGAGAACCTTGGTAAGCGAATCGAGCGTCGGGAGCGTGATGTACGAAGCAAGCGAGCCGTCAACGTCCACGTAGTCGATGGGGAGCTTCAGCCAGGCGGCAGCGATGCTGGCGACCAGCACACCGGCAAGCGCACCTGGCAAGAAGTGGAGCTTGGCGGGCCGAAAGCGGTCCCAGAGCACGATCGTGAGCAGGGTGGCCACGCCGATCGACGCGGCGATGTAATGCGTGCGTTCGCCGCCCGTGGTCATCGCCTTCGCGACGCCGGCCGGGATTTTGACGATGTTGTAGAGCACGCTGCCTTCGATGTCGTGGTCGATCATGACGTGGAACTGCTTGGCCACGATGATGAAACCGATGCCGGCAAGCATGCCGCGGATGACCGCCGGGGAGACCGCTCGAAAATAGGTGCCGAGCTTCAACAAGCCCGCGGTGGTCTGAATTGCGCCCGCGAGCATGACCACCATGCCGATGCTGATGATGCCGTAAGGGTCTTGGTCCGTGCGGAACGCGACGACCCATTCGAGGAGCAGGACGCTCAGGCCGGCGGACGGACCGGCGATGACCAGTGGGGCGCCGCCGAGGAAGCCGACGAGCACGCCGCCCACGCCCGCGGTGACCAAGCCAAGCGATGCCGGCATCCCAGACGCGCGCGCGATGCCCATCGAAAGGGGCAGCGCGATCAAGAACACGACGATCGAAGGCGGGAAGTCCTTGACGACGGACCGGAGCTTGTCGTTCAAGTGGACGGCCTCACTGGGCACCCTGCTTCACCCTGAGGACGGCGTCGCCGCCGCAATTGGTGAGGCTCGACGTGAAGATGGACACCGTGCCGACGGTGACGCGAATGTATGCACTGGCAGGCATCCGGGCGGAGGATAGTGGGAATGTCGCCGTCGGGCGAGGGGGAACAAATTAGCCGGCGAGATGGCGCTAGCCCTGCTTCGGAGGTCGGAGCCCGGCTGGGGGGCCTTCGTACACGACTGCGCCGTCGACGAGCTCGATCACGCGCGCGCAGCGTCGGGCCAGGTCCCAATCGTGGGTGACGATCAGGAAGGCGGTCGAGCTGTCCGCGTTTCGCTCGCGCAAAAGGTCGAAGACTTGGTCCGAGGTTTCGGTGTCCAGGTTGCCGGTCGGCTCGTCGGCGAGCACGAGCGGCGGGTCGTTCATGAGAGCCCGAGCGACCGCGACGCGCTGCTGCATGCCGCCGGAGAGCTGGCGCGGCCAGGCCTCGGCCCAGTCCCCGAGTCCCATGGCGTCGAGGAGCGCTCGCGCGGGTGCTTCCATGCCGGCGTGGAAGCCGCCGCGCGCGGCTGCGCTCGGGAGCATGACGTTTTCGATGACGCTCAGGCCGGGCAGGAGGTGATGGGATTGGAAGATGAACCCGAGCTTTTCGCCACGGAGCGCGGTGAGCTCTCGGTCGTCGAGGTGTTCGAGCCGACGGCCGTCGATGGCGATGCGTCCCTGCGTGGGCCGGTCGAGAAGGCCTATCAGATTCAAGAGCGTGCTCTTGCCCGAACCCGAGGGGCCGACGAGCGCTACGAGCTCTCCTTCGCGGATGCGAAGATCGATGCCGTGGAGAATCTCGGTCGTGACCCCGTCCCCGTAGGACTTGCGAATCCCCTCGAGCTCGAGGAGGTCGGGCCGCGCGCTCATTCGTCGCCTCGAATGGCCGCGGCGGGGTCTAGGTTTGCGGCCCTGCGTGCGGGCAAGTACGCAGCGAGTACGCCCGTCGCGACCGAGACGCCCAGCGCCGTGAGCAGAAGTCGGGGTGTGACGCTGACGTCGAAGAGGGCGCTCGACTCGATGAGCTCGCCCGCAACGGCGCCGAGCATCGAGCCGAAGAGGGCGCCCGCAACACCGAAGAGCAGCCCTTGCCAAAGGAAGACCGAAAGCACGATTCGGCGCGACGTCCCGACGGCGCGAAGGATTCCGATTTGACCTCGTCGTTGGACGACCGTCACGCTCAGGACGCTCGCGATGCCCATGGCCACTGCCAGCAGGACGAAAACCCGAATCATCGTCGTCGAGGCGTCCTGAGAGCGCAGGCCGGTCAGCAGGTCGCGGTTGCGCTCCATCCAGCTCTCGGTGGGGACGCCCGTCCGGGCCTCGATCTCCGAGGCGATCCGCTCGGCTTCGTATACCTCGGCGACGCGTGCGTCGATTTCGGTGATATCGCCCACCCGGTTGAGAAGCGTCTGGGCGTTGCGTAGCGAGGTCACCAGCCATCGCCCGTTGACCATCTCGCTGCCGACCTCGAAGATGCCGACGATTCGGAGCAGGCTTTCTCGATCGCCGCTCCGGACGCGGACCGGATCGCCGACGCGCGCGCCGAGCTTCTGCGCCAGAGTCGTCCCGATGACCGCGTCCTCGCCTCCGAGCCGATAGGTGCCCTCGACGAGGTTCTTTCGGAGGTCGACGATCTGGCGCAGGCGATCGGCGTCGGCGCCGACCAGCTTGACCGCTTCTTCGGCCGCGCCCCGGTACGCGAGAGCCGAGCCGCTGACCTTCGGGCACGTGGCGACGACGCCCTCGGTCGCTTCCACTCTCCGAACGGACCGCTGCCACTGGTCAAACGGCCTTCGGCGCGGCTCGGAGGGCTCGATGCGTCGCGCGAATGCGACGCCTGATTCGTTCATGAGCGCTCGGGGCAACGCTTCTTCCGGCGCAACGGTGAGATGAGCCTGACTTCCGAGGGTCTGCTCGAGCAGGTTGACCTGAAGGCCTTCGATGATGGCCGAGACGAAGACGAACGCGGCAATCCCGATCGTCACGCCGGCGAGGATGAGTAGGGATTGTGTCCGGCCCTCGCGCAAAAA
>SHLP01000252.1 GCA_004283055.1 Deltaproteobacteria bacterium
CGCTGGCTTTACACGCCGGATGTCGCAGGTTCGACCCCTGTCCCGCCCACCGGTTAGTCAGCGCCAGCGCCAGTGAAGCCCCGTGGCGACGGAGTTGCTCTACGGGGCGCCAGCGCCAGTGTGACCTGCAGGTCACTGATTGCTGGCGGTTATTCGCGCGGTAAAGCCCTTTTTTGCCTGGATCCTGCGACTTTCGGCCCTAAAGTTGCTAACCAGTAGTCACTGACTGACTGGCGGTCAGTTGCGACGGAGGGCAAGCGTTGGCCGTAGCGGCACGAAGGGAGCGGGAGCGCACGGCGCGCCGGGAAGCGATTCTCGATGCGGCGCAGGAGCTGATCGCATCCGAAGGGTACTACGGCGTTCGCATGGACGCGGTGGCGGACGCCGCGGAGCTGAGCAAGGGAACGCTCTATCTCTACTTCGAGAACAAGGATGCGCTCTGCGCTGCGGTTGCGACTCGACTGATCGACGACTTCATTCCGCGCATCGACGGCGCCATCAAGAAAGCGCAGAGCGGTCTCGATGGGGTCCGTGCGCTGCTCCAAGCCTACTACGACCAGACAGTCGAGAACCCGCACCATTTCCGCTTCGCGCTCGCGTGGCTGAGCGCTGGCGAACGTATGGATGATTCGACAGAGGCGTTTCAGACATACCGGGGGCGCGTCGGCCGCATGTTGTCGCTGGTCGTCGCGACGCTGCAGCGCGGGCAAGCCGATGGAAGCATTCGCGCCGAAGTCGACCCGCTTCCGCAGGCGATGCAACTCTGGACCAGTTTCTTGGGCATCGTCTTAGTAGGGCTCAACCGTGAAGCCATGGAGCAACGAATCCCAGTCCCGGTAGACCTGAATACGCTCGTGCCCCTACACCTCGACGCAATGCTCAGGGCACTTTCGAGCGAGGGGGCTTCATGATGCGTGACGCAGTTGTGGTTTTCCTCGTGGCGGCGCTTGCAGCCGGCTGCAACTACAGAAAGACGACGGACATCGAGCCGAACATCCCCGTGCCGAAAACGTACAGCGAGGGCAAGGAAGCTACGCCGCCGCCCGAGGTAAAAAAGGAGGCCGAGCCGGTTCGAGACGTTCGCTGGTGGCGCCAGATGGGCGACACGACCCTCTCGGCGCTCATCGAAGAGGCGCTCCGCCGCAACCAGGGTATTCGCGCGGGATGGGCCCGGGTGCGTCAGGCCCGGTACATCGCGAACCAGGTGCGGGCGGCCAGAATGCCGCAGATCGGGCTTCAGGGAGCCTACGACATTGGCAAAGAGATCCAGGTGTTCGGTGAGTTCGAGTTTCAGAACGCCACTGGGTCGCTGCCGATATCCTACGAGGTCGATCTCTTCGCTACGCGCGCCCGTGAGCACCAGGGAGCCAAGCTCGACGCGGAAGCCGCGCGCCTCGACCAGGAGTCGCTTGCCATCACGATCTCGGCGGAGGTGGCCGAAGCGTGGTTCGATTCGATCAACGCTCGGATCGAAGTCGCGGTCGTCCAAGAGCAGCTCGAGACCGACCTTCGTTTCTTGGAGCTCGTCGAGCTCCGATACCGTGAGGGGTTGAACTCGGCCGTCGACGTGCACCAGCAGCGGCAGCGCGTCGCGAGTCAGCGCGCGCTCCTCGCTCTCGCGGACGCGCAGACCGACTTGACCGACCAGCGCCTCTCGGTGTTGCTTGGCGAAGCGCCCGGACGGCGCTTTCCGGTCGATGGGAAAGTACTGCCCGACATCGGGCCTACGCCGGAAATCGAGGCGCCCGCAAGCCTCCTCGAGGCCCGACCCGATATCAAGTCCGTCCGAAAGCGCGTCGAAGCCGAAGACCGTCGGGTCGCAGCGGCTGTCGGTGCGCGATTGCCCGTCATCACGCTCAACTTCACGCCCGGGTACAAGTGGCTTCAGTTCGAGGGCGACCAAGTGCTTAGGGATCCCGTTACTTTGCTCCCGGTCCCGGATCCCGATACGGGGCTGCCCACGGTCGTTAGAAGTTCGCAGACCGCCAACGGCGTCGTCTGGCGTGCAGGCGCCCAGCTTTCGGTTCCCCTCTTCGACGGAATCGCCGGATGGTCGGCGATCAAGGCGCAGCGCGCAGTGCTCGACCAGCTCATGGAGCAATACGCCGAAACCATTCTCACCGGTTTGATCGAAGTCGAGAGCACCCTCGTCCTCGAGCGCCAAGAGCGCCTCCGGATTCAGTTCCTCGAAGACGAGTTTCGCTTGGCCAACATCACGCTCGAGGCCACCCGCGATCGCTACCGCGCCGGTCTGAGCGACTTCCTGCCTGTCCTGACCGCGCTCGCGACCCGGCAGCGCTCCGAGCTTCAGCTCGTCGCCGCGCGTCGCCAACTCGTTTCCTACCGCATCCAGCTCTACCGAGCGCTCGGAGGCGCCTGGCCTGAAGAATTTGGAGAGCCCGAAGATGACTAAGCGCAGTGAGCGTCGCCTCAAATGGGCGCTGTCGATTGGCGTGCTCCTCGCCGCGTTCGCGGTCGCCTACGTCCTGGTCATCACCAAGGCCGAGCCGCCGCGCGCCGAGAAGCCGCTCGAAGGGACACTCGTCGACGTCATCCAAATCGAGGCGAGCCGGCACGAAGTCGACCTGCACGCCAAGGGCACGGTCGTTCCAGCCCAAGAAATCGTGCTCCAGCCGGAGCTCGGTGGTCGGGTCATCTGGCAGAGCCCGGAGCTCGTCGCCGGCGGCCGCTTCAAGGCCGGCCAGCCCATCGTTCGAATCGACCCGCGCGACTATCAGCTCGCGGCGGAGTCGTTTCGCTCCCAGGTCAACCGCGCCAAGCTCGAGCTCAGGCTCGAGAAGCGTCGTGGTGAGGTCGCCGTGCGCGAATGGAACTCCTTTGGCGAGATGGATGTCTCCGAAGAGCAGCGCGCCCTCGCCCAGCGCAAACCACAGCTCGAATCGACCAGGCTAGAGCTCAAGGCCGCACAGAGCGCGCTCAAAAAGGCGCAGCTCGATTTGACCCGCACCA
>SHLP01000253.1 GCA_004283055.1 Deltaproteobacteria bacterium
GTGTCCCAAATGGATGGCCCTCGACCGGCGACGTCGTGAGCGCCTTCGATTTGGAAGGCCGAAGTAGCGACGCCCCAAACAAAGCCGTCGGGAAAAGCCTCATCCACCGTGCTGGGTCTCCAGAGCAAACATCCGTCGGGGGGGACGGATCGGCCGTTTGTTCGACCAGCGAACGAAGTATCAATCCGACCAAATCATGTCAAGACATGCTGGGGAAAAGACGATCGCGGCTATGGCGACGCGCGGGCGAGCTCAGGGCTGAGCTTCGAAGGCACCCACGTCGCAGCTCGAGCTCGTGCCCGCCGGACGCGGCTCGCCGCGCTGGTCGGCGGTCAACGGTTCCCCGGCGCTGTCGACACAATCGGCCTGCGGGATTCGATCCATCGCGGCGCTGTTCTCGAGCAGCGCATGCGTTTGGGTCGGTCCGCCGTTGTCCTGTAGGAAACCGAGGTTCAGCTGATCTTCGGAAGGCCGATCGGTCGCTTCGTCGAAACCGCAGCTATTGCCGGGGCTCTCGATATTGTAGCCGCCAGAGTCCAGCGGCGAACCCGCACAGCTACCCTCCACCGCTGTGTTGATGATCGACCGAAGGAGGTTACCCGGCGTTCCCGGGTCGTAGATCGCGCTGCCGTTGGGCGCGTCGTTGCGGGCAATCGTGCTGCTGGCGATCGACAGCGTACCCTCTGTATAGACGCCCCCGCCCAGGTTCTCCGCCGTGTTGGTCGATACGGTCGTGTTCAGGACTTCGGCGACCGCGCCCACCGGATTGAAGAGGCCTCCGCCCGCGGCAGCAGCGCTGTTGCCCGACAGCGTGCTGCTGGTTAGCTCGAGCGTACCGGGCTGCTGGTTCGCAATACCACCGCCGCTCTGGCCGGCGACATTGTCGGCCACGGTGCAATCGATCAGCGTGAGCGACGCGAAGCTCAACACGCCGCCGCCGTCGAACCCCGCCGTGTTCCCGGAGACCGTGCTGTTGGTTAGCGTCGGCGCTCCGGCGCGGGTGTAGATGCCGGCGCCCCAGTTTGCTTCGTTGCCAGACACGGTGCTGTTGATCATGGTCAGCGCGGCGGAGTTCCAAATCCCTCCTCCACCGCTACAGAGGAGGGCCGCGGCGCCTCGGCATCCTTCCGCCACGTTCGAGACCAACTCGCTGTCGATGACGGTTAGGCTGCCCTGCCGGTTTGCAATGCCGCCGCCGAACGGCGCTGAATTCCCGGACACCGTGCTGTCGATCAAAGTGAGTGTGCCGGCGTTCCAAATCCCGCCGCCTTCGGAGCAAAGCAGATTCGGATCGGTGGTCCGGCATCCGGTGTCACGGCCTGCAGAGCTTTCGGAGACCGTCGTGTTGCGCAACGTCAGCGTCCCTTGATTCGAAACGCCACCCCCGTTCAGCTCGGATTCGCGCCCATTGGTCACGGTGAACCCAATGACCTCAGCCGTCACCCCGTCAGGCACGGAGAAGACACGGTGTGCTCCGTTCCCGTCCACCGTAAGAACGCCTCCACCGTCCAAGGTCACGTCGGCCTCGATCGCAATCTCTCGGCCGGCGACGATGGTGGTGGGACCGTCGCAGTCGAAGGTATAGGGGCCGGCGCCTTCGACGATGGCCGCCCGAATCCCGCCCTCCGAGCATGGGCAAACGCCGTCGGTGCACACGAGCTCGGCGGCATCGCCGTCACTTCCGCAACCAGCAGCGGCGAACGAAGCGATGCAAAGAAATCCAGCTAAGCCACGCACTCACAGTCTCCTAATGCACGAGCCACACCACACTCCGTAAACGATTGCAAGCGCACGCGGGTCTTGCCAAGTCCACGTAGGGCTCCGGTTCGCAGACCTCGGTCGGGCGCGCAGAGCTGGGGACGGCTGGCTCCGCGCTGCGTGCTCGTGGGACCCACCGAAGGCTCCGCGACCCCACTCATGACCGTTCTCAACATGTGCCTTAGCCAGATTCGGACGTGTCCGCTTGAGCAGTGTTCACGCTGCGATCGGCAGCGCGGGTCAACGGTTCGAGCTACGCCGACCGGAGGCTCCCGCTCTTTGCAGTCTGGAGCGCTGAATTACCGCAGAAATGGCACTTGGTGCATGGCCGAGCCTCGCAGGTCTCGGCGGCGTCTCTCCCTAAGACGTCGACTTTTCCGAGCTGAAGCGCGTGTTGCCAGCGCCACTCGTCTTCGAACACCGTGCCTGCAGTGGAGTCCCGCCGCGGGCCTCGGAGCTCTGGGCTAGCCGGTGAGATGTCTCACAAAACCACGCTGCCCGACGAAGGTCTCCGGCCACATTCATTTCAGGCTTGATCTTTTGAAATGTGCCGAAGTACACCGTCCCATCGAGGGTTTGTTCATAGGTTGAACAAACTTTTTCTCGCAGACCCCCCAATCAAAAAGAAGCGATCGCTTTGCAGAGCGCGAAGCGGAGCGTGTGAAACCTCTCAAGGAGAAATCAGGGATGTCACTGTCACAAAAACGATTGTTGAGCTCAGCGATGCTGACGTGCGCGGCCTTCGCCGTGACACTCGCAGGCTGTACTTCAGATCAGGGCGAACCCCCAGGTATCGGCAGCGTCGATATGGAGGTCACCCTCGCAACACCGCCGGCCGGCCCCAACGAGCAGATCGACCAAGTGAATGTGTCGTTCTGGTGCGAAGGGACCGACCCGGTGCTGGGCGTACCGCGGCCGCCGCAGAGCGCCCCCGAAACGTTCACCATCAACACGTCCACCTCTCAAGGTCCGGAGCCGTACAACACCATCGGCCTCTTTGAGAAGCAGGGTATCCCCGCGGGCAACTGCCACTTTACGTACACGGCCACGTCGAACACCGGGAACACCGAGTGCACGGGCGAGGCCAGCCCGGTCACAGTGGTGACCGACCAGACCACGTCCTTCGAGGTCGTCCTGGCCTGCATCCACTCGCCGCGATACGGCGGCGTCCGCAGCGACGGC
>SHLP01000254.1 GCA_004283055.1 Deltaproteobacteria bacterium
CGCCCGAGCCCGCCGTGCCGCCCGAGCCCGCCGTGCCGCCCGAGCCCGCCGTGCCACCGTCGTCACCAGAGCCGCTGCAGCCCATCGCGATCACCCCAGAGAACGTCAACACTGCGGCAAGCCGCCCCCAGTTCGAGCACAACCCGGTCATCTTTGTCTGCCTCCCCAACGGCGCCCCACGCGCCGCGCACTTCCGACGTGAAGCTAGCATAGGGACACGCTCCCTGCCCACACGGTGCCTGATTTCAGGCACTTACGATGCACACCGCGAAAACCGCTTTCGAGCCGCTTCGTCCAAAAGTCAGTCGGCCCGAACGGCGAGAAGGGGCCCGCAGGCCGTCTCGTTCATGAACACCCCGTCTTCGTTGGGTCCCATCGCGGTGTTCTCAGCCGAGCTCGCGCCGATCTTCAAGTCCGCATCGCTGTAGGCCAGGAACACGCACATCTCTTTGCCCGCGAGGCCGTACGTCAGTCGCCTGTCCGTGTCGTTGAGGTAGCCGCACTCGACCCGAAGCCGCCCAGCGCCCAGCGACGGGATCGGCGGGTCTAGGGTGATTCCGAGCGGCTCACCAATGGAGTTCTCGAGCTCGAAGATGGTGCGCTCTGCACCCGAATCGTCGACGAAGCTCAGCCGGAAATAGTTCCCCCACTCATGATAGTGCGCCAGGACATAGTAGATGCTGTAGTCGGGCGGCTCGCCGAGCACGCTCTGGAATTGCGGCCCGAGATCGCAGGTCATCCCGTAGCGCGACTCCGCTTGCGGCTCGATGTCGAGCGCGGTGTTGGTAAACGCGATCGGTCGGAGCCTGACCTCGACTTGGTCTTCGTGAACGGTTTCAATGTCGAAGCGGAGCGCCGTTTCGAGTGCGCCCGCCGAGACGTTCACCAGATGAACGCCACCGACGATCTTGTGCCGGGGGGGAATCTCGAGGACCGCTCCCTGCTGGAAGGCCTGCAGCTCTTGGAGCGTTTGGGTGGATTGAGCGAAGAAGGCCCCACCCTCGAGCCCCGCGGTGACATCGTGGAAGCCCCGATCATCACAGTCCCAGGTTCCGTCCGGCCCCGGGTAGGTTGTCTCCGGGACGAAGAACCAGTTCGAATGGTGCCAGGCGCCACCGTTCGTCTGCCGTATCTTCGACACGAATAGAGGTTCGTCGTTGTCGAGCGTCCAGCTCTGGCAAACGTCAGCGACCTCTTCTCCGCGCTCGACCATGATCGGCTCGAAGGAGTGACTATGCGTTGGCTGGATCCCTTCCGACGCGCCTTGCTGCGCGCACGCGGCAAGCAAGGTGAAAGGAATCAAGACGGAGAGTGAACGCATTGCGACCACGGTCGCCTGGTTCGCGACGCTTGGCAAGAGGAGAGAAGCCGCGTAAACGGAATCGACGCATGAGAGCCCCGTCGCGAGCCTTGCTTCCTCCGGAACGGGATCACAGCGCCCTGCCCCCACGAGGCACCCGCAGCCGGGGTCAACGGGTCGGCTTGATCCTCGGCCCTGCCTTCTTTGCGCTCGTGCTGCTCTTGGATCTCGACCCTGCTCGTCCCGAGGTGACGCGGATGGCCGCCGTGGCGGTCCTCATGGCCACGTGGTGGATCACCGATGCGATTCCCCTTTTCGCGACGGCGCTCTTGCCTCTCATTCTGTATCCAGTGCTCGGGATCGCACGTACGGGGGACACCGCGCCCGTCTATTTCAACAGCACCATCGTGCTGTTTCTCGGCGGCTTCATGATCGCGCTCACGATGGAGAAGTGGAACCTGCACCGTCGCATCGCGCTCTGGATCATTCGCACCGTTGGAGGCGGCGCCGATCGCATCATCCTCGGTTTCATGTTGGCTGGAGCGTTCCTGTCGATGTGGATCTCGAACACGGCCACAGCGATCATGATGATCCCGATCGGGCTGGCGATCGTGGTCCGGATGGAAGAGGATTTCGGGCGAAAGAGCACGCACACGTTCTCGGTCGCCGTGATGCTCGCCATCGCGTACTCCTGTTCTGTCGGCGGCATTGCAACCTTGGTCGGAACCCCGCCTAATCTCTCTTTGCAGCGGATCTTTCAGATCACGTTTCCAGAGGCGCCCCCCATCGGCTTCGGGCTTTGGTTTGCCATGGCGCTCCCGATTTCGATCATTCTGCTGCTCATTGCCTGGCTATTGCTCACCCGAGTTTTCTATCGAATCTCCGACGAAGTGATCGTGGATCGGTCGATTGTCGACGAAGAGGCCGAAAAGCTCGGGTTGATGGCCTACGAGGAGCGCGTCGTCCTCGCAGTGTTCGTGTCGACGGCCTTGCTCTGGTTGTTCCGAGCACCCCTGGTGCTGGGGCCCCTCACTCTGCCCGGTTGGTCCGAGCTCTTGCCTTACGGAGAGCTCTTCGATGATGCGACCGTCGCGATCGGCATGGCCTCGCTCATGTTCCTGATTCCAACGCGCTCGCCCGATTCCAAATCGGCGACGATCATGGAGCCGGGGGTGATTCGGCGACTCCCTTGGAACATCGTCTTGCTCTTCGGGGGCGGCTTTGCCTTGGCCCAAGGCTTTCAAGTTACCGGGCTCGCCGGGTTCATCGGCACACAGTTCACGGGGCTAGCCGGCGTGCCTCCGCTGGTCATCATCTTTGCGACCTGCCTAGGCCTGACGTTCCTGACGGAGCTCACCTCCAACACGGCCACCACGGAAATGGTGCTCCCGGTGCTCGCGTCGATCGCGGTCGCCACGGGCATCCACCCGCTCCTGCTCATGGTGCCCGCCACCCTGTCCGCCTCCTGCGCGTTCATGATGCCCGTCGCGACACCGCCAAACGCCGTAGTGTTCGGAAGCCAACGCGTCACGATCCCGGAGATGGTGCGGGTGGGCCTGGCGCTGAACGTGATCGGCGCCGTCGTGATCACGGTCGTCTTCTACGTCGTGGGAACCAACCTCTTCGGAATCGAGCCGGG
>SHLP01000138.1 GCA_004283055.1 Deltaproteobacteria bacterium
ACGACCTCGCATAGTCACCGAGCGCGAAGCAGTCGGCGATTTCGGCGTGGAGGACATCAGGGCTCGCTTCACCAGCTTCTGGCGCCTCGGGCCGTGCCGGCGGCGGTGCGGTCGGCGCGAGGCTTCGTCGACCTCGATCGGCGACCCAGGCGTCTCCAGAGATGCGGCGGGTCGGTCGCTCATGGATGTCCTGCGCCTCAGGGTCCGCAACCAGGTCGATTGCGCCATCGTCGCCGAGTACGCTTGGGAAGGACGAGTCGCCGGAGCCTGACTTAACGGAGGCCATGGCTCACGCCGACTTGCCGACGACTCCCTTGAACATGCGCTGGGTCCGGCCGAGCGACTCGAGCTCGTCCTGCAACGCGGCGATGTCGCCATGTTCGAGGAGTGTCCGGGCATTATCGACGACGCCCTTGGCCTTGTCGATGGCGTCGCGCCCGAAGTCGCTGCCCGCGACGATCGATTCGACCTCCGGGAAAAGGCGCTCGATTTCGGCGATCAGCGTTTCCGCTTCCTGACGAACCTTCTCGGAAGCCTCGTCCTCACGCCGCGAAACGGCAAAATCCGAGGCATCCACCATCATCTCGTTGATCTCGTCCTCGGTGAGGCCGCTGGTCGCGGTCACGGTGATGGACTGCTCCTTGCCGGTCTCGACGTCCTTCGCATGGACGCTGACGATGCCGTCCGCGTTGATTTCGAAGGTCACTTCGACCTCCACCTGGCCGGCCGCTGCACGGCGGAGGCCCGTCAAGATGAACTCGCCCAGGAGCTCGTTCTCCTCTGCGCGTCGTGACTCGCCCTGCAGAACCAGGATCTTCACCGCGGTCTGATTGTCGCGAACCGTGGTGAACGGCTTGCTGCGAGACGTCGGAACCGTGGTGTTCTGCGGGATGAGCTCTTCGAAGTATCCACCGACGACCATGATGCCGAGCGTGTGCGGCGTGACGTCGAGCAGCACCATGTCGAGCTCTGGCGAGTCGTCTACGAGCGCAGCGCCCTGAATCGACGCGCCAAGCCCGACCACCTCATCCGGATGGACGCCCTTGCAGGGGTCGCGCTGGAAGAATTTGCTGACCCGTTCCTGGACCTTGGGCATCCGCGTCATGCCGCCTACGAGAATGATGTCTTCAATCTCGTCCTTGTTCAGGCCTGCTTCACCGAGCGTGAGCTCGCAAATCTGCACGGTTCGATCGACGAGGTCGGCGGTCAGCTCTTCGAGGGTTGCGCGCGTCAGCAAGCGCTGAAGGTGGAGCGCCTCGTTGCGAGCGCTCGAAATGATGAAAGGAAGGTTGACCTCCGTCTCGGTGACGGCCGAAAGCTCGCACTTGGCCTTCTCCGCGGCGTCTTTGAGGCGCTGCAGCGCCATACGGTCCTGACGAAGATCGATACTGTGCTCGTGTTGGAAGCCTTCGACGAGCCAGTCGATGACGCGCTGGTCGAAGTCTTCACCACCTAGGAACGTGTCGCCAGCGGTACTGATGACTTTGAACACGCCGGTGCTCGCGATCTCGAGAATCGAGATGTCGAATGTTCCGCCGCCGAGGTCGAAGACCGCGACCGTGCGATCGATGTTCTTTCCAAAGCCGTAAGCAAGCGCCGCGGAAGTCGGCTCGTTGATGATTCGAATCACGTCGAGGCCGGCGATTGCGCCGGCGTCCTTGGTGGCCTGGCGCTGGTTGTCGTTGAAGTACGCAGGCACCGTGACGACGACCTTCTGGACTTCTTCACCGAGGTAATCCTCCGCGACCATCTTCATCTCTTGAAGGACCATCGCGCTGATCTCGGGAATGCTGTAGACCTTGTCGCGCATCTTGATGCGGCAGTCGCCGTGCGGACCTTCCACGATGTGGAACGGCGTGGTCTGGATCGTGTTCTTGACCTGAGGGGTATCCCACTTCCGCCCGATGAGGCGCTTGCAGGCAAACACCGTGTTCTCGGCATTGGTCACGGCCTGTCGCTTTGCGATGTGGCCCACCAAACGCTTGCCGCCCTCGGTCACGGCCACCATCGAGGGGGTGACCTTGTATCCCCCACGATTTGCGATGACCACGGGCGTGCCGCTTTCCACGACGGCGACGCACGAGTTGAACGTACCTAGGTCAATCCCGATGACTCTTTCCATGCCCCACTTCCAAAGCGCCCAGATGCGTTTGTCGCATCACCCCGCGAGCTGCTCCCTAAGATTTTTCACCATCTCGTGCCCCGGGTCCAGCTTTGCAGCCTCATCGAGCTCTTTCGCCGCACTGTTGTCCATGCCGGCCTGGATATAGATTCGGGCCAAAAGGAGCCTGGCTTCCAGGGAATCTGGGGCCAAGTCGAGGCTCCTTTGGGCGAAATCTCGCGCTTTTCGGAGATCGCCCCCGGCGCTCAGAAGGGCCCGGGCAGCGCGTCGGGGAGCGATCGCGTCCTTCGGGTCGGCGTCAGCAACTTTCGCCCAAGAAATGCTCGCAGCGGCCCAGAGATTGTTGTCCTCTTCGTACTTCGCCTGCTCCCGATGGATATCGAGGAGCTGAACGCGCAGGTGCGAATTGACCCTGCGGTACTGCTCTTGAATGTCGCTGCGGCTCGAATCGAGGGTGATCGCCATTCGCAGCGCCGTGGCCGCTGCAGCGAGGTCGCCGCTGGCCTCCGCCAGCCGGGCCGTCTCGATGTGATGCTCGGCGCGGTCCACGCCACCGGTGACCCCGGCCGTTCGCTTGAGCGAGCGGGTCAGATCCCGCAGCGCCGTCTTCGCACCGACCTTGGCGGTGGGTGCAGGCATTGATCGCACCGGCTCGCTCTTCCTTGGCGGCCTTCTCGATCGGCCTCGAAGCCTTTTTTCGAGCAGCTCGCGCTTGCGCTGCATGCGCTCATGATCGGGCGAGCCGGAAACGACGGAACGGGACTGCTTCGAGGGCGCCTGACTCGGCTGCCAGTCCCGTGAGGGCGCCTCGGGGTCAACCGGCTCCGCTTGACGCTCGGCGACGGGTGCACGCGTCAGCGCCTTGGACATCGCCTGTGCACGCTCTTCGACGCGACTTATTTTCTCCTCAGCAGCGGACACTACGATGCTCCTCTTGAGGTAGCGATCGTAGGCGTCGCGCTTCTGCTGGCGCCCGATGACTTCGTAGGCGTCCGTCATCTTCCGGAAGACGACTTCCATCTGCGCTTTGAACGAACCAAGACGCTTGCCGTAGTAGGAGTCAGGATGGAAGGTCTTGGAGAGCGCGAAATACGCCTTGCGGATTTCTGCGCGGTCGGAGTTTGTCGTGACCCCGAGGAGCTCGTAATGGTTGAGCCGGTCGGCCCGTTTGAAGGTCTGCAGGATCTTGTCCTGAAGTGCTTCGTCGATCTCCACGTCCTCGACGAGCTGCGCGGCCGGCGGCGCGCTCGAGACCTTCGCCTCGACCCATTCGACGAGTCCGAGCGAGATCATTCGTTCGACCGACTCGGCAACCAGCGCAGGCTCGAGCACCGTCAGGTCTGCGATGTCCTCGACGTTGAGGACCCCGTCGATGCACGAGTGCACGAATGCCTCCTGCGGGCTCATGCTGTGCGCGCCCAGGTCGGCCTCCTCGACCTGTCGCGGAATTCGCTCCTCCGACATCGACTGTCTCGCTTCCCCCGTCTTCCTAGTCTAGCTTGGCGCTTCGCTCGGCAGCCAGTTCGCCGGAACTAAACGACGAGCCACTCCAATAGAGCCTTCTGGGTGTGTAGGCGGTTCTCGGCCTCGTCCCAGACTCGGGATTGTGGGCCGTCGATGACCGCAGCGCTCACTTCTTCGCCGCGGTGGGCCGGCAAACAATGGAGAAAGATGGCACCCGAAGCGGTCCGGCCCATGCTCGCCTCGTCGACGATGAAGCCGGCAAACGCGCCCTGTCGCTCCGAAGCCTCGTCCTCCTGCCCCATGCTCGCCCAGACGTCGGTGCTGACCACGGTGGCACCCTCCAAAGCCTCCTCGGGGCGACCCACGACTCGAACCTTTGCGCCGCGCGCCCGCGCATCCGCGAGGACCTGCTCATCTGGCTGGTATCCCGCTGGGCACGCGAGCACGAGCTCGAAGCCCGCCAGCCCAGCCGATACGATCCACGAGTTGGCCATGTTGTTGCCGTCGCCGATCCAGGCAACACGTGCGACGTCGAGCGCAGGCCCGAAGCTCTGGCGAATGGTCATCATGTCGGCAAGAAGCTGCACCGGGTGAAACTTGTCGGAAAGCCCGTTGACGACGGGGATGGTCGAGCAGCCCGCGAGCGCCTCGAGGCGGTCGTGCCCGAACGTTCGATAGACCACTCCGTGAACATAGCGGCTCAACATGCGGGCGGTGTCTTCGATCGGCTCTCCTCGCCCGAGCTGCGTATCCTTGGAGTTGAGCGTGACCGGCTGCGCGCCAAGCTCGTGGATGCCCACCTGGAACGAGAGGCGTGTGCGCGTGGATGCCTTTTCAAACACGACCGCAATCGACTTGCCCTCGAGTGGCCGAGGGTGGGCGGGCGAGCCGCGAAGCGCCTTCAGCTCGTCTGCCCGATCGAGCAACCCGAAGAGCTCCTCCCGGCTCAGGTCGGAAATCGTGAGGAAGTTGCGACTCATCGCTTCCTCGGTGCGTCGGAGAGGACCTTCGCCAAAATCGAAAGGCCTTCGTCGAGCTCGTCGCGGCTCACGTTGAGGGACGGCGAAATCCTGATGACGTTTCCGCCGGCAAGCGTGAGGAGCAGCCCCGCCGAATGTACCGCGGCGAGGGTCGCACCGGGATCGACCTGGTCGGCCAGAACGATGCCCTGCAGCAGACCGATGCCGCGCGTGCCCGCTGTAGTCTCGAGCTTGGCGTCGAGCTCGGCCAGCCGTTCCGCGAGATAATCTCCGAGATGCCGCGCGTTCTCGATCAGCCCTTCCTCGTCGATGATGTGCAGGACGGCAAGCCCTGCTGCGCAGGCGAGCGGATTGCCGCCAAACGTGCTCGCGTGGCTTCCGGGAGGCAGACCTCCTGCAACGCGGTCGGTCACTAACATCGCGCCGAGCGGGAACCCTCCGCCGATGCCCTTCGCGAGCGAGCAGGCGTCGGGGACGGTTTCAAACCACTCCTGCGCGAGGAATCGACCCGTCCGGCCGTACCCGGATTGGATTTCGTCGAAGAAGAGCAAGGCGCCCCGCTCGTCGCACATGCGGCGCGCACCTCGCACGAACTCGTCCGTGCCGAGGATGATCCCGCCCTCCGCTTGAATCGGCTCGAAGATCACCGCCGCGGTCTGGTCGGTCACCGCTGCGTCGAGGGCGGCGAGATCGTTGAAACCGACGAAGCGAACGCCTTGCACCAGGGGCTCCATGCCCTTGTGGTACTTGGGCTGCCCGGTCACCGACAGCGAGCCCATCGTCCGACCGTGAAAGCTGTTGTGGGTCGACACGAATTCGGTTCGATGCTCGTCGCCCCGGTCGTAGTGAAAGCGGCGCGCGAGCTTGAGCAACGACTCGTTGGCCTCCGAGCCGCTGTTGCAGAAGTAGACCTTCTCGAAGGGAGTCCGCGCGCAAATCGCCTCGGCAAGCTCGATGGCGCGATCGTTGTAGAAGATGTTCGACACGTGCATCAGGCGAGCCGCCTGCTCCGCAATCGCGGCCGCCAGCGTGGGGTGGCTGTGCCCCACCGAAAGGACGGCAATGCCGCCGGAAAGGTCGAGGTACTCGCGGCCGGAGGCATCGGTTACGCGGCTGCCGCGCCCGTGCGTCAGAACGAAAGGGGCCGGTGCGTAGTTGCCGAGCTGAACCTCTGCGGCGGTTCGGAGCATGTCTGCCTGCCTGGTCATGCGGTGCCTTTGGGGAAGCCCGCGACATACCACCATTGACCTGGGCCGTCGACCCTGGCCCGGCGGGCTCAGCGCGTGATTTCGGTACCGATGCCTTCGTCGGTGAAGATTTCGAGGAGGACCGCGTGACGCACGCGCCCGTCGATGATGTGCACCTTCCGAACACCACCGGCCAAGGCGCTCAACGCGCAGTCGACTTTCGGAATCATCCCCCCCTCGATGACGCCCTGCTGCTTGAGGCTATCGATCTCGGCAGCGCTGAGCGAGCTCGCCACTTCCCCGTTCGTGCCGCGCACGCCTTCGATGTCTGTGAGAAGCATGAACTTGCGCGCGGAAATCGCCTCGGCGACTTTGCCCGCGACCGTATCGGCGTTGACATTGAGCGACCTGCCCTGTGCATCGACCGCTACGGGCGCAATCACGGGAATGAAGCCGTCGTTGACGAGTCGACGCACGATGTCGGGGTTGACCTGCGTGACCGCCCCAACGCGACCCGGGTCGACCCACTTCCCCGTCTTGGTTTGCATTTGGTCGACCTTTTTGGCCCGAAGGAACGCGTCGTCTTTACCCGTCAGCCCGATTGGCCGGCCGCCATGACCTGCAATGAGCGAGACGATTTCGGAATTGAGCTTGCCACCGAGCACCATCTCGACGACTTCCATGGTGTGATCGTCCGTCACCCTGAGCCCTTCGAGACGCTCTGAAACCACGCCAAGCGACTTGAGCATTTGGTCGATCTGAGGGCCTCCGCCGTGGACCACGACCGGATGAAGCCCGACGTACTTCATCAAAACTACGTCGCGCGCGAAGCTATCTCGCAGGGCCGGATCGACCATTGCGTGACCTCCGTACTTGATGACGAAGATCTCCCCATGGAAGCTCCGGATGTACGGGAGCGCCTCTTGAAGCGTCGCTGCTTTTTGGATCAAGTCGTCCACGGGGCGCCTATAGCATACCGACTAGGCGGCTGCGTTCTGCAAGCGACTGAGCGTATCGAGGTCATCGACGATTTGGCGAAGACTGTCGGCGAACGCCTTGCGCCTTTCGCGAACCTCCCTCCCCGTGCCTGAAAGCAAGCCGCGGTGGCCGGCGAGCGTCAAAGCGTTACGAAAGAGCTCGAGGGTCACAGACTCGGCGCTGTGAAGCTTCGCCTGCAGCACCTGCTGCTGCCCAAAGCCGAGGCAGCGCTCGAGGAGCAGGCTCTCATCGACCTCGCGATCGTGCGGCCAGCGCGCGAGTTGGTCGGCGACCACGCGATACGAGTCGAAGAACGGGCGCAGGATCAGATGTGCGAGGTGCGGACGGGAGCGTTCGAACCAACGCTCGAGCTGCTCACGCGTGACCACCGGCTCACGCACCTCCTGCCCGGCCCAGTCTGGATCGAAGAGCGCGACCTCCGCCCGCAGCTCCTCGTTGAACTCGGCGCGTGACGCAAAGAAGAACTCGAATTTCAGAAGCTGCCTCAGGCTGATCGCGTAGTTCCATATGGACTCGCGCAAGTCGCCGACGCTGTGTTCGCGGGCCATGAACGTCGCAAGCTCGGCGATGGCGCGGTTGACCAAGAGGTGAATGAGCGTGTTGCGGTAAAACGCGGCGACGAGGTGTTGCTCCGGTGCGATGTACCAGACGGTTTGCTCGCCGCCCGTAAACCGTTCGAGCACGCCCGAGTCGGTGAGCTTGTCGAGCGTGCTCGTAATCCACCCCGCGTCTTCGAGCTGCGAACCCAGAGTGGTGGGCGTGGTCGGGTGGTCTCTGAGGTAGCTCAAAATGGGCGCCATGGCCTCGAGCGTTTCGTCGAGCGTGAGGGCCCGCTCGGCGCCCAGGAGCGCAAACGTGACGATCGCCGTCGGGATCGCCGGAGTTGCGCGGTTGATCCGGTGACATACTTCGACGGCGAAACGCTCGACCTCTTTGCCTTTGGCGCGAGGGTCGCGCGCGATTTCCGTGAGGCGCGCCCGCATTCCGATCGGCTCTCCGAAATCGATTCGGACGCCGCTCATGCGGCCGGGCTGCGTCCGCGCAAACCTCAGGAGCCAAGCGAGGCCTTCGGGCTTCTTGCTCCCGCCCAGGGCCTCGGCGGTCATGGAGGCCACCTCCGCGAGCTGCTCGTACACGACGGAGACGGGGACGACCATTGCGTCGGGGCCCTCGCTGGCGCGCACCGCGTCGACCACGTAGCGCAACGCGCCGTAACGAGGTGGACGAAGCTTCCCGGTTCGGCTCCGGCCGCCTTCGATCGACCAGCTCAAGTTCTGCCCCGTCTCGACGAGGTGACCGAGATAGGAGCGCAGAGCAAAGCGGTAGACCGGGTTGTCGTGCGTGTCCCGTCGGATGTAGAGAACGCCCGCGCGGCGGAGGATCGGCCCGATCGGCCAAAAATCGAGGTTGTCGCCCCCGAGTACGTACGCCGGCCGAATACCTGCTTCTTGGGCAACCTGCTCCAGATAGAACATGTCGAGGTAGGAGCGGTGGGACGGAAGCCAGATGATCGCATGCTCTTTGTCGAGCTCCCGCAGCTTCCCGAGCGCCTCGCGGTCGACGTCGATGCGGTAGCGACGGGAGAGAATCGCACCCATCCCCCGGTAAGCGGCGGTGGCCGCAGCGTCGTGCCGGGCGATCATCTCGCCGAACGCCCGCACGGCGAGCCTCTCTAGCTTGGGGAGAGGCTCGTGTAGCTCCTCGCTGAGCTTGATGAGGCCGCTGTGAAAGCGCTCCCCCCGCATGATGGTTGCGATGGTCGTTTCCACGCTCAGGTTCCCTTGGCCGACCCCTCGAGGATCGCGATGTAGCGGTCTCGGACTTTGCTGATTTCGTCCTCGAGCGTGTCGTGTGTCCAATGAGACGTATCGACGGGCGGGAGAACCACGGCCTCGACCACCGCCGGGCGGACCACCAGAGCACCTTTGGGAAGTGCGTCGAGGACGTTTCGAAACACCACCGGAACGACGGGCACGTTCGCATCCATGGCCAAGTGGAACGCGCCCTTCTTGAACGGGCCGACGGCGGTCGTGGTCGAGCGCGTGCCTTCGGGAGCGATGATCAAGGAGCGCCCGTGGCGCAGGGCTTCGACTGCAGGGCCGAGGGCCTCGATGGCCTTCGCGGTGTCCGAGCGATCGATGAACACGGCGCCTGCGGCTTGGAACAGCGGGCCGAAGATCGGATTGTGACGAATCTCCTGCTTGGCGATTCCCGTGAAATCGCGGCGCAGTAGCTTGAGCAACAGGACCAGCTCGAGGCCGCTTTGATGATTGAAGATGAACACAGCGGGCCGATGCGACCAGAGGTGCTCTTGGCCCTCTACCCGCAGGTCGATGCCCGCAGCCGACGCGGCCAAATCCCCCCAAACGGACCCCATGACGTTGATCGCTTCGCGCTTGGAGCGGTTCAGGAGCCCCGCGGCGAGGCCGAACCCGACCGACGGCGCAAGGCTTCCATAGAGAAGCCCCGTTCGAGCGATGTCGCCCATCGTCGGTCTGCCTCGGCTGGTGAACCGGCGCACCGGCCACTGTCGCTCCTTGGCGATCTGCGCGAGCTTGCGATTCGGGTTCAAAGGACGCGGACGGCCCACGATGTCGAAAAGCGGCAGGTCCTCGTGACTGTCCGAATAGAAATAGGTCTCGTCGAGATCGAGGTCGTACTTTGCGGCGAGGCTGCGTCCGGCGATCGCCTTCCCTTCGCCGTAGCAGGTCGGCTTGACGACTTTGCCGTTGAGGATTCCATCTTCGACGCCAAGCCGAGTGTAGAGGAGATGATCGATGCCGAGCTCGCGTGCGACCGGCTCCGCCTGGTAGCGGGTTGCAGAAGTGATGATCGCGACGGTGTGGCCCGCACTCTGGTGAGCTCTGACCAAGGCCCGCGACTCGGGGTAGATCTCGGTCACTAGGGAGTTTTCGAAGACACGCTGCCCTGCCTCCTCGAGCACGCTCTCGGCCATCCCTCGATAGACGGCGGACGTGGCCGTCACGAACGCCGAGAACCCGGTGCGCCCCATCGTGAACGAAAGCGTGGCGCGAAGCGAATCAGCCAGGTTTCTCGGCGTCAGTCGGCCCGTCGCGAATTGATCGCGCGTAAACGGAGTGGCGGAGAAGCCCGCGAAGAGCGTCTGATCGAGATCGAAGAATGCGCCGATTCTGGGGCCTGACGGCCCCGTTCGGATCTCCTCGGTGAGCTGCTGGTGGAGGGTCATGTGAGCCGGCGAGCATACCGCACCTTGCTTCGATCTTGTCGGCTGGTGCGGGGGTCCGGCGTGATTTTGTGGGCGCAGCGCTCCTCCGGCGGGTCGAAAACCCCTAGATCGTGCTCCCCTGGAAACGAAAACCCCGGAGACTTCGCCGACTGGTCTTGGCCTACCTCGTCGCTGTGGCCGCCCTATCGGTCGGCGCCGTCGTCGACGAAACCGCCCGACTCATTCCTTCGCCTACTCCTTCGCGTAGCTGGAGCTTGACTACCGACGCTTGCGGAACCCGGGCGCGCGCACGTGGTGAAGCGGCTCGAATCGCTCCGAGTAGCGACGAAAGAAAACCAGGTACGACTGGGTGCGTCGTTCGGCAGATTGTAGGACTGATGACCGTCGCTCCGCCGGACAGGTGTACGGATGGTCGAAAGATCCTGCGAAACCGTCACACTGTGCTCGGAGCCGGGGGGGCCGTGGAT
>SHLP01000139.1 GCA_004283055.1 Deltaproteobacteria bacterium
CAACTGGGCGGGCGACGGAACGGCGCTCGACCTGACGCTGGCGTCGAAAACGGGGCTCCCTATCAAGGCCCTCATTTCCGCGATCCCCAACGCCTACGCGGCGGACTTCAAAGGGCTCACGGCCAGCGGCACGTTTTCGCTCACGGCAGCGATTCAAGGAGAGTTGGGGCCGGACGACGAGGATATTCCCTCGTTCTCGGCGACGGCCAAGGTTCAAAACGGCGCGTTCAAGTATCCGGACCTTCCGCTCGGCGTGACCGACCTGCTGCTCGATGGGTCGGTGAAGCACCCAGGAGGCAATCTCGACAAGATGCGAATCGACGTGTCGAAGTACGCGTTTGCGGCCGGCAAGAGCCAGGCCAAAGGTCGCGTGACCGTCACGCGGCCGATCTCGCAGCCACGAATCGACCTCGCCTTGGATGGACGCTTCGACCTCGAGGAGCTCTCGAAAGCCTATCCGATTCCAGATGTGCAGAAGGTAGAAGGCCTAATCGTCGCCGCGGTCGAGCTGGTCGCAAAGGGAGAGCGCATCGAAAAGCTCTCGGGGGATGTCGAGGTCGCGGGCCTCGACTACAGCCCGGCCAGCGGCCCTGAGGTCCGCATCCGCAGCGCGCGCATCGTGCTTTCCCCGCAGAGCACGACGATCGAGGAGCTCGAGGCGCAGGTCGGTGAGAGCGACCTCAGCGTGAGCGGGATCGTCTCGCCGTTGACCACGCTCCTGCTCGACGATCAGAAAGTGACCGCGAGCGTATGGCTGAAGTCTAAGCGCCTTCGGGTCGAGGACTTTGCATCGAGTGAAACGTCCGATGCCGATTCGGGAGAAGCATTCCTGCTGCCGGACAACATCGATGCAAAGCTTCAGTTCGACGTTGGAACGCTGACCTACGAAGACCTGGTGCTTCGGAACTTCAAGGGCGCAGGCCGTCTGCGGGATCGAAAGCTCGTGCTGGAAGGCGTTCGTGCAGATGCGCTTGGGGGGTCGATGAAAGTGGACGGCACGGTGTCGACACCCATCGACTCTCCTGCGAGTTTTGACCTCCGCTACGCAGTAAACGACGCGCGCTTCGTCGAAGCGTTCGAATCGCTTCCTTCGATGCGTGCCTTCGTGCCTGTTTCCAAGTTTCTCGACGGCCGCTTCTCGACCGACCTCGATGCGAGCGGAACCTTGAGTGAAGACTTGTCCCCCCAGCTGAGCTCAATCGCCGCAAGTGGAATTGCAGCCGCGGTCCAGAGCAAGCTCAACAGTGAATTCAAGCCACTCGCCGCGCTCAACGAAGCGGTGCCCACCATTCCAAAGCCTCTCGACATCGAAAGCTTTCGAACGCGGTTCAAGATCGACGACGGCCGGGTGCGAGTGAACCCGTTTACCGTCAAGGCGCGGGGAGTGTCGATGGTCGTCGGCGGAACACATGGGCTGGACCAGGAGATGAGCTACCAGGTCTCGACCGACGTTCCCATCAACAAGCTTTCATCGAAGCTTTCGAAACAGATTCAAGTGCTCGGGCTGGACCTCTCGAAGGCCGATATGGTCGGCGTACGCGCGAATCTAACGGGCTCGCTCACCTCGCCGCGCGTTTCGGTCGATGTAGACACCAAAGGCTTGCGCGGTGCGGTTGCCGACGCGGTTTCAGCGGAGCTCGCTGAACAGAAGGCGCGCGCACTGAGAGAAGTGACCGAGCAGGCGAATCGGCTGATCGAAGAAGCGGAGAAGCGCGCGGCCCAAATCCGGGCCGAGGCTGCCAAGGCCGCGGAGCTCGCGCGGAAAGAAGGGTATGCGCGGGCCGACCAGCTCGAGAAGAAGAGCGCTCAGAACCCCATCGCTGCCATCGCGGCGAAAGAGAGCGCGAAGCGGCTTCGAATCGAAACCGACAAACGCGCCAAACAACTCGTCAGCGAGGCTGACAAACGCGCGAGCCAAGCGGTCGATGAAGCGCGAAAGCGAAAAGCTCAGATGCTTTTGGAGGCCGAGAAGCGGAGCGACCAAACGACGCAAGCGATCGAAGGGCAGACCGACAAGCTGCGATGAGCGAGGGGTCATGCCCTGCGCTTCTTCTTTTTCCGTTTTGGGACGTGCTCCCGGAAGAGATAGGAGCGACCCGGGTCGACCAGGAAGCGCCTGCGAATCGCTTCTCTTCCCAGCAACATCCGAAACCCCATCGCGTCGCGTGTCGTGAGCGTCAGGTCGATCGGCCAGCGCTCGCCGCCGAGCTCGATGAGGGTGCGAATGATCGGGCGGTACTCCCGGTGGCCGCTCGAGCTCTTGACGTGACGATGTTCGTGAAGCGCAGCGACGCATTGGATGGTCGTCTTCGTTTCTCGCTGAACGGGGTGGACGGTGAATCGGACGAAATCCCTGCCTCGCCGTGCAAAGACCTCGATGTCGTATGCATGAAGCGACGAGCTTCGCGCGCCGGTGTCCACCTTGGCTTTGATCCGGCTGAGGTCGAGATCGGGCAAGGCTAGCCACTCGCGCCAGCCGATGATGGGGAGGTCCGCCATCGTGGGAAGGTGCCCTTTGCGCCTCGGAAAGCAAAGGAAAAGACGGGGGCTAAGGGCGAAAACGCAGGCTCGCGACGAGCCCGATGGCGGCGAAAGCGAAGAGAAAGAGAAAGAAGTGCTGATGGCCCACGAGCCCGGGGGAGCGGTCGAGCAGCCAGCCGGCCGCTAGCGCCACGAAGACATCCGGCGTGTAGCCGATGACCGAGACGAGGCCAACGGCGGTTCCCGTCGTTTCGAGAGGGACAGCGCCTTCCTCGAACAGTGCGAAATAGACTCCGCGCAATCCAAACACCGCGGCGCAGCTGACGAAAACGTTGGCATACAGCACCCAAGGCTCCGTCGCCGCGGGGTCGGTGAGCCCGAACCACAGGTACGACGCGACCATCAGCCCGAAGCAAAGAGCCGACACGCGCGACGCGCTGAATCGATCGGCCAGGAGACCCGCGCCGATGGCGGCAGCCGGTCTAACCCACGCGCTGAGCGCGGTCAGCCGTGCGCCTTCGACCTCGTTCATGCCGTAGCCCTGCACCGCGAAGAGGGAATAGTTGTCGATGCCCTTGTATCCGACGTAGGCGCAGACGACGATGAGCGCTTGTAGCCAGACGGATCGAAGACGAAGGACTCTGCGAAGGTTTTGAAGGACGGGTGGATGTTCCTTCAAGCGCGACGCTTGCTCGGGCACGAAGAACCAGCACAAAGCACCGGCGAGGGCGGTCGCAGCGGTGTAGATGAGGATGACCGTGCGAAGCGCTTCGACTCGTTCGTTCGGGGTGGCGGTCGTCGGGTCAGCAGGAAGCATGCGCTCGAAGACGAAGACAGCGCCTGCCGCGAGGACTGCGGCAAAGAGGCCGCGGCCGCCGTCGAGAAGACCGTAGGCGCGGCCCTGCTCGTCGGTCCCACCCCACTCCCGGGTGGCTCGAATGAGCGCGCCCCAGAACAGCAGAATGGTCGTGAGACCCCAGTAGGCGAAGAGCCACCAGGAGCCGTCGAGCCCTGGCACCGCGGCGAAGTAGAGACCGCCCGCGCTCGTGCATAGAAGAGAGCCGGTGAGCAGCCGGCGAGCGGGGAATCGATCGGCCAGCAGGCCGCCGGGAAAGTACGCCAGGATGGCGACTACGCCATAGACAGCTTGAACAGCGCCGAGCTCGGTGTTGGTGAAGCCGAATACTTGAAGAACGGTGGGGCGAAAGAAGCGCGCGACGTGAAAGGGCAAGCTGAACACCGCTTCGCCCGCGACGATCAGGCATCCGATGAAGATGGCGCGATCGAGTGGCTTGCTCTCCGTCACGCCAGCCCTGGCCTGTTGGTTACTTCGCGGCGAACGCGACCCCGGGTTCGGTCTCGGCGAGCTCGGGGCTGAGGAATGGATCGTAGCCGCGCTCCTCGCGCAGCTGCGACTTGAAGAACGAGACGACGTAGAGGTTCTGCAGGCGATTGGCCTCTTCGATGGCGAGCACGTCCGGGCCACAGGTGGTCTCGTACGGCTCGATGAGCGCCTCGGCGCCTAGCGCCGGCCAGATGTCCGGGCCCCAGCCGCGGTCGAGCAGCCAGCCGGCGATGGCGCAGATCGCCGCAAAGTGGTTGTGATTCGCGCCGATGATGTCGACTTTGTATAGCGGAGACGCGTTGACCATTTGCTCGAACGCAATCGCGTTGTTGCCGATAGGGACGTTGGTGTCTTCGGTGCCGCCCATCAGCATGACGGCCGCGGTGATGCTCTCGAGCTGCTCCTCAGTGAAACCGGCATTGGGGCTCGGCCGGTCATCGCTCTGCAGCGCGCCGTCGATCACGGCCGAGATCGGTGCGATGGCCGTGACCCTCGGGTCCGGCGGCGCACCTGCCCAGCCAGCCGCCATGCCCACCGCCGTCATCCCGCCGAACGAGTGGCCGACGACACCGACAGCGCTCTCATCGATGCGCTGATGGAACTCGTCCTGCGGATCTCGATTTCGGCTGAACATCGTGTCGATGAGGAACGAGACGTCGGGGACGCGGTTGGCAGCGGCCTCGTCGAACGAGTCGGTCGGGGACGACTGGGCGTTGCCCGTGTGCTCGGGAGAAACGACGATGAAGCCGTGGCTGGCCAGAGCCTCCATCAAGCCGAACGACTGAATCGAGATGCCCCCATAGCCATGCGAGAACACGAGAAGGGGCTGCGCTGGGCGTGTCGAGACCGGGGGACCTTCGAGCGCGACGGCGGAAGGAAGGCCGAACGGATCGAGCAGGAGGTACTCGGCAGGCGGCGCGCCGTCCGTATCTTCGTCGTCGACTGGATACCAGACATCGACGAGTAGCGATCGATCCTCGCGCGCCGCGTCGACGGCGGTGAAGGAAGAGTAACCGACCGCGCGCGGGCCAAGGGCATCGGGCGCATCGACCGCAGCCGTGGCCGCCGTAGATGAATCGCCGCTGCACGCGGTCAGGAGGCTCGAGATACAAGCGAGCAGGAAAAGTCGAAGTGGGGATGTCATGACTGAGCGATGGTGGTGAGGCATGTGAGCGGTTTGATCAAGTGAGCGCGTCGCGCGTAGGCCCGATCTTTGTTGTTTCCGGGGTTTCGGGATTCCAGGCGCGACCGGTTTCAATCGGGTCGCACCGAAAGGACGAGCTTTCCCCGCGCACGACCTTCGTCGAGATCACGGATGGCCTCGGCCGCTTCGCCCAACGGATAGGTCTTGTCCACGACCGGTGTGACCTTCCCTGACTCGATGAGCTCCTTGAGAACCGCCAGGTCTTCTGCGCTCTCCTTCGCAACGAAGGTGCGGAGCCTTTGCCGCACGAAGGGCGACAATAGGAGCGCTCGGACTTGACGGTCGGTCCCTCCAAGCCATCGGCCGCCCTCCTCACCGCCAATGATCACGAGTGTGCCCGAGTGCGTGAGAGCACGCCGCAGCGTCGACAGCGAGCGGTTGCCGGCCATGTCGAGGATGAGGTCGTAGCGCCGCGCCGTTGTTGTGAAGTCGTCGCGCAGGTAGTCGATCACGTGGTCGGCGCCGAGGGAGCGGACCATGTCTACCTTGCTCGTGCTGCAGACGCCTGTGGCTTCCGTACCAAACGCTTTGGCGAGCTGCACGGCGAACGTGCCGATGCCGCCCGACGCGCCGATGATCAAGACGCGCTGGCCGGGCTTAGCTTCCCCATGATCGCGAAGACCTTGCAGGGCGGTGAGAGCCGACGTGGGCACGGCGGCTGCCTGCTCGAAGCTCAGGTTTGCGGGCTTGGGCGCGACGTTGGTCGCTTTCGCAGATACATACTCTGCGAAGGTGCCGTCGGCCGTCCCGAAGACCTCGTCGCCGGCCTGAAACTGGTTCACGCCCTTGCCTACGGCCTCCACTCGCCCCGCGACGTCGTTGCCTCGAACGGGAGACTTGGGTGCGCGGAACCCGTAGCCTGCAATACGAATCAGGTACGGCAGGCCCGTCATCAAATGCCACACGCCCGGGTCCACGCCGGCCGCGTGAACGCGTACGAGCACCTCGTCGTCTCCAACCTGGGGCCGATCGATCTCGCGGAGCTCGAGCGCATCGACGGTGCCGTAGCGGTCTTGGACGATTGCTTTCATCGGATCTTCCCTCCGCCCAGAAGGCAGGGACGGAGCTTGAACCACGACTCAGGGCCTTGTCGAACGCCAGCGGTCCCGCCGGGTCCCGAAGGTAAACCGCGCGCTTAGATGGGCGCGCACGTCGACGAAGGTTCTTCGTCGTTGCGCAGAGCACGAGAGTCGATCAACAATCCCATCGACGAGGAGGGCCCCATGGCGACAGCGGACTGGACCTTTGGAGGCACGTGGCCGTACCAGCCGCGCTACTTCGACCACGCCGACGGGAAGCTCCACTACGTGGACGAGGGCCCTCCCGATGGAAAGCCCGTGGTGATGGTGCACGGCAACCCAACCTGGGGGTATCTCTACCGCAATTTCATCCCTCCCTTGGTCGCAGCGGGCTATCGGTGCATCGTGCCCGACCACTTGGGCTTTGGTCGGTCTGACAAGCCGGACAAAGCGGAGCTCTACCAAGTCCCGCGCCACGCGAAACGGCTCGAGGCCCTGCTGGAGTCGCTCGACCTTCACGATGCAACCCTCGTCTCACAGGATTGGGGGGGTGCCCTCGGGTTCAATTGGGCAACGCGGCACCCCGATCGCATCGCCGCGCTCTGCGTTCTCAACACCTTCGCCCATCGGCCCCCGGGCAAGGTGGCGTTGCCGATCCCGCTGCGGCTCTTCCGTACGCCCGTCATCGGCGAAGTCATGGTCAAGGGCGGTCACATGTTCGTCCGCGGGTTTCTGTTCAAGGCCGGCATCATGCACCAGGACCGAATCACCCCCGAGATGCGCGCTGCGTATCTAGCGCCTCACCCGACGTACTCGTCCCGCACCGCGATTCTGGTCTTTCCTCGTGAAATCCCGGCGGACTCCACGGGTCGCGTCGCGGATTTCATGGGAGAAGTCGAGCAGGGGCTCGCGTCGCTGCGGGACAAGCCCACGATGATCGCCTGGGCCATGAAAGACATCGCGTTTCTTCCCCAGTACCTCGATGATCTTTGGCTCCCTGCCTTTCCAAACGCCGATGTCCTGCGCTTGCCCGATGCAGGGCACTACCTGCAGGAAGACGCGCACGAACGAATTGTTCCGAGACTCTTGTCGCACTTGGAACACGTGTAGAAAGCGCTGGCGCTCTGCGGCGGAACTGCGCGGAATCAGGCGCCGCAGAAGCCGGCGCAGTCGAGCTGCCAGCCTTGAAGGTTAGCGCACTCCATGTCCGCTGTGCAGCTATACGTGCAGCGATAGTCCCACTTGCCGTTGTCCTGGGTGTAGCGGCAGATCCCTCCGGACGGGCATTGGTCGTCGCTCCCCTGAGTACACAGGATCTTGTCTAGCTGCGCGCTGACTGCGTCGCAGGTCGTGAGATCCTCGCGCGGGCCGCAATACGCGGAGGCCCCGGCGCCAGACATGCTGCTGCGATCGGGGATCACCGTGACGTAGGGCTTCTCACCGCTGCAGTCATAGGTCCCGCCAGGCAGGGTCAGCTGAGCCTGAGGTAGACAGAAGCCGGTATGATCATCCGGGTAGCGATTGCCCTCGAAAAACATCGGCACGCAGCGGCTGTCAGATTCCCAGCAATTCTGGTCGCTCACGCATGTCTCGCAGCTCCGTCGCTCCCACTTCCCGAAGTCGGTGCATTCGAGGGTGATCGGGTTGCAGCTCTTGCCATTGCAATCCTCGTCTTGCGTCTGAACCGTGCATGTCGAGCCGACGACGCTGCCACCGACTCCGCCCACTCCACCCATACCGCCTGAGCCTCCGTCGCCGCCGCTGCCTCCATCGCCCCCGGCGCCTCCAGCGCCCCCGGTGCCTCCATCGGGCCCGACACAAGCGCCGGTGTCGATGGCGCACTGGTCGCCGGCCGCGCAGCCTTCGAGAGAGAACGCGCCCATGGTGACGGCCAGCGTGGCCTGGCTATCGCTCAGTACCACGACGGTGTCGCAGCCGGCCGCGACCACGGCGCAGCTCGAGTCGAGCGCCACGGCGTACAGCCCGTATTCGCCCGGGTCTGGAACCGGGATCGGTGGCCCTTCGGGTCCATCGCGGAGCGTGAAGGTGCTGCCTATCGCTTCGTTGGGGCGCTCGGGAATCTCGACCGAATCACAGGAGGCGACGAGATAGCCTTCGACCCGAACCGCCTCGTCCCTGGCCGCGCGAGGGACCCCCACGGCAAAGGAAGCCTCCATACTGAGTCCTTCGGTGCTGTTCGAGGTGCCGCAGCCCAACGACGAAGAGGCGGCCATGCCAAGCAGCGCAGCCAGGATGCTCGAGCTCTTGACGATTCGACTCACCAGTTCACCGCGAAACCGCCGGACGGCGGCTCAGTCTGTTTGGAACGCTGCGAAACGACGACACCCGCGGTGATGCCGCCCACGACTACGACCGCGGCGGCAGCGACGATCCACGGCCACTTCTTCTTCTTTTTGGTGGTCGGTCGATCGACCGGCTCGGAATACTCAGGCACTTGGAACGCAACGGCCCCCGGGCGCGACTCGGTCGTCCCGATGCTCGCGGGGCTCGGCGCGGGTTCGAGGTCTCGCGCTGCGCCCCTTCTCCCCCGCACGACCGGTGCCTCCCCCGCGACTTGTTCATATCGAAGCTTGGCTTCCATGAGCGCTCGCTCGGTCGCTTCCTTTTCCGCGATCGATTTTTTCAGCGCTTCGATTCGTGTGCGCACTTCGGTTTCGCGAGGCGGTTTCTCGGCTCTGTCGAGATAGTGCTCGAAGGCCTGGAGGGCCTCTTTGTCACGCTGCAATCGATCGGCGGCAATGCCGATGTTGTAGAGAAGGGCCGCTCTGCCGCTCGTCCGATAAGCGTGCCGGAAGTACGTGAGGGCGCTTTCGTAGTCGGCCTGGTCGAAGGCCGCGCGACCCGCATTGAAATACTCACGGGCTGCGGCGTCGTCCGGGTCGGGTTGGGCGGAGGCCGGCACCGCCAGCGCCATGCCCACGAGAAATCCCGCCATACATGCCCAAAGGCAGGCGATTGCCCACTTCTCTCCCATGATTCCAAGATAGTGGTGCGGGAAACCGGACGGCAAACGCGATTGGCCTGAAAGCCGAGTCTAAGCCCGTATTCTCTCGGGGAAATGCCAGCGGCACGCCTCGACAGGCGGGCGCGCATCCCCAAAATCTATGCTCGACAAGGCCGGGGACGTCTACCATGACTCAGAATTGGGCCGACTCGAATCGATGAATACTGAAATCAATAGCAGCGCAAACCTACACGATGTTCGCTACGAGATCCGCGGGAAGCTCGCGCAGCGTGCGCACGAGATGGAGCGCCGCGGTTACGAAATCATCTCGCTGAACATCGGAAACCCCGGGCTGTTCGGCTTCCGCACGCCGGAAACCATGCGAATGGCGATGATCGAGAACCTCCCCGAGAGCGAGGCCTACTGCCACCAAAAGGGCATCTTCCCGGCGCGCGAGGCCGTGGTTCTGCAGCAGCAGGAGCGGGGAGTCATGAACGTGACCGCCGAGCACGTGTTCATCGGCAACGGGGTTAGCGAGCTGATCGACTTGACCCTGCGCGCGCTCCTCAACGACGGCGATGAGGTGCTGGTGCCGAGCCCCGACTATCCGCTTTGGACCGCTTCGGTCACTCTGAACGGCGGCAAGGCCCTGCACTACCCGTGCACGCCGGACAATGGGTTTCAGCCGGACCTCGATGCGCTCGAGGCTCTGATCAGCGATCGCACGCGCGCGATCGTCATCATCAACCCCAACAACCCGACCGGCGCCGTATACAGCCGCGAAGTGCTCGAGGCGATGGTCGCGCTCGCCGAACGGCACAAGCTCGTCGTGTTCAGCGACGAAATCTACGACGGCATGGTGTACGACGACGCCGAGTTCGTCCCGATTGCGCCGATGGTGACAGAGACTCTCTGCGGGACCTTCAGCGGGCTGTCCAAGATCTACCGGGCCTGCGGTTTCCGCGTGGGGTGGGTGGTGTTCAACGGCACCAACGAGCTCGCCAAGGATTACCTGCAGGGCTTGGACCTGCTGGCCTCGCTGCGCCTGTGTAGCAATGTACCGGGTCAGTGGGGCGTGCAGACGGCGCTCGGCGGATATCAGAGCTTGAAAGAGCTGGTTAGGCCCGGCGGGCGTCTGTACGAGTCTCGCGAGGCGGTGATTCGAGGCGTCGAGGCCAGTGACTACTTGCATCTGCTTCCGCCAGGCGGTGCGATGTATGCGTTCGTCGGCGCCGACACGGACAAGCTGCCCGGCTTCGACGACCTGGACTTTGCAATGGAGCTGCTGGAGAAGCAGCACGTGCTCATCACGCCGGGCTCCAGCTTCAATGTCGACTATCGCAACTACTTTCGCGTGACGGTCTTGCCGGAGGCGAAGGTCATCGAGGATGTGTTCCAGCGGATGGA
>SHLP01000255.1 GCA_004283055.1 Deltaproteobacteria bacterium
TCGAAAGATCCTGCGAAACCGTCACACTGTGCTCGGAGCCGGGGGGGCCGTGGATGAGAGGCTGGGTGAACTCGTCGAACTGCGGATTGTCCCCTCGGCTGAGGCCGCCTGGCCCTGCTCGTCCCGCGCAAACTCCAGTACGAAAGAACCCTTGAATCCGTCTTCGGTGGTGTCGCCTTTCTTGAAGTCCGTGTCGGAGACCTCGAGGGTCGCATCGACGCGGTACATGATCGTGCAGCGGTCCGAAGCGCCCGCGGACATCGGAGCGCTCGCCGCGAAAGAGATCCCGACGAGCAAAGCGGAAAGCGATTTCACTCGCGCTGTGGTACTAGTCTTGGGACTGGATGTACACCCGTAGGAACTACTCCCTGAAGGACATGGCCTGGTGGACTCGGTACGACACCGTCCTGCTGCTGATAATCGCATTGGTCCCCGTGATCCTCTACAAGGCGCTCGATCAGCGCTGGCTGCATCTACCGTGGCTGCCGATCGCGCTCATCGGCACGGCCGTGGCGTTCATCATCAGCTTCCAGAACAACGCCAGCTACGACCGCGTCTGGGAGGCGCGAAAGATCTGGGGCGGCATCGTCAACACCTCCAGAGCGTGGGGCATCGTGGTCAACGACTTCATCACGAACGACTTCACCCCCGATCGCGTCAGCGACACCGAGCTTGCCGCAATCCGCGAAGAGCTCATCTTCCGGCACATCGCCTGGCTCACTGCGCTCAGGCACGGGATGCGACAACCCAGGCCCTGGGAGCACTCGATGCTGCACCCCTCCAACAAGGAGTGGGAAGATGCGATCGGGATCCGCGAGCGGAGTCACTCGCTCGAAGAAGAGCTCGACCCCTACCTCTCCAGCGACCAGCTCGACTACGTCCTTTCCAAATCGAACAAATCGACCCAGCTGCTTTCACTGCAGTCCAAACAGCTTCGCGAGCTTCGAACGCGCGGCTTAATCGAAGACTTCCGGCACATGGCGATGAGCGACATCCTGGTCGAGCTGTACGCGCTCCAGGGCAAGTCGGAGCGAATCAAGAACTTCCCCTACCCGAGGCAGTACGCGACCCTCAATTCGTTCTTTCTCTGGATTTTCGTCCTCCTCCTACCGTTTGGCGTGATGTTCGAGTTCGACAAGATCGGAGCATCGCTCAGCGACAGCTATCCAGTCGCCGCCTCGAGCTTCGTTTGGCTGAGCGTTCCGTTTAGCGTTCTGGTCATGTGGGTCTTCCACACCATGGAGAGGATCGGTCGCGTCAGCGAAAACCCCTTCGAAGGCACGCCGAACGACGTCCCGATTACGACGATTTCGCGGGGCATCGAGATCGACCTTCGCGAGATGCTGGACGAGGCCCCCGGAACGATTCCGCCTCCGATCGAGGCCCGCTACGACACTCAGACCTGAGTAGAGACATCAGCAAAGACAGCGAGCGCCGCTACAGGATGTATCTGGCCAGGTCGTCGTCGGCGAGGATTGGGTCGAGCGCAGCCTTGACGCGGTCGACGTCGACGACGTACTTCGAATCGGCGCGCTCCGATGCATCATAAGAGAGCTCTTCGAGGAGCGCTTCCATGATCGTGTAGAGGCGCCGGGCGCCAATGTTTTCGGCTCTTCGATTTGCCTCGGCAGCATAGCCTGCGAGCGCCTCGACGGCTTCGGGCTCGAAAACGACGTCCATGCCCTCGGTCGCCATCAGCGCCTGATACTGCTTGGTCAGCGCATTCTTGGGCTCGGTGAGAATCTTGATGAAGTCGTCCTTCTCGAGCGAGTCGAGCTCGACGCGGATCGGGAAGCGGCCCTGCAGCTCCGGGATTAGATCCGAGACCTTCGACACGTGAAATGCGCCAGCCGCGATGAATAAGATGTGATCGGTGTTGACCGTGCCGTACTTCGTGCTCACCGTCGACCCTTCGACGATCGGAAGCAGGTCGCGCTGCACGCCTTCCCTCGACACGTCGGGACCTCCGTGGCCGCGGTCGGAGCCAACCTTGTCGATCTCGTCCAAGAATACGATGCCGGCCTGCTCCGTGCGAAGGACGGCGTCGCGCTGGACTTTGTCGTGGTCGATTAGCTTCTTGGCTTCTTGCTGCTGCAGAACCTCCAGCGCGTCCGGTACCCTCAGGCGGCGCCGCTTTGTCCGCCCCTTGAAGCCCGGCATCTGCGACATCATGTCTTGAAGGTTCACTTCCTCGGTGCCCTGAGCTCCAAAGATCGTCATGAATGGGTTCTGGGTGTCGGTGACGTCGAGCTCGACCTCGGCGTCGTTCAGCTCGCCGCTCCGAAGCTGCTGCCGAATGTCGTTGACTTCGCTTTCCGAGTAGAAAGGCTGAGGCTGCGCCGCCTGCTGGGGCGAGATCTGGAAGCTCAGAGGCCCGAACTGATGCGTTTGCGGGGCCTGTTCAGGCTGCGGTGCCTGAGCGGGCGGCCGTCGAGCTGCGAGGACCATCTTGGCGAGCCGCTCTTCGGCGGCGTCCTGCGCGCGCGTCTGCACGGACTCGAGGGCCTCCTTCTCGCAAATCTGAATCGCGTTTTCGACGAGGTCGCGAATCATCGACTCCACGTCTCGCCCCACGTAGCCGACCTCGGTGAACTTCGAGGCTTCAACTTTGACGAACGGCGCGCGCGCGAGCTTCGCAAGACGCCGCGCGATTTCGGTCTTACCGACACCGGTCGGCCCAATCATGATGATGTTGCGGGGCGCGATCTCATCGCGGAGATCGCTCGCGACTTGCTGACGGCGCCATCGGTTTCGAAGCGCAATGGCCACCGCGCGCTTCGCTTTGTGCTGCCCAATGATGTAGCGGTCCAGCTCCCCAACTGTTTCGCGCGGGGTAAAGTTCCCTAGCGTCATCCGCTCATCTCCTCGACGACGATTTCGTCGTTGGTGTAAATGCAAATCTCTGCGGCGATT
>SHLP01000256.1 GCA_004283055.1 Deltaproteobacteria bacterium
AAATCCTCCCCCCAGGCAACAACCCCACCTGGCTCCTAGGCCGCCACCCCATCATGAAAATCCAAAACCGCGAACGAACCCTCCTCATCAACTAAAGGGCGCCTCCGCGGACGGTCCAGATGCGGCGGCTCAGTCCGCCGCGCCGAGCAGGACGTGAAACAGCCAAAACACGAGAACCCCCGCCAAGAAGGCTGGGAACTTGCTGTCTTTCGATATTGGAAACACCCCTTTTGACGTGTGAAAAATCATGAACCCTGCGAGCGCAGCCGTGAGGACATCCACGACCACGGGGTTCGGACGCCGAACCAGACTCAGGGCGTATCCGCCTGCCACCCCTGCGAGCAGGACCCAGCGCCCCGACTTGACGAAGCGCGCCCCATAGTCCTCTTGCAGCTCGATGTCGGTGTTGAGCACGTCGAGCGCGAGCGAAAGCGCAAAAACCACCGTCAGGATGGGTGTGGGTGGAAGCTCGAGACCAAGCGTGAACACCATGAGCGCGTCATAGAGAAAGAACGTCGCGAGATACGCATGGTATTTCGTCGGGTGGGTCTGCTTGGGTGGCCGGAAGAACGCGTTCAAACCGTAGAAGACGACGAAGCCAAGCAGCGCAACGAAGTAGATACGCGGACCCACGGTCTCGTTCGACGCGTCGAGGCTCGGGATGAGATGGAGGAAGACATAGGCGACCGACAGCCCTCCGCCGAACGCCGCCTGCACTTCCGGGTGCTTTCGACTCCCAAAGACCCGCGGCGAGATGACGTGCGTTGCGCCGATGATGAGCGCGACCAGCAGAATCTCCCATCGCTCAGACATCATCCCTTGCCCATCGACGCCACGAGTCGATCAAATACGCTATGCACTCGACGCTCGCAACGCCGCTGACCGTTCCGCCCCTGGCTATCGTACACCTGCCCGCAAGAACGCCCGGCTTCGCTGACCGCAACTTCGGTTGCCGGTGCCCGATAGCTCCCATCACGAGAAATCATGGCAGCTCGATTGCAAAGCTATGTCGAATATGACATAAAGGAAGCCTGGCTTCATGCCGGATAAGCCTCTCGTTTGGCTTGGTGAGTCGGTGCGGAGTCCTCCTTTCTCCGCCGAGGCGCGAAAGCGAGCTGGGTTGCTCCTGAGGAGGCTGCAAAGAGGCGAAACACTTTCCATGCCTGAATCACGACCCATGCCCTCCATTGGCCCGCGCTGTCATGAGCTGCGCATTGCAGATCACGATCAGGGCAAGGCGTGGCGGATCATCTACCGACTCGATTTCGATGCGATTGTTATCGTCGATGCGTTCTCGAAGAAGACTCGAGGCACCCCAACAACGGCTATCCGCCGCGCGTCGCGTCGCCTGCATCGCTACGACAAGGGCCCCGACGGAGGGAGCCAATGAAGGAATCGAAACGACGTCGGCTCGAGGCACAGGGGTGGAGATTCGGCTCCGCAAAGGACTTCCTCGGCCTCACCGACGAGGAAGCCGAGTACATCGAGCTTCAACTCTCTCTTGCCGCGCTGCTCAGGAAGCGCCGGGAGAGCCTCGGCTACACCCAAACCGAAGTCGCCGACCTCATCGGTTCCAGCCAATCCCGCGTCGCAAAAATGGAAGCCGGCGACCCAAGCGTCTCCGTCGACCTCCTCATCCGCACCCTTCTCGCCCTCGGCGTAAACCGAAAGCAAGTGGGCAGGGCAATCGGCGCAGCCGCCTCCGCGTGAATTTCAACGAAAGCACGCAACTTCGGCCGGCGCCGACCGATAACCAAGCATGCCCCGGCTAGGGTGCGCTCCCGCAACGCTGTTCACCCACCGCGACTCCTGTATACTTCCGAGTCGCGGGTCGCCTCATGAGACGGCCAAGGAGGTTCCAGTGGAAATCTGTGCACACGAAGGATGCAACTGCGACGTCTCCGAGACATACGTCGAGCAGGACGGGAAGCGCTACTGCAGCGAGGAATGCGCGAAGGGCCAATCGTGTGGTCACGGCGGGTGCAGCTGCGGCGGCGACGCGGAATAGACGCCTTCCGCAAGGGTCCATCTTCACATTCCTGGCGCTCACCAATCTCCAAAAATCGGCTAGCATCCGGCCCATGAAGGATTTCACAGACAAAGTCGCCGCCATCACGGGCGCCGGCTCGGGCATTGGCCGCTCGCTCGCCTGCGAGCTTGCTCGTCGCGGATGCCACCTGGCGCTCTCCGATATAAACGAAACCGGCCTACAGGAAACAGCCGCGCAGGCCAAAGCGCTGGGCGTTCGCGTGACCTCCCAAAACGTCGACGTCGCCGACCGCGACGCGGTCTACGCGTGGGCAGACCAAGTCGTAGCTGATCACGGTAAGGTCAACCTCGTCTTCAACAACGCGGGGGTCGGCGTCGGCAGCAGCATCGAGGGGATGAACTACGAGGATTTCGAGTGGTTGATGAACATCAACTTCTGGGGTGTGGTGTACGGGACCAAAGCGTTCCTCCCGCATCTCAAGGCCAGCGGCGAAGGACACATCGTCAACGTCTCGAGCGTATTCGGTCTGGCGGGTATTCCGACCCAGGCCGCCTACAACTCGGCGAAGTTCGCCGTGCGCGGCTTCACCGAATGCCTGCGCGAAGAGCTCGACATGATGGGCTGCGGCGTCAGCGCCACCAGTGTCCACCCGGGCGGCATCAAGACGGGAATCGCTCGCGGCTCCCGTCTTCGTGACAGCGTGCAGGACCTCGGGCTAAGCGTGGAGGGCGGACCGGCGACACTGGAGAAAAACTTCATCACCAGTCCCGACAAGGCCGCGCGCATCATCATCGGCGCGGTCCAAAAGAACAAGCGCCGTGTGCTCGTGGGCCCAGACGCCTACGTCTACGACTCCTTGGTCCGCCTCCTGCCCTCTGCCTACCAGCGCATCGCCATCGGCTT
>SHLP01000140.1 GCA_004283055.1 Deltaproteobacteria bacterium
GGCCCCCGCAACTAACCATAACGAGCAGTTAGCGATCATTCGCGCTCTGCTCGAGGAACGGCTGAAGCAGCCTCGGAAACCCGTCCGGAGAGATGGGGGGAAGATCGACCGCTCCAGGCGGTTGCTATGCGCACTTCCCCCTTCTCGAGCCGACGCGTGGGCCTAGCGTATAACGACGTAGTCCGTGAAGTTATCAGAGCTGCTGCCCGGAGCCCCTTTTACGTACTGCTCGAGCTTAGAATATGCTTCTTCTACGGGCTTGAAAACCTGTACGCCAATCTTCGACATTGGCTTGCCGGCCGGGAAATACAAGTCCCTCGTGTTGACCGAATCAAAGATGTAAACGTGGATATACTTCCCAGCGTTCTTGCCGCGATCTGCTTTCAAAATCAGTGCCCGGACTCCGGGAACGAACTTCTGGTATGCGGGCGCGTACTCTTCAGCAACGTACCGTTCGAATGCGCCGGGATCCGTTTTTTTCTTCAGAGTAAGATGCCGGATTGCGATAACCTCACCGGCTTCCATGATCCCCCTCTCGGGCGGAGCAGATGTTCCGCCAGTCTGAGCGTCCTGTGCCGATACGACTGTCCCGTTCAGGATGAGGCTGGCGAAAACGAGTGAAAGGGTAAAGCGCGGGATGCTTTTCATGAGTGACCTCCATTTGGTACAAGGTGAGCCCCCATACATCGCCTACCTGACACTGGACGAGCGCTGAAACAAGCCGCGGAGCCGGTCGGCTGCAGTAGCCAGCTAGGTTCCGCCTTGTGATCGCGGTCACGGTGCGTACCCCTAGCTCGATTGCGAAAGCCTGACGCGTCTTCCACCAAGTCGGGAGCCCCAAAGAAAGGCGACCCTTGGCTAGGGCTTGCAAAAGCTAGCGTTTGCATTAAAAAGAAAGCGTGCCGAAGGACCAAGCCCAGCTCGCAGCGCGAATCGATGCCCGGGTCAAAGAGGCGGTCGAGGAGTACTGCCGCGCGAAGGGTCTCAAGATGAATCGATTCATCGAGACCGCGCTGTTGGATCGTCTCGAAGAAATTGAGGATATCGAGGATGTGAAGCGACTCCGTACGGAGCCGACGCGCCCGCTCAAGGCCGTCCTACGCGACCTGAAGCGCGATGGCCTCTTATAACGTCGAGCTCACCCGGACTGCGGAGAAGCAACTCAGACGAATCGCAAAGCGCGACCGGAACCGCCTGGTCGAAGCGATTCGCGGCCTAGCTGACAGGCCTCGACCACACGGCGCCAGAAAGCTGCAAGGCTACGACGACGTATACCGCATCCGTGTGGGGCAGTATCGAGTCGTTTACGAAGTCTTCGACGATCGGGTGATCGTGATCGTCCTCAAGGTTGGCCATCGAAAGGACATCTACAAATAGCAAACCACGAAACGAGCTTCGTCGGAGTGGTGAATTCCACCTGCAGTGAGTTCAGCGGTGAATGGCGACGAGTTTGGCAGCGGGTGCCAAGATTCCATTGCGTTCTTCCACTGGCTGCGCAGCAATCACCACCTCCATGATCTTTGTCGGATCCTTGAACACGCACGTGCACGACCGGGCGCGTGACTGGAACTAGCTTTGTTCTCCCCTCGAGCGCCACTATAGTGCGCGCACTGGGGATGTCGGATCGAGTCGAGTTCAAGCGCGAGATTGGCCTGTTCATGGCCGTTATGATCGGCATTGGCGCGATGATGGGGCCAGGGATCTTCGCGCTTCCGGGTGAGCTCGCCAAGATGGTGGGCCCGCTCGGCGTCGTCGTGTATCTGGCGATGGGCGCGGTGGTCATCTTCACCGCCCTCAACTACGCCGAGCTCGGAGCCGCTCTCCCGATCGCCGGCGGCGGTTACTCGTTCGTGAGCCGCACGCTTCCCAAGCCGATTGCCTTCCTGACCGGGTGGTTCTTCTGGATCGGCAATGTCGCTGCGTGCGCGATGTATGTGGTCATCTTTGCGCTCACCATCCGGGCCTACTTTTGGCCGGAAGCGAACGTCGCACTAATCGCACTGGTGGCCACGGGAGTCTTTGCTGCGGTCAATTTGAGGGGCATGTCCGAGGCGCTGATGGTCATCACCGTCATGAACCTGGTCGAGTTGGTTGTGCTGATTGGCATTGCGATCATCGGTGGCTTCCAGATCGAAGCACCCAACCTGGAGCCGTTTGCGCCGCTTGGGTTCGGTGGATTCGCCAGCGGTATGGCGTTGGTATACATCTCCTACGTAGGTTTCGACCTGATCACAGTGGCCGCCGAAGAAATCATTGCCCCGGGCAAGACCATCCCGCGAGCCATTCTGATCACATTGGTCGTCGGCGTCATGATCTACGTGGGCGTCGTGTTCGTGATGATGGGCACTGTGCATTACACCGAGCTCGCCACGACCGATGTGCCTTTCATCTTTGTCGCTGAAACAGTCGCGGGAGGATGGGGCCGCTGGGCCGCCATCACCGCTACGATCATGGCCAGCCTATCGGCGTTTAGCGTGACCCTCGGCGCAAGCTCCCGCGTCTTGTATGCCCTGAGTCGCGATGGTCACTTCCCCCCGGGGCTTTCCAAGTTGCATAAGCGCTTTCGCACTCCGCACATCGCGCTCGCCGTCTGTGCTTTGTTCGTGTTTGCCTTTGCGGCGGTGGGGATTGTGAAGTTCGTTGCCTCCATGGCGGACTTTGGCTTTTTGATGGGGCTTGGCTTCGTGAACTACTCGGTCATCGCGCTCCGCAAACGAATGCCCAATCTCAGGCGACCCTTCCATGCCGGCTTATACCCTTGGATTCCCTTGATCGGCATCGGCACCTGCTGGGTGTTCGTCCCGGCATTGGAGCTCCGGACCATCTTGCTTGGCGTCGGGCTTACCCTGGCGGGCGGCGCGATCTACTTGATCCGGCCCCTCAACCGCGCTGAGCTGGTGGAAGAGCTTCGCGCCGTCAGCAAGCTCAAGCGATACCTGATACAGAGAAAGAGGAAACGCATGCGAGTACTCATCATTGGCGGTGGACAGAAAGGACAAAATATCGCGAATCGTCTCCTGGCGAAAGACGAGTATCGCTTGGTCTTCCGGTCACACGAGCATCAGATCACATTCGTCGAAGTCGATGAGGGTGTCTGCAAAGAGCTCGAAGCACGCTACGGGCTGCCGATCTTCCAAGGAGATGGCACCAAGAAAGAGGTGCTCCAACAGGTCGGGCTCAACAACATCGACGTGGCGATCGCCGCTGCCAACAACGATGGAAGCAACGTGATCGCAGCGCTTCAAGCCAAACAACTCGGCATGAGGCGCGTCATCGCCATCGTCCAAGACCCTGACTACCTCCCTCTTTTGGAGAAGGAAGGCGTCGTGGCGATCAGCACACCCTGGGCCACCGCGGCGATGGTGGAGAACTTCCTCGACCGGCCCGGGGTGGCAGAGCTCTTCGAGATCGGGGCGGGCGTGGCGAGTCTGGTCGGCGTCGTCGTGCCTGAAGACGCATCGGTCTCAGGAAAGCAGATCCGGGAGATCAAGGTGCCAGCCGAGTGCGTGGTCGCAGCGGTGATCCGCGGCAAGAAGTTTGTCGTGCCCCGCGGCGACACGACCATCGAGACCGGAGACGAGGTGGTTTTCGTCGGCCCCGCCTCCGACGTGAAATTGGCACAAGATTTGTTCGTCATACAGCGTTGAGCGACGACCTGTCTTCTGCGCAGAGCCCCCCGTGCCAATGTCGACGGCCGTTACCCATCTGACCACTATCCAGTGACGGGAACACTCCGTTGGACCGCCGATGCCCCCGGAACACCATGCTCTGAAGACGGGTAGGCCGGGACGAAGTGAAGAAGCCCGGAGCGGAAAAGATCGAGCCGGCACACCGAGTCGCGACTCGTCCGACGGAAGCGTCTAGGGTTTTGACGCGTATTTGACGCGGAGATCTGGAATGCCGTGGTCTGGGTTGACGGTCCCAAGAGCTCATGTGCCGAGGCCATGATTCGCCGCCTCCTTGGAGCGGCGAGAGAGCACCTCGACGCGCAGGCCCTCGGGCTGCGTGAAGGGGCGCGCCACCGCGCGGACTTTTCGTCCGGGTGGCACGACCCGGAGGTCGAAGTTGTTCACCCAATAGGAAACCATCTCGACAGCGACCAGCTCCCCGAGCACGGCGCCGGTGCAGCGGTGGGCGCCGCTGCCGAATGGCAACACCCGTCGCCTGAGAGGGCCCGCCCGCGGTGCGAAATAGCGTCTCGGGTCGAACTCGTTCGGACGCTCGAAGACCTCGGGGTTGCGGTGGTCGCTCGCGATGACGACCAGGACTTCGTCACCCTTGCGAATCGTGTAGCCGGCGAACTCGAAGTCCCTGTCCGCGACACGAATGACCGCCGTACCCGGTGGGTTGAGCCGCACGGCCTCGAGGAAGGCTGCGCGGAGAAACCTCTGCTTGGTAGGAGCGACCGGGCCGGGGGACTCCCGAGAAAGCTCCTCGGACTCCTGCCTGACCCTCGCCAGGTGTTCCGGGTGAGTGAGGAGCCGGTAGAGGAGAAAGGAAGAGGCAGACGCGACGGTGTCGAATCCGGCCAGGTATGCGCTGTAAGGTACGGCGACGAGATCGCGATCCTCCCAGCGCTCCCGCCCGATGGGAGGCTCGAGGTCGAGGTAGCGCCCCACCAGCGTCGCGGCGCGCTCGGGGCTCGAGCGAATCCGGGCGACCAAATCCAAGAAGTGTGCGCGCATGCGCTTCTGGACCGACCTGTACACCGGGTTTCGCAAGACCCACGGGGGCGCGTGCCCGAACGTGGCCCAGATCAAAGTGTGCACGACCAGCGCCAAGTCCTTCTTGCTGAATGGAAAGGGCTCTCCATTGAGAACAACCGAAAGCACGTCGACCGTCTGCACTTGAGCTTCATGCAGCACGTCCACACGATCGCCGGCGCGCCATTCCGCAGTGTGCTCTGCGAGGCGACTCCGAATGTCTTCTCGGCGCTTCGACTCCAAGCTCGCGGTCATGAATTCGAGATGCGCTTTTCGGAACATCCGATGCTGGGGGCCGTCGAAGGTGCTGGGGAGACAACTCCCGAGCTCCCCGTCGAGCACATGCATCGACTTGCTCGTCCGCAGGGAACTCCCGGCTTCGAGCAACTCGATGGCCTCGGGACCACACAGGCAGGTCATCTCGAGATTGAACATTCGGAGGCGAAACGCATCCCCGTACGTGGCGCGACTCTCCATCAGAAACGGGAGAACGTCTCCGAGGAACTGCCGGACCGGGCCGATGAACGGCACCGACTTCACAAGTGGCGGACGGACTTGCTCGATGGCAGGGCGTGTCTTGTTTGACGTTGGCTCGTGTGAGGTCGTGGCGGGCAAAAAAAGGAAGGGCCTTTCTGGCTGCTAACAGTCGTTAGCTTGAGACTAATACCTGTTCCGCCAACGCGCAATGGTAGGTACGGCTAGTCTGCCGTCTGCAAGAGCTTCCGCAGCATCGTGATGTAGTTGTCCCGAGCGAGCTCTTTGCTCCACGCTTTGCGCTGCACTTGGGTCCGCAGCCCGGGGGCCCCGTGGTAACTCAACAGGTAGCTTGCGCTCCACAGGATGAGCGCTTCGGCGTCGAACTCTGGCAGCTCGCCACTGGCCTGCGCATTTTCGATGTAGCCAAGGCTCGCTTCGATGATCTCGGGAGCGCGACCCATGAGCGCGCCGACGTCCGGCTCGCGATTGTCGAACATCTCTCGTATGAGGAGCGTCGCGTAGTCAGGGTGCTCGTCACAGAAATCCCAGAACGCCGCTCCTAGTTGGACGATCGCGTCCTCCGCAGAGAGGCCGACGTTGCGCCCGTACCGGTTGACGATCCGATCGAGCAGCATCTCGGCGATCGCCGACATGATGTGCTCGTACAGCTCCTCTTTTCCGTTCGGGAAGTGGTTGTAGATCGACGCCGCCCGAATCCCGACTCCCTCGGAAATCCGCCGCAAGGACGCTCCGTCATAGCCATGTCTCGCGAAGTGGCGTGCAGCCTCGTGCAGAAGCTTCTGGCGGGTTGGGTCGCCGTTCACATCGGCAATAAACGCGAATTTCGAAGACTAGACAATGAAACGGTTCGTTTGATGGCCGCGCCGGTGCGGCCTCCAATCGGAAGAGGCTTGCGCGAACGCTCCGACCCCTCTAAACTAACGACCGTTAGTCGTAGGCATTCATGCGTTAGTCTCACGCTGGCTGCGTGTCGAGGAGGAGTTGATGAGAATCAAAGACGTTGAGAACAAGGCATTTTTCGCGCAGTTCATCGCGCGTCTCTTCGTGCACAATGTCTTCAAGGACTCGCAGATCTTCTTGCCGAAGGGCGACTACGAACGCAGGCACGGCGACTTCCCGCGCTACTTCTCCGGCTGGTATCTCTTCGTCCCCTCGGACGACCTCGCTGAAGGCGAGATCGTGCACAAGAAGCTCAACGGGCTCGACCTCGTCGCGTATCGCAACAAGGAGGGGCGGCCCGTCGTTCACAGCAACCGCTGCACGCACATGGACGGCATGTTCGCGCCGTTGGGCTCGGTCAAAGACGGTCGGATTCAGTGCGCGTACCACGGCTATACGTTCGAGGACGGTAAACCCCGATCGGGGCCGGCAGAATTCCGCAACGACCCGAGTAAGTGCATTCCTTGTCATCCCGTGACCGAGGTCAACGGGCTCATCTTCTTTTGGTTCGATGCGAAGAGCGAAGACGGCGTGGGCGTACCCACGTGGGAGCTCGACCTGCCAGACGTGAGTGATTTCCCACGACGGGCGACCATGCGCTCGATCACGCCAACGCACATGGCGCCGCTGCATGAGAACATCATCGACGATCAGCACTTCATGATCCTGCACGGTTCGCAGCGCTACAAGTCGGACCTCTTGCCGTACCAACACAAGCACCGCTTTCGCACCCGAAACCGAATGATCTTCGCGCTTCCGGATCGCATGAAGAAGTTCTTTCGCCTCGAGGAAGACCCGGTCACGGAAATGGACTCGGATTTTCATGGACTCGGCATTCACATCACCAAGGCCAACATCGCCGGATTCGAAGCCGTGATGATCCACTGCACTACGCCGATCGAAGACGAGGTTACAGAGTGGACGCTCACCATGTACATGGACAGGCGTCAGTGGAGCCTCATTCCGAGCTACCGTGACTTCATCAGTCAAATCCACCCTTGGGGGACGTTCGCACAGGTCTACTACCTGCATACGCAGGATCGCCGCGCGTTCTTCGAAAGGGCGCCGTACCGTTTCTACGAGGACGTGCCCAAAGGCTTTGAAAAGGTCAACGCCTTCCGTCGTTGGATTCAAGTGGAGCTGCTGGGCGAAGAGCGACCGATGGGCAAGAACTGCATTCCCACCAAATACACGCCGCTGAACGTCTTGCAGGACGACGCCGCAGAATAACCGGCCCCCGAGGGCGTGGTGGCCGAGTGGTCGAAGCCCGAGCGCTCGCTGGACGGCGACCATCGGGCGCATCACGCCTGCCTTGCCTACGAGAAATCCCTCTGCGCCCCTAGCAGCAAGCGGTCGCGCCGCTCGCGGATGAGGCGCACCACCAGCGCCGTCCAGCCGGTCTGGTGCGAGGCTCCGAGCCCCTCGCCGGTCTCGGCGTGGAAGTATTCGTGGAACAAGAGCAGGTTCCGCCAGTGCGGTTCGTCGGTGTAGCGATGCGCATCCCCGAAGCAGGGACGATAGCCGTCCTGGTCCGGCACGAACAACGAGATGAGCCGATCACAAAGATCGATCGCCACCTCACGTAAGGTCTTCTGCACCCCGGAACCGGTCGGATACTCGATCGTGAAGGCGTCGCCGTGGAAGTAATAATACCGTTCGAGCGCTTCGAGGATGAGGAAGTTGGTCGGAAACCAGATCGGCCCGCGCCAGTTCGAATTGCCGCCGAACATGTCGGTCGCCGACTCCCCCGGCGTGTAGCAGACCTCGTTGCGCCGCCCGTCGTGCTCGAAGACAAACGGCTCGGCCTCGTGAATCTTGCTCAGCGAACGAATCCCGAAATCCGACAGGAATTCCTTCGGGTCGAGCATGAGCTTCAGGGACTTGCGCAATCGCTCTTGCGACGGCGCAGCCAAGAGGCAACGGACCGGATTCTTGTGCCCCGGAAGCTTACTCACGCTTACGTATCCGGCCAACTCCGGACGGTTCGTCAGAAACCAGTCCATCCGCTTCCGGAACCCCGGCAGCGCATCGATGGTCGTCTGCTTCAGCACCGTCACCGCACACAGCGGCAGCAAGCCCACCAAGGACCGGATCCGCAGCGGAATCGGCGCGTCGTGATCGACGATGAGCTGGTCGTAGTAGAACTCGTCATGCGCATCCCAAAGCCCGGTGCCGCCCAGCGTGTTCATCGCATCCGTGATGTGGACGAAGTGCTCGAAGAACTTCGATGCGATGTCCTCGTAGGCCGGCTTCTCGCTGGCCAGCTCCAGTGAGATCGACAGCATGGTCAGGCAGTAAAAGGCCATCCACGCCGTTCCATCGGCCTGGTGCAGCTCGCCGCCGCCGGGCAGGGCGTGCGAGCGGTCAAAGACCCCAATGTTGTCCAGTCCGAGGAAGCCGCCGCCGAAGACGTGGCGTCCCTCCTCGTCCTTGCGATTCACCCACCACGTGAAGTTCAGCAGCAGCTTCTGGAAGGCGCGCTCGAGGAAGAGCAGGTCCCGCTCGCCCTTCTTGTCGGCGATCTTGTAGACCCGCCACACCGCCCAGGCATGCACGGGCGGGTTCACGTCGGAGAAGTTCCACTCGTAGGCCGGCAGCTGGCCGTTCGGATGCATGTACCACTCCCGCAACAGCAACAACAGCTGGTGTTTCGCGAAATCGGGATCGATCGAGGCGAACGGAACCATGTGGAATGCCGTGTCCCACGCCGCGAACCAGGGATACTCCCACTTGTCCGGCATCGAGAGGATGTCTTTTGCAAACAAATGGGGCCAATCGGAATTCCGGCCGCCGTCCCGCGAGGCCGGCGGCTTCGCCTTCTTGCCGTCGCCCTTCATCCAGTCCTCGACCACATAGTGGTAGAACTGTTTCGTCCACAGCAGGCCGGCGTAGCCCTGGCGGAAGATCAACTCCTCCTCCGGCGGCACGTCCTTTGGGATGATGGCATCATAGAACGCCCGGCACTCGGTGATGCGTTCGTCAAAGGTTTCCTGGAAGCGATCCAGTCCGAACACGCCCCCGTTCGCATCGGCTGGGTGCAGGCGGCACCACACCTCCACGGTCTCTCCCGCCGGCACCTCGAACCGGAACATGGCCGCCGCCTTCGTCCCGGCCGCCTTCTTGCAGATTGCGTCCTCGTCCCCCTCGACGACAAACCGGTGGAACCCATCCTTCGCATACTTACGCGCCTTGCCGCGCGGCGATTCGTTTTCTGTGAAGATCCACTGCGGCCCTGCGTCGTGTTGCGGCGACCAGGCATGGAACTCGTAGCGGCCGATCGCAGGATGGTTCGCGATGAGCCGTTGGTCCGTCTGACGGATCCGCGGCCGGCGCACCGGCGCCTCCCGCGTCTCCCCCCACGACCAGACGTTTCGGAACCAAAGCGTCGGCAGAACGTGGATCGGCGCCGCCTCCGGGCCGTGGTTCGTGATGGTCATCCGCCACAGCAAATCTTCCGGCGAGCGTTTCGCCACCTCCTGCACGACATCGAAATACCGGCCGTCCTCGAACACCCCGAGGTCCGCCAGCTCCGTCTCGGGATCCTGACGGCTCGCCTGCCGGGCAGCCTCATTGAGCTCGGCGTAGGGAAACTCGCGCTGCGGATACTTGTAGAGCGCCTTGGTGTAGGAATGCGTCGGGGTCGACTCCAGGTAGTAGTAGCACTCCTTGACGTCCTCGCCGTGGTTCCCCTCGTGGCCGGCCAGCCCATAGAGTCGCTCCTTGAGAATCGGGTCCTTGCCGTTCCATAGGGCCGGCGCGAAGCAAATCCTGCACTGGCGGTCGCACCAGCCCTGCAGTCCGTCCTCTCCCCACCGGTAGGCCCGCCGCCGCGCGTCATCGTGCGTCAGCGCCGTCCAGCTGTGCCCATGGTCCGAGTAGTCCTCGCGCACGGTCCCCCACTGGCGTTCGCTCAAGTACGGCCCCCAGCGCTTCCACTTCTCATCCCCGCGCCGATCTTCGGCGAGGCGTTCTCGTTCTCGACTCACAGGACGCTATGAAGCACGAAGCGTTCCCGTCGGCCAGCAGGACCAACATCGAAGAAAAC
>SHLP01000006.1 GCA_004283055.1 Deltaproteobacteria bacterium
CACCGAACTGGCTAGCACCATTCGGACGCACCGAACTGGGTAGCACCATTCGGACGCACCGAACTGGGTAGCACCATTCGGACGCACCGAGCTAGCCAAGTGCGCTTAGGAATTCGCGCACGATAGGCCGATAGCCCTCGCGGAAGGTAGGCAGCTCGAAGCGGTAGCCGGTGTCCCGGAGCCTGCTGGTACGGCACCGCTTGTTCAATCGCTCTGCCTGATCCTTTGGCGAGGGTTTGGGGGGCGCGGGCACGCCGAGCTCGCCGCTGAGCCAGGTCACGACCTCTGCGGTCGTCGCCGGCTCATCGTCCGAAGCCAAGTAGAGCCCCTCAGGCTCCTCGACACGCATCAGGTGATGCAAGGCGCCTGCGCAGTCCTCGACGTGAATGCGGTTGGTCCAAGCTCTGGTGGCGATCGCCTCTCCACTCCAGACCTTTCGAACGAGCCGCGTTCTTCCAGAGCCGTAGATCCCGGACAGGCGCACGTTGATGCCAACCTCGGGCGCTTCGCGCACGATGGCTTCTGCATCCAACAGGACGCGCCCATTGAAGCGCTGCGGTTCGGTCGCCGACGTCTCGTCGACCCATTCCCCCGCGCTCTGGCCGTACACCGCGGTGCTCGACGTGAAAAAGACACGGCGAAGGGGGCAGGCCGCCTTTCGCAAGGCCGTCAAAAGGTCCCGAAGGCCGTCGACATAAATCGAGCGGTAGTGGTCTTCGTCGCGTCGGTCGGCGCTCGCGGCGTAGAACAGGTAATCAAAAGCAGCCGGTGGACGGCCGAATCCGCGCGGCTCTGTCAGATCGATGCGCCAGGGTCGGACCTCTTCGCGCAGCGCCTCGACTCGACGGCGTACACCCCAGACCTCGCACCCCTCGGCGATGAGGCGCGCGGCGAGCGCGTTTCCAACGTCGCCGCAACCCGCGATCAGCACTTTGTCAGTCATCGCTTAGCCACAGAGGCGATTTCCGCCCTTGCCTTTGGCTGAATATGCGAAATCGTCGGCTCGTTTCAACATGGCCTCCACCGTGTCTCCTGGGCGGGCGATACTCAAGCCGGCGCTCGCAGTGACCGGTTTCACGGGGTCGAACTTCATGCCTACCTCACGTATCGCCGTCACGAAACGGTTCCCTGCCACGCGTCCCTCTTCTTGATTCGTATCCTGGAGCACGATGACGAACTCGTCGCCGCCGTAGCGGCCGGCGACATCGACCTCACGCGTCGACCGTCGAAGTGCCTCTGCAACGCTCTTGAGCACTTGGTCTCCTTCGAGGTGGCCGCGGGTGTCGTTGACCCGCTTGAACTGGTCGAGGTCGATCATCACCACAGCCATCGGCCTTCCGCGGTTCAACCAGGCAAGCCCTTGTTCGATGTGGCTCAAGATGTGTCGACGATTCCAGAGCTTGGTCAGCGGGTCCTGCCGTGAAAGCTCCCCGAGTCGCTCGTTGGCGATGACCAGCTCCGTTTCACGCTGATTGATCTTCCGGATCAGCGTCGCGACGATCGCTGTTCCAAACATCAGGAGTGTCGTGACCAGGACAGCCTGCAGAAAGCCGTCGGCCGGGCTGGGTCGCCCGGACTGCATCCAGGATGGCCCATCGGGCGCAAACGGCAGCACGCCTCGAACTTCCATCATGACCACCGCCGAATACATCGCGGCCCCGATGCTCGAAACCAGAACCCCCATTCTCGGTGTCACCACCAGCGAGTTCACGATTGCGGCGACGAAGTAGAGCGCGACCATGACCGTGCGCGAGGAGCCGACGCGCTGAACGATGAAGGTCAGCAAGGCCATGTCGAGAATTCCGCCGAGGACCGGGCGCAACGGCTTGGCGATGTCTCGCCAGATCAAGAATTGCTCGACGATCGCGACCCCGGCGTAGGCGATGAACACCCAGCGATGCGCAGCCATCGGCGGATACACGAGAGGGACGAGCCAGATCCCGCAGGCGGCCAACATGAAGCGGACCCAAGCCGTACCAAAAGCCAATCGATTGGAATTCATTGCAGCCGAACCCGTCTAAGCATAGTAGCTTAACCCATCAGGAGTATATCACCGCGATGAGCCGCGCGCCCAAGCCTTGTAGGCGTGCGCTGACCGACGGGCGCATGCCACCTTTTAAGGTCATTACGCGAGTTCTCCGAGATGAGGTTTGACCCAAATGACTGACGACAAGCTGATGGCCCAGCTGAAGAAATTGCTCGAGCAGCGAATCGTCTTCTTCGACGGTGCGATGGGCACGATGATCCAGCGCGCGGGCCTCGGAGAGGCTGACTTCCGTGGCGATCGCTTCGTCGACCACCCGAGCAGCCTGCAGGGCAACAACGACCTGCTGGTGCTCACGCGGCCGGACGTCATCCGCGGGATTCACGAAGAGTACCTCGATGCTGGGGCAGACATCATCGAGACCAACACCTTCAACGCGAACGCGTTCTCGCAGGCCGACTATGGTCTCGAGGAGGTCGTGTACGAGCTCAACGTTGCTGCCGCCCGTCTTGCTAAAGAAGCGACCGCCAGCCGTTCGGACCGACAGTGCTACGTCGCTGGTGCGGTCGGTCCACTCAACAAGACGTTGAGCCTCAGCCCCGACGTCAACGATCCAGGATACCGGGCGTTGACCTTCGACCAAGCGAGGGAAGCCTACGCCGAGCAGGTGCGGGGCCTCTTCGACGGCGGAGTCGACTTGCTACTCGTCGAGACGATTTTCGACACCCTCAACGCAAAAGCTGCGCTCTGCGCCATCGAGGACGTTTTTCAAGAGAAGGGTGCCCAGCTTCCCATCGTGCTTTCGGTCACCATCGTCGACAAGAGCGGTCGTACCCTATCCGGACAGACCGTCGAGGCGTTTTATTTGTCCATGGAGCACGCCCGGCCCCTGGCGGTCGGGATCAACTGCTCGCTCGGCGCAGAAGAGATGCGGCCCTTCTTGAAAGAGCTAGCGGGCGTCGCCGATTGTTACGTTCACTGCTACCCGAACGCCGGCCTTCCAAACGCATTCGGCGGCTACGACCAAACCCCGGAGCAGATGAGTGAGCTCTTGCGCGGCTTTGCCGTCGACGGAATGATCAACGTCATCGGCGGCTGCTGTGGCACGACGCCGGAGCACATCCGGGCCATCGTAGAGGCAGTCAAGGACGTGCCTCCGCGCCCAAAGCCTCAGCGAGACGCGCATTATCCGCGTTTCAGCGGACTGGAGCCCCTAGTCATCCGGCCCGAGACCAACTTCATCCTGGTCGGAGAGCGTACCAACGTCACCGGTTCAGCGAAGTTCCGAAGGCTGGTCACCGAGGGCGACTACCCGGAGGCTGTTTCGGTCGCGCTGCAGCAGGTCCGAAACGGGGCAAACATCATCGACATCAACATGGACGAAGGCATGCTCGAATCCGAGCAAGCGATGACGACCTTCCTCAACCTCATCGGATCCGAGCCCGAGATCTCCCGCGTGCCCATCATGATCGACAGCTCCAAGTGGACTATCATCGAGGCGGGTCTCAAGTGTGTGCAGGGCAAATCGATCGTCAACTCGATCAGCATGAAGGAAGGCGAGGCGGACTTCCTCAGCAAGGCGCGGCAAGTGCGTCGCTATGGAGCTGCTGCGGTCGTGATGGCCTTCGACGAAGAGGGTCAGGCCGATTCGATCGAACGCAAAGTAGAGATCTGCACGCGTGCCTACAAGCTGCTGGTCGAAAAAGCGGATTTTGCGCCCACCGACATCATTTTCGACCCCAACATCTTCGCCGTCGCTACGGGAATCGAGGAACACAACGCGTACGCCATCGATTTCATCGAGGCGACCCGGCAGATCAAAGAGAGGTGCCCCGGCGCGCTGGTCAGCGGTGGGGTGAGCAACCTGAGCTTCTCGTTTCGTGGCAACAATCGCGTTCGAGAAGCGATGCACTCGGCGTTTCTCTACCATGCGATTGCCGCGGGGATGGACATGGGCATCGTCAATGCGGGACAGCTAGAAGTCTACGCGGAGCTTCCCGATGAGCTCCTGGAGCACGTCGAGGACGTGATTTTCAATCGCCGTCCGGACGCAACCGAGCGGCTGGTGGCGCTGGCCGAGACGGTCAAGGGCAGGGGAAGACAGCAGAAGCACGACCTGAGCTGGCGTGAAGCGAGTGTGGAGAAGCGCCTCGAATACGCCTTGGTCAACGGCGTCGTCGAGTACGTCATCGACGACACCGAGGAGGCTCGCTTGAAGCATGCCCGACCCCTCGACGTCATCGAGGGCCCCCTGATGAGCGGGATGGGCGTCGTCGGAGATCTCTTCGGCTCCGGAAAGATGTTCCTGCCTCAGGTCGTTAAAAGCGCTCGGGTCATGAAGAAGGCGGTCGCGCATCTCGAGCCGTTCATGGAAGAAGAGAAGACGGAACGCTCCGCGCAGGGCAAGGTGCTGCTCGCGACCGTCAAGGGAGACGTGCACGATATCGGCAAGAACATCGTCGGCGTCGTCCTCGGTTGCAACAACTACGCAGTCGTCGACCTCGGTGTCATGGTGCCGGCAGAGAAGATCCTCGACACCGCCAAGGCCGAAGGCTGCGACGTGATTGGCTTGAGCGGCCTGATCACGCCATCACTGGACGAAATGGTTTACGTTGCATCGGAGATGCAGCGTCGCGGCATGAAACAACCGCTCCTCATCGGTGGCGCGACGACGAGTCGAGCGCACACGGCCGTCAAGATCGCACCGACGTACGAGGGAAGCACCATGCACGTCCTCGATGCGTCTCGCGTCGTGAACGTCGTCTCGGGCTTGCTGAGCCCCGAGCGACGAAGCGAAGTCGACGCAAAGAACCGAAGCGAGCAAGAGAAATCGCGCAAGCTTTTCGAGCACCGGCAAAACAGGGAGCTCGTTTCCCTCGAAGTGGCGAGAGAGAACGACATGCCCATCGAGTGGAAACGCGATGAGGTGCCGAAACCTGCGTTCCAAGGGCGTCGCATCGTCGAGGACGTGAGTCTCGAAGCAATTGCGAGGTACATCGACTGGACGCTCTTCTTCTCCGCCTGGGATCTGAAGGGCAAGTTCCCCAAAATCCTCGAAAACGAGCGCTACGGCGCCGCCGCGCGAGAGCTCTACGAAAACGGACAGGCTTTACTGCACCGCATTGTTTCGGAGAAGCTGCTCACGCCCCGCGCCGTGTATGGGTTCTGGCCGGCAAACCGGGACGGAGACGACATCATCGTTTGGGACGACGAGGAGCGGACCCAACAGAAGCTTCGGTTCCACATGCTGCGGCAACAAGGGGTGAAGCCCAATGAGCAACCGTACCTATCGCTCGCGGACTTCGTGGCTCCGATCGCGTCTGGCGCTGCGGATTATCTCGGTGCCTTTGCGGTCACGACGGGCATCGGCGCCGATGAGCTGGCCGACGAGTTCGAGCTCGCACACGATGACTACAACGCCATCATGGTGAAGGCGCTTGCCGACCGTTTGGCCGAAGCGTTCGCCGAGCTGATGCACGAGCGCGCGCGCCGCGACTGGGGCTACGAGCCCGACGAGGGATTCAGCAGTGAAGAGCTCATTGCCGAGAAGTACCGCGGCATTCGGCCGGCCTTTGGCTATCCCGCTTGCCCGGACCACACGGAGAAAACGGCTCTCTGGGAGCTGCTTGGGGCCGACGAGATCGGGATTTCTCTGACCGAGCACTTTGCGATGTATCCGGCTGCGAGCGTCAGCGGGCTTTATTTAGGACATCCCAAAGCCCGCTACTTCGCGGTGGGCCCCGTCGATCGCGAGCAGGTCGAGGATTACGCGCGCCGAAAAGAAGTGACTGTCTCCGAAGCGGAGCGCTGGCTTCAACCTAACCTCGGCTATCAGCGAGGGAGTTGATGCAGCGACCGCGTCTCCGAGACCTGCTGCCGGTCACCGTTCGAACGTTCGACCCAGAAGAGGTCACGACCAGGAGTCACCGGGAAACCGATCCGCGAGGCGTCGGGCTTAGCGCCGAAGATGTCGAAGCCATTTGGGGCGCCGTCGTTCGATTTTACAAGTCGGGCTTGCACCCGGCGATTGCCATCTGCATTCGGCGCAGAGGCGAGATCATTCTCGACCGCGCAATTGGTCACGCCCGCGGAAACAGCCCCCAGGACCCTGAAGGTGCGCCGCTCGTGCAAGCGACGCCGGACACGCTGTACAACTTCTTCTCGGGCTCGAAGTCCGTTACGGCGATGCTGATTCACCTCTTGCAGCAAGAGGAACAGCTTCACGTCGATGAACCAGTGGCAACGTTCATTCCGGAGTTTGCGAAACGCCGAAAGCACAGCATCACGATTCGCGACGTTCTCACCCATCGCGCCGGAATCCCGCCGACGCCCGAAGAAGCGATCGACCTCGACCTGCTTTCGAGGCCAGAGGAGATCGTTCGGGCCTTTTGCGATCTCGAGCCAACCCACCGACCCGGCAGCGTGCAGGCGTATCAAGCCGTCACGAGCGGGTACATCTTGGGGGAGATCATTCGACGGGTAACCGGCCAAGAGATACGGGAGTTTTTGACGAAGAAAGTTCGAGAGCCCCTCGGAATGGAGCACTTCAACTATGGGGTCGCTCCTGAGCTCCTCGACCGTGTTGCGGTCGACGCCTTCACCGGGCCGACGCCAACTTGGCCATACAAGAACCTCGTCCACATCGCGTTCGGGGCGTCGATGCGTGAGCTCGTCGAGCTCGGCAATGACCCGCGGTTCCGGACCGCGGCCTCCCCAGCTGCCAACGTGATCGCCACCCCTGAAGAGATTTCACGCTACTTCGAGACGCTTCTCTGCGGCGGCACGTATCAGGATGTCCGGGTTTTCGATCAGCGCACCGTCGCTCGCGCGGTAGAGCCTCAGGTCACAGGGCAGGTCGATAGAGTTTTGATGATGCCGATCCCGCTTTCGATGGGTTTCATGCTTGGCCTGCGAAGCTTTGGGTTCTACGGACCACGTACGGCCAACGCTTTTGGACACCTCGGCTTCACGAATGTGCTGGGCTGGGCAGATCCCGATCGAGACATCAGCGTCGCGCTCATGAACACCGGGAAGCCGCTCTTGTCGGCGCGCATGCTAGCCTGGCTCAACGTCACGCGCGTGATCGGCACACGAATTCCGCGAGACCGGGCATAGGGGCCGAACAACACGAGGCTGCGAGCCGTATCCCTGGCGAACACGGCTTTGCCAACGGCTCCCCTATGCTACGCTTCGCCCGATGAAATTCAGTGCGTCCATCGCCATGGCGCCGCCGGAGCAGTACGTGCCTGTGGCTCGAGAGGCGGAAAGACTCGGCTACCACGCCATCGTCCTCCCAGATTCGATCTTCTTTTCCGAGGAGGTCAGCAAGCCATACCCCTACACTCAGGACGGCAGTCGAATGTGGGACGGCGAGACACCGTGGATCGAGCCAATCGTCGGTGCGGCCGCGATGGCAGGCGCCACCGAATCGATCTTCTTCTATACGAGCGTCGTGAAGCTGCCCGTGCGCCATCCGGTTTTGGTAGCGAAGCAAGTCGCTTCTCTTGCGGTGCTTTCGAATAACCGTTTTGGCTTCGGCTGCGGTCTCGGTTGGTTGCCCGAAGAATTCAAATGGTGCGGCACGGAGTTCGAGACACGCGGAAAGCGCATGAACGAGTGCCTGGACATCCTCCGCCTCATCTGGGGAGGCGGAATGGTCGAATACCACGGCGAGCACTATGATTTCGGAAAGATTCAGATGAGCCCGGCGCCCAGCAAGCCGATCCCGATCTACATCGGCGGCCATAGCAAGCCCGGGCTTCGACGCGCAGCGAAGTACGGCGACGGCTGGTCGTCGGCGATGCTCAAGTCGAAAGAGCTCATCGAGTTAGTGCGCCAGATCGAGGTCTTTCGAAAGGAGTACGGACGCAGCCATCTGCCGATGGAATATCAGGCGGTCGTTACCGACGTTTGGGACGCGGACGGCTTCAAGCGTCTCGAAGACGCCGGCGTGACGGACATCATTACCGTGCCATGGCTCATGTACGGGACGCCCATGGTAGGTGGGGACCTACAGGGTCGAATCGATGGCTTGAACCGATTTGCGGACACCGTGATCGCCAAGATGCAATGAGCTCGAGGCCTTCGATTCTCGAGAGCGCGCGCGTCGGCCCGGTCACTGAGCCGGCTGCCTATCAGTTGAGCGCCATGGACACTGGCGCGCTCTGCGAGCTGGCGCGTGAAAGGCGCGATCGCGCGTGGGGCAAGACCTTGACCTACTCGCCCAAGGTGTTTCTGCCGATCACGAACCTCTGTCGGAACCGCTGCGACTATTGCTCGTTTCGCCGCTCGCCGGGCGATCCCGGTGAATGGACGATGAGCCCGGTGGAGGTTCGCGATTGGCTTCATCGCGCACGCGATCGAGGTTGTGTCGAAGCCCTCTTCTGCCTCGGCGACACGCCCGAGACGGGCTTTCGCGATTATCGTGCCTTGCTACGCTCCTGGGGTCACCAGCAAACCGTCGACTATCTTCGCTGGGCTGCAGAAGAAGCGCTGGCTGCAGGACTACTCCCGCACACCAATGCCGGGATTCTTTCGCGCAAAGACATGATCGCCCTCAAGCCCGTGAACGTTAGCCTCGGCCTGATGCTCGAAAACGTGAGCGAGCGTTTGTGTGAGAAGGGCATGCCGCACCATCGAGCGCCCGACAAGCGTCCGGCCAAGCGCATCGAGATGACGCGACAAGCCGGCGAGCTTCGGATTCCCTTCACCTCGGGCATCTTGGTCGGAATCGGAGAGACGCTCGAAGAGCGAGTGGACACCATCCTGGCGATTCGGCGTCTTCATCGCGCGTACGGGCATATCGGCGAGGTCATCGTTCAGAACTTTCGCTCGCATCCCGAGACACCGATGGGGCACAGCCGTGAACCCAGCGCCGATGGGCTCGCTGCCACCGTTGCGTTGACGCGACTCATCCTGGACGACGAGGTCAGCGTTCAGGCGCCCCCCAACCTCAACCCGGCGTCGACCGCCACTCTGATTCATGCGGGAATCAACGATTTCGGCGGCATTTCCCCGGTGAGCCCAGACTACATCAACCCGCAGCATCCCTGGCCGTACCTCGAACGACTTCGCGAGGCTTGCGCGGCTGAAGGGTTTAGACTCGAACCTCGCTTGCCGGTATATCCTCAGCACCTCGAAGCGCACGGCTTCGTCGACTCCTCTCTTCGCCCGAGCATCGATCGGCTTCAGATGGAGCTTGCCACGCCATGACAACCGCCCTCGAAACCTGTCTCCAGGGCGTCACGGCCGAGATTCGCGCGATCCTCGAGCAAAGCCTCGACGGCGATGAGCTCAGCATCGAGCACGGCGTGAAGCTCAGCGGTGCACGGGGCAGCGATCTACAGGCCCTGTGCATGGTTGCCGACGAGCTCCGACGACAGCAAGTGGGCGACCGAGTCACCTACGTGATCAACCGAAACATCAACTTCACCAACGTCTGCATCAAGAACTGTAAGTTCTGCGCGTTCGCACGCAGCGTCCGTTCGGAGCAAGGTTACTTCCTTCCCAAGGAAGAGGTCGTACGGCGTGTAGTTCAAGCCTGGGAGATGGGCGCCACCGAGGTCTGCCTGCAGGCCGGGCTCTCGCCCAACCTCACAGGCGACAGCTACATCGATCTCTGCCGAGTGGTGAAGGATGCCGCGCCGGAGATTCATATTCATGCCTTCTCGCCCGAGGAGGTGAAATTCGGCGCTTCACTCAAGCGCGTTTCGTACGCGGAGTATTTGACGGAGCTACTCGATGCCGGCCTAGGGACCCTCCCTGGCACCTCGGCCGAAATCCTGGACGACCGCCTTCGCAAGACGATTTCACCGACGCGAATCACGACGCGCGAATGGCTCGACGTTGTTACCGCCGCCCATCGCCTGGGCATCCGAACGACATCGACCATGATGTTTGGGCACGTCGAGTCCGTCGAGGACCGCATTCGCCACATGGACCTTCTGCGAAGAGTGCAGCGAGAGACAAACGGGTTCACCGAGTTCGTTCCGCTCTCGTTCGTCCACGAGGAGGCTCCGCTTTTCGCAGCGAGCCAGGTGCCCGGGGTTCGTCCGGGGCCCACGGGTGACGAGGTGCTGCGGCTCTACGCAACGGCGCGCCTCATGCTCGGCCGAGACATTCCAAACCTTCAAGCGTCGTGGGTCAAAGAAGGCCTTCGGACCTCGCAGCTCTTACTCGGCTGCGGGGTGAACGACCTCGGCGGGACATTGATGAATGAAAGCATCTCCACGGCCGCTGGTGCGCGCCATGGGCAGCTGATGAGCCCGGCGACCTTGCGCAGAGTCATTCGAGACTCAGGGCGGGTGCCGGTGCAGCGCGATACGAGCTACGGTACGATCCGCGAGTTCGGGGACTCACCCGATGAGGACCCGATTGAGCCCCTCGATTCGATCCGAGATCCGGATGCAGTGTTTGGCTCGTACGATGCGCTGACCATGGACTCGCGCTTTCACTACGAGCCGCGCTCGGTCTAGTCCCTGCGGACTCAGGCGCTAGAAAACTAGCGTCGCCGTAGTCGGTCGAGGTCGGACGGCCGGTCGACGTCGAATCCGATGGTGCTGCTGATCTGAATGCGAACGGTGAGACCGAGTCTGCACGCGCAGGCATGATGTCGGTCGAGGCTGTCCTCGTGTCCGAGGCAGCTTGGTAAGGCAGTCGCCGGCTTGACGGCGATGACATTGGTGCCTCGCTGCGCGAGGTCGGGCACCAGCACGACGTCGCTTTCCTCGAGTTGGCGCACCACGCGAGCAACACCGTCTACCGTCAGCTCCGGGAGGTCGCTCATACAGATCAACACGCTCGTCGCGCCGCGATCCTTCAAATCCTCGAGCGCTCCGTCAACGACCTCGGCCAAGCCTCGGCTTCCTGGGGCATCCGCGAGCGCTAGCGCACCCAGCCCCTCGGCGAGCTCCCGAGCTTGGGCGGAGTCGCTCACCGCGGCGATGGCGTCGATGTCCGGGGATGCCCGAAGGACCCGCACCACGTGTTCAAACAATCCGCGCGCCAACTCGGCGCGCTCGGCCTGCCCCAGCACTTCCGAGAGCCTCGACTTGCCTCGGTCGAAACTCTTGATGGGAACTAACGCCCAGCGGCTCATTTCAGTTTCCGCGCGAACGCGATCAGCTCGCCGGCAAAGCGTACTCGATCATCTATGGTTTGAATGTGTACGTTCGTTTCGAGGGTCGGGTAGGGCGCCTCGAAGGAATCTCCCGGGTGAACAGCGTATCCACCGAGCAGGTCTTCGTAGTGCGCCGCTACGGCCTCGGCCGAAGGCGGGCGCCCGTCGATCTCCGAAATCATCGCGGCGAGCGGGCCCTTGACCGCCTTGCCACCCAGAATCGGGCTCACCGCAACCGTCGGCTTGAGCCGAACCGCTTCTTTTATTCCCGTCAAACCCAGGATGGGATCGATCGAAACGTAAGGGTTCGAAGGGCAAATCACGATCAAATCGGCGAGGTTCAGGGCATCGACAACCGAGCGGGTCGTTTCACCGCTGCCCCCGTGGCGGACGTTGCTCACCGGAAGCGCCGCCCGCTCCTTCACGAGCCACTCCTGAAACGCGAGCTCCTCGCCGCGCCTAGTGAGGATGGTCGTAGGACATGGCTCATCGCTCATCGGGAGAATCGGCCGCTCGACTCCGAGGGCTTTGCACAGGGTTGCAGTCGTTTGCGTGAGCGACTTGCCTCCCGACATAGCTTTCGTTCGGAAGAGGTGCGTGACCAGATCGCGGTCGCCGAGTTGAAACCAGTCGTCGACGCCGCGGCGCCTCGCTTCGCCCAGGACTTCGAATGTGTCGCCGCCGATTCCCCAGCCGCGGTCTTCGGGAGCAAGACCTGCGAGGGTGTACATGACCGTATCGAGATCAGGGCTTATGTGGAGGCCCCAATGCTCGAAGTCATCGCCGGTGTTCACAACGGCCGTGAGCGAGCCTGGGGGGAGCACGCGATCGAGCCCGTCGATGAGCCTCGCGCCGCCGACGCCTCCGGCCAGCGCGACGACAGACAGACCGTTCTCAGAACCGCCGGTCATGCGTACAAGTCGTTTTCCGGATCTCGGAGCAAGACTGCCGCGGAATCGTGTGACGCTTTGAAATGCAGCCCGCGAACCAAAGTCACCGGACGCCCCTCGTTGGCTTGCCCCGCGACGAGATCTGCTGCGGCCGCCACCGAATCTGCGACGGCCGATTCCGTGGCTTGCAGGACGCGACCATGGCGATCGACCGCACCGCGCCGGTCCCATACGGCGGGCAGCCCCGCAACTCCAAGCGCAAATCCCACGGTTCCCCGTCGAAATGGGCGTCCCCACGAGTCGGTAACGAGGACCGCGACCTCCGAGCCGTAGCGTTCGCAGAGTTTGCCGCGAAGCGACGCTGCACTCGCATCGGGATCGCGCGGCAAGGTCAGCACCCAGGGGCCGCTTCCCTGTGGCGCGCCCGAGGGCGCCGCGTTGCTCGAGTCGATACCAGCGTTGGCCGAAATGAAACCGAGACGGTGCCGGACGATCAGAGCGCCGCTGGTCTTCCTGGAGATGCCTACGCTCTCCCGCAAGATCAGCTCGACGAGGCGCGGGTCCTTCTCGAGCTCCATGCCGAGTTGAACGGCTGTATCGCCCGGAACGATGCTGCCCAAATCAACGAAACAACCTTCCGCACGCGAGACGATCTTGCTCGCGACGACGAGCACGTCACCGTCGGCAAGATCGATCTCTGCGCGTTCGAGGCTGGAGACGATCACCTCGTAAAGGTCATCACCTACCTCGATCGTTGGTACGCCGGCGACGGTGCGAACCCAGAGCTCCGGCCCGACGCGAAGGTCGCCCGAACCCGGGTCGGCGCGGCTCATTCGGTCTCCGGAATGCCCGTAATACGAATCCCCGAGCCCACGCTCTTGTAGCGGCGATTGATGTGCAGGAGCACTGGCGTGATGGACTCGAGGGCGATAGCGTTCTTCAATACGCCTGCGTCGATGCCACGAAGGCCCAAGTCCGCGACCAGTGAAATCACGATCGCGCGAGCCTCTTTGTCGTTTCCGCAGACCAGCACATCGCAGTCGAAGGTATGCTCGGGATCGCCGAGGTGTTCGGAGCTTATGTGGTGCAGTGCCGCAACGAGCCGTGCGCCTTCGTTGAGCAAGGCACGGGCTTCCAAGGCGGCAGCTTGGCCTTCCGGCAAGTTGACGGAACGAACCTTGGGAGGCTGCAGAGGCACTGTGATGTCGACGATGACCTTTTCGCCGACGACATCCTTGATCGAGTCGAACGTGGGTCGATGCGCGCTGTACGGCACCGTGACGATGATGAGCTCGGCGTACTCGCACGCTGCGCTGTTGTCGGCACCTTGGATGCTGACTCCAAACTCCTCCGAGAACTCAGCGGCCTTTGCCGCTCCCTTTTCCGCTTGGCGCGAGCCGATGAACACGTCGTGCCCTGCCTTGGCCCAGCGAACGGCCAAGCCACGACCCTCGCGCCCGGTTCCACCTACGATTCCAATCTTCATTGCTGCCTCACGAGTTGAGCTCAGCCATGAAGCGGAGCGTGTCCATGTCCTGGGAACCAACCATCAGAGTTCCTACCGGCGAATCCTTCCAGCGCTGAAAGCGATCGCGAATTCGGTCTTTCGAGCCCACGAGGTAGAGCGCGTCGACCAATTCGTCGGGGACGGCTGCAATGGCTTCATTGCGCTTGCCGTCGAGGAAAAGCGCCTGGACTTTTTCACAGGCTTCCTCGAAGCCGACGAGGCTTAGGTAGTCCTTGTAGAAGTTCTTCTTCTTCGACCCCATGCCCCCGATGTAGAGCGCGAGCTGCATCTTGCAAGGCATCATTGCGTGCTCCGGGTCTCCGATGATCACCACGACTGTGGGCGCGATGTCGAAGGTGTCCACGCCCTTTCCGTTCCCGGCCTTAGCGAACCCCTCGTTGAAGTTCTTCATTAGAACTTCGGGGCGCTCCGGGTGCATACAGGTCAGCAAGCAACCATCCGCGATTTCGGCGGACATCGCCTGGGACTTCGGGGCCATCGAGCCCGTGAAGACCGGAATGTCCGCTCTGGCGCGTATCATGCTGCGAAGCGGCTTGCCCTGACCCGAAGAGCCCGGGCCGTGATACGGAATTTGGTAGCGTATCCCGTCGAACTCGAGCGGAGATTCCCGCGCGAAGATGTTCTTCACGATGGTGACGTATTCGCGAAGCCAGGTGAGTGACTTGTTGAAGGGCACGCCATGCCAACCTTCTACGACCTGTGGGCCCGACGTTCCGAGCCCCATGATGAAGCGCCCGTTCGAGAGGATGTCCATCGTCATTGCCGTCATCGCAGCATTCGCAGGCGAGCGGCCAGGGAGCTGCATGATCGCGGTGCCCAACTTGATTGTCGACGTCTGAGACCCGACCCAGGCAAGCGGTGTGACCGCGTCGTTGCCCCAGGACTCCGCCGTCCATATCGAGTCGTACCCAAGCCGTTCGACTTCGGAGATCTTCTCGATGTCTACGAGCCCCTGAACGGTCGTGTTCAACTGAGGGCCCGCATACCCAAGCGTCAGACCAAGCTTCATCCGCAACTCCCACCAAAAAAGGGGACAGTCCCCTTTTTGAATTCGCGGCCGACCCTACCAGGAAGAAGAACGTGTTTCAATTTGAAGCGGGCGCTGCCGCAGGTCAGCCTGCCCCCATGCGCGTGCTCGTCACTGGAGCCTTCGGGCGCCTTGGTCGCGAGGGCATGAACCGCCTCTTGCTCGAGGGGGATTCCGTGATCGCCTTCGACGTTCCGAACCGACGAAATCGAAGGCTCGCGAAGCGCTTCGCCGACCGAGCACGAATCGTCTGGGGCGATATCCGGTCCGCTGCTGACGTCGACGCGGCCGTCGCGAGCTGCGACGCAATCATTCACAACGCCGGAGTCCTGGCGCCAGCCTCCGAGCTTCACCCCGAGCTCGCATACGCGGTCAACGTGGAAGGGACGAAGAACATCATCGCCGCGATCAGGCGCGAAAAGGCCCCACCCATCATCGTTTTCGCATCGTCACTGGCCGTCTGCGGCCCCCGCCTGCCCGGTGGTCCGCCACTCACCGGCGACCTCCCTGCCATTGCGACCGACAACTACACGTCGAACAAAGCGGAGTGCGAACGACTTCTCCGCGAGTCGGGCCTTCCGTACGTCATCCTTCGAATCGGCGTGTCGGTGGGCCTACGGGCAGCCGCCGGTGATCTCTCGCCGGACGTTTTTCGCGTGCTCTTCAGCATCAACCCGGACACGCGTCTCGAATGGATTCATCCGGAGGATGTCGCCCTTGCGCAGATTCGAGCGATCAAGCGTCGAGGAGCACTTCGAAAGACATTGATGATTGGAGGCGGCGAAAGGTGCCGGCTCACATTCCGCGAATTCTACGGCGCAATGTTTGAAGCGACTGGGGTAGGGCGTTTTCCGCCCGAAGCGTATGGGAGCGGCGCGTACTACTGCGATTGGCTGAACACCGACGAAAGCGAATCGCTATTGCACTACCAGCGCACGAGCTTCGATGAGTTCATCGCGCAAATGCGCAAGGAGTCACGACTCACCCGGCCATTCGTTCGGATGCTCGCGCCGCTCATCCGCGCGTACATGCTGCGCTACTCGGATGCTTGGCAAAACAGGAGCAGGCGAGCCTAGGTCAAGCGCGCTGGCTCGATACTGAGAGCACCTCGCCGGTCATGTACGAGCTGTAGTCGCTGGCCAAGAAGACCATCACGTTTGAGATTTCCCACGGTTCGGCGCCTCGCCCGAACGCCTCGCGTTTCTGCAGGTCCTCTAATAGGCCCGGCGGAGTGACCTTTTCGAGGAATGGGTGCATCGCGAGCGATGGAGAAACACAGTTGATGCGGACGTTGCGTTCAGCGGCCTCGATCGCCGCGCAGCGCGTCAGGGCCATGACGCCTGCTTTTGCAGCCGCGTAGTGCGATTGACCCTCTTGCGCACGCCAGCCGAGCACCGAAGCGTTGTTGACGATGGCGCCCTTGCCTCGCGGCATCATGTGCTTGAGCGCAGCCCGGGTGCAGCGAAAGCAGCCGTTGAGCGTCACGTCCAGCACCACGTTCCACTGATCGTCGGTCATGTCGATGACCTTTGCGTAACCGCCGAGCCCGGCGTTGTTCATGAGGACGTCCACGTGCCCCATCTTGTCGACTGCGAGCTCGAACATCGTCTGCACTTCGTCTTCCTTGGTGACGTTGCAAAGGACGATTTCGGGGCGCACCCCCGTTTCAGCCTCGACTTTGTCGGCTGCCTCCCCGAGTCGCCGCTCGTGAATGTCGCTAATCACCAGCCCTGACGCCCCTTCTTCGGCGCAGCGAACGGCTGTCGCAAAGCCGATGCCCGTCCCCGCCGCGGCAGTGATGAGAACGTTCTTGCCTTTGAGCAGGCCGTGGCCGCCGACATACGTGGGTTTGCTGTTCATCGCGGCTCCTTCGGCAGCCCGAGTCCTCGTTCGCCAATGATGTTTCGTTGGATCTGATTGGAACCCGCGTAGATCGTGTCAGCCCGTGAAAACAGGCACCACTTCTGCATGGCGGTAAGCTCATACGGCGCCGCATCGAGCAGCTCGGCTTCCGGGCCGAGCACATCCATCGCGAGCTTGCCTAGGTCGCGATGCCAATTCGACCAGTAAAGCTTGCTGATCAGCGCTTCTCGGTTCAGATCCGCACCTTCGTGTTCCAGCATTCGAAGCGCGTTGACGCGCATGATTCTGAGGCCGATCGCGGCGTTCGCGATTCGCTGCCTGAGGATGGGGTCCTTTGCAGCTCCCGATTCTCGTGCGGCAGCGACGACCTGCTCGAATTCCTTCTGAAAGAGGTACTGCTGACCGAGCGTTGACGCTCCCCGCTCGAAGGCAAGCGTGCCCATGGCGACTTTCCACCCGTTGTTGACGCCGCCGACGAGATGATTCTTTTCTGCCTTGGCACCGTCGAAGAAAACCTCGGCGAACTCCGCGCTCCCGCTCATTTGTCGGATCGGGCGCACTTCGATGCCTTGCTGTTTCATCGGAACGAGAAGGCAGCTGATGCCGCGGTGCTTCGCGGCTTCTGGGTCGGTCCGGCAAAGAACGAAGCACCAGTCCGAGTACTGCGCACCCGAGGTCCAAATTTTTTGGCCCTCGATGATCCACTCGTCACCGACCAATCTGGCTTTGGTCTGGACGTTGGCCAGGTCAGATCCCGCGCCGGGCTCCGAGTAGCCCTGACACCAAATTTCTTCGCCCGAGACAATCGGCGGTAGGAAACGTTTCTGTTGCTCCGTCGAGCCAAAATGAATCAGGGTCGGTCCTAGAAGCGTCTCGCCGATGTGGCCAACGTTGCCCGGCCCGTTCGCGCGCACGTATTCCTCGTTGAACACCGCCTCTTCCTTGATCGAGCATCCGCGGCCGCCAAACGCCTTGGGCCAGCCAATGCAGTTCCAGCCAGCAGCGCCCATGACCCTGCCCCAGGCCACCCGCTCCTCGACGTAGCGGTCTTGGTCGCCGGAGGCGCCTCGGCCCTGCAGCTCTTTGAAGGGGCCATTGAGCTGCTCTTCCAACCAGGCGCGCGCCTCCTGACGGAACGCCTCTTCTTCGTCGCTTAGCTGTATCTCCATCACAAACCCATCTGCGCTGCGACTCGCTCGCGGTGAAAGGCGGGGCCCCCGAAGAGATTCTCGGTCGCCTTGGCTCGCTTGAAGTAAAGGTGTGCGGGGTGCTCCCAGGTGAAGCCAATCCCGCCGTGGATCTGAATCATTTCGGAGGCGCAGTGAAAGAAGGCATCTGAGCAATACGCCTTGGCGCTCGACGCCGCCTCCTCGAGGCTTTCGCCACCCTGCGTCGCCAGAGCACTCGCGTAGAACGCGGCGGATCGCGCCGACTCCACCAACGTCAGCATATCCGCACACTTGTGCTTGATCGCCTGGAACGAGCCGATCGGCCTTCCGAACTGCTTGCGCACCTTCGCGTACTCGACCGACATTTCAAGACACATCTCAGCGGCGCCCACTTGCTCCGCTGCGAGCGCAATTCGGGCGAGGTCCAGTGTCCTTTCGCAAAGCCACCAACCTTTTCCTTCGTCGCCGAGCAGGGCGTCGTCGGGCACCGTCACTTCCAAGAGCTCGACGGATGCCATCCGCCGGGTCTGATCCATCGTTGGCAGCCACTTGCGTTTTAGCCCGTCCGCGTCCTTGGGCACCAGGAACAAGCTTACGCCATGGGGACCCGTGCCCGCGCTCCGCTCCGAGCGCGCTGCGACGATCAAGAGATCGGCTGTGTGCCCGTCGAGCACGTAGCTCTTGGCGCCGCTGAGCAGGTAGCCGGCGCCGTTTCGTACGTAGCTCGCTTCGACACCGGCGGCGTCCATTCGGCCGTTCGTTTCTGCGAAGGCGAGAGTGGCCCGCGTTTCTCCGGCGGCAATGCCCGGGAGATAGAGCTCCTTCTGGGCTTCGCTCCCGCCGATCATGAGCGCATTGGCACCCAAACCAACGGTCGATAGAAACGGGGCGCAGAGCAGTGCGCGCCCGATCTCTTCCATCAACGGATGCAAGTCGAGGTAGCTCAGGCCGAGGCCGCCGTATTCCTCAGGAATGGTGAGCGCTGTCCACGCGAGCTCCTCCGAGAGCTGCGCCCAGGTTGCCGGGTCGTAGCCTCGCTCCGTTTCCATTGCGCTCCGAACACGAGCCTCAGAGGACGCCACCTCCAAGAAGCGTCGAGCGGCTCGTCTGAGCTCGTTCTGATCTTCCGAGAATGAAAACTCCATCCCCTCAGTCTCCTTGGTTCACGCTAGCGGCCGAAATGAAAGCGGGTGTTTCGCCGCCGCCATGAAGCACGAGATTCGCCCCGCTCACGTACGAGGCAAGAGGCGAGGCAAAAAACATGCACGCTCCTGCAACGTCGTCGGGCGTGCCGAGACGCTGTAGCGGCACGGTGCGTGCGACGCGCGCGATGCCATCCCCGTCGCCATAGTGAAGATGCGCCTGCTCGGTTCGAATCAGCCCCGCCGCGATCGAATTGACACGCACTTTGGGCGCCCATTCGATTGCAAGCGTCCCGGTCAGGTTGATCAGCCCGGCCTTGGCTGCGCCGTAAGCCGCTGTTCCGGGGGAAGGCCGCACCCCGGATACGCTGGCGATGTTGACGATCGAACCGCCTGACTCCTGAGCCTGCATGATGCGGTTCGCTTGCTGGGCGCAATGAAGGGCGGCGGTGAGGTTGAGCTGAATGATCTTTTCCGAGAACCGCGGAGAGGCCGTCGCTGCTTCCGCGAAGGGCGCGCCTCCGGCGTTGTTGACTAGCACGTCGAGCTGCCCGAGACGTTCGACGGTTTCGTCAACCATCTTTTCCACTTGTTTCGAATCCCGCACGTCGGCGCTCACGAACGATACTTTGTTGCCGCCAGCGCTTGGGAGCTCGTCGGGCTCGGTGCGCCCGCACACGGCGACCTTGGCGCCTGCTGCGAGGAACGCCTCAGCGATGCCCCGGCCAATTCCCCGGCTCCCGCCCGTGACCAGGATGGCTCTACCGACGAAGTCGAAGGGGTTGCTCATGTTCCGTACACTTTGACCGGTGGCTGCGCCTTGGATAGAAGCTCATCGACCGCCGTTCCCAGCGCGCCCGCATCCCATCGCTTGCTGATGGTCATCGTCTGCTCACGCCGGTAGCCGTCGAAGACTGTGACCGTGCCGCCAAAGACCTCCCAGACGCGCCCCGTGACGTCGCGCGACTGCGAGCTTGCAAGCCAGGCGACGAAGGGCGAGACATTGGCTGGGTCGTTCTCGTCGAAACCCTCGTCGGGCGCTTTCATGGCATCGCCGAACGCGCCTTCGGTCATTCGGGTCCGCGCAATCGGGCAAATTGCGTTCGCCGTGATGCCGTATCGACCGAGCTCGGCGGCCTGCACGAGAGTCAGCGTTGCGATGCCCGCCTTCGCCGCAGAGTAACTCGACTGACCGACGCTCCCGAGGACTCCGGCGCCCGAGCTGGTATTGATGATACGCGCATCGACCTGCTCCCCGGCTTTGACGAGCCCTCTCCAATACGCAGCAGCGTGCCGAGACACACAAAAGTGCCCCTTGAGGTGAACCCGGATCACCGCATCCCATTCCTCTTCGCTACAGCTCACGAACATGCGGTCCCGGACGAAGCCTGCGTTGTTGACCACTGCATCGAGTCGTCCGAACTCGTCGATGGCTTGCCGGACGAGCTCCTTGGTCTGTGCCCAATCCGCGACGTCCGCCCCGTTGGCCACGGCCTCTCCGCCCGAGTCGCGAATCGTCTGAACGACTTCGTCCGCCGGCCCGTGACCGCCGCCCTCGCCGCTGTTGCTCACGCCGAGGTCGTTCACCACGACTTTCGCGCCTTGTCGCGCGAGCTCGAGCGCATGCTCACGGCCGATGCCGCGACCTCCGCCGGTTACGATTACTACCCGTCCATCACAAATGCCAGTCATTCTCAAACCTCTGCGTCGGCCAGCTTGACCAACAGTTTCCCCCGATGTTCACCGCTGAACAGCCGAAGCAGATGAGCTGGAGCCTCGTCCAGACCTTCGACGATTTCATCGCGATAGCGAATCCTGCCCTCGCGGATCCATCGCGCGAGATCTGCCCGTGCCTCGTCGTATCGGGAAGCGAAATCCAAGGTAGTGAAGCCCTCCATGCGGGCGCTCTTCGCCAGGAGCCGGAGATAGTTGCTTGGTCCGGGTGGAAGCTTCGCATCGTTGATCTGTGAGATCGCGCCGCAAACCACCACCCGGCCGTGGTGGTTGAGACGGGTCAGCGCCGTGTTGAGTATCTCCCCGCCGACGCTGTCGAAGAATACGTCGATGCCGTCTGGGCAGGCCTCATCCATGGCGGGGCGCAGGTTTGTCGTCTTGTAGTTGATTGCGGCATCGTAACCGAGCTCGTCGGTTAGCCAGGAGCACTTCTCATCGCTGCCCGTCAGTCCGACGGCCCGACACCCCTCGAGCTTTGCGATCTGGCCGACGATCGAGCCGACCCCACCTGCGGCGGCAGACACCAGCACGGTTTCGCCTTTTGTTGGTTTCCCGACCGCGAGCAAACCAAAGTATGCTGTCAGCCCGGTTCCACCGAGGACGCTCAACATCGTAGAGAGGGGGATCCCCTCGATCGTCCTCACATTGCCGTGAAGCATTCGAGAGGAGACGACGCTGTACGATTCCCAGGCGGCTAACGCCTGCACGACTTGCCCAACCGACCAGCCCTCCGCTTTGGACTCAATGATCTCGGAGAGGGCTCCGCTCCGAATCGGCTCGCCGATCCCGATCGGAGGCAGGTACGATTTCGCCTCACTCATCCAGCCGCGTATCGCGGGGTCGATCGAAAGGTACAGGTTCTTGAGCAAGACCTCCCCGGCCGCGGGTACGCCTAGCGGAGCCTCCGCCTCCTCGAAATCCCCAATCGCCGGCACCCCAACCGGTCGCTTCCTCAACAAAATCTGCCGATTAACCTCCAACACGCGACCTTAGACTGAAACATGTTTCACTTTCTGCAAGGGGACACGCTCCCTCTCTAAAACCTGCATGGTTCCCGATGCTTCGGACGCACAGCGCGAAAACCCGCTCGGACCTGGGTTTTCGCGGTGCGGGCCTTAAGTCCTTGAAAACGTGAGATTATTTGGGGTGGAGCGTGTCCCCTAATTCCAGGTGATGCCGCGCTGGTAGAGGACGGCGAGGTCCATGGTGAGGGCGATGGACCAGTGGAGGAGGGCGCCTAGGAAGAAGGAGCGGTGCCGGAGCGCGAGGTAGCCGAGGACGAACCCAGCGAGGATCGAGGCGTTCACCTCGAGGATCGGTTTTCCGTAGTGGCCGATGCTGTACATCATCACCATCCAGGGAAGGGCGCTCACGTCGAGGTCTCGGCCGAGGCCGAAGGTCATGAAGCCACGCCAAAAGCTCTCGCCCGAGAGAAAGACCATGAAGTAGGCGACCTGGTAGAGGATGAACAAGCGGATCGATGCCTCGGTGCCGCTGACGATGCCGCGGGTTTGTGGGTAGCTCGCTTGGAACTCGGGCAGGGCCGATGCCCACAAGACCAGCGGGACCATCACGACGAAAAGGCCAAGATAGACCCAGCGCATCCGCGTCCCCCCGCGCACGACGTAGCCGTACTCGGCAGGCCGCTGTCGGAGTCTGAAGCGGAGGAGCAGGTACGGAACTGCGAGCCGTAGCACTACGCTGCAGGTCGCGAAATACGCAAACCCGAACAACGGAGTTCGCACCCCTACCGGGACAAATCGCTCGAAAAGCAGTCGGTACGTATTGGAACGACCGAACGCCAAAAAAAGGATGAGCAGGAGCATCGAGCTGATCACGACGAACCGGGCTTCATGAGAAACGTCCGAGAAGCGAATGCCCGTGAGCAAGCGAAGTAGACCGAAGTAGAACAGGCTGCCGGCAACGATGTAGAGCGCGATCGAGCTCGGCATCTGCCGCCCCCAGACGTGCCAGCTCCAGTTCAACGGCAGAAGCACAGCAACCGAAGCGGCCGCTACGCACCAGAATTGCCGGGTTCCAATCTCGATTCTTGCGTGGTCCAAGCGTTCGGCCAGCTCAGCCAAGCCGTTCGATGACCGCGGCCATGCCCTGGCCGCCGCCAACACACATCGTCTCGACGCCGTACCGGCCGTCGCGCGACTGCAGGTTGTGAATCAGCGTCGTCATGATGCGAGCGCCGGTTTGGCCAAACGGGTGGCCGAGAGCGATGGCGCCGCCGTTGACGTTGAGCTTGTGGACGGGGATGCCGAGCTCGCGCGCCGAGGGAACGACCTGTGCGGCGAAGGCCTCGTTGATTTCGACGAGGTCGATGTCTTTGATGCGGAGACCGGCACGGTCGAGCGCCTGATTGGTAGCGGCGACGGGGCCCAATCCCATGATTTCTGGATTGAGAGCCGAGACGGCGGTCGAGACGATGCGTGCCAAGGGTGTGATGCCCAGCGCCCGTGCGCGGGCGTCGCTCATGACGATGACGGCCGCGGCGCCGTCGTTGAGCGGACAAGCATTTCCAGCGGTGACTGTCGCCTTCTCACCCAGCTGACCGAGGAGCACAGGATTGAGCCCCGCAAGCTTCTGTGCCGTGGTCCCGTGGCGCGGGCAGTCGTCGGTGGCGACCACTTTGCCGCTCGGCGTCGTGACCGGCGTGATTTCTGCGTCGAAGAAACCGGATTTTTGCGCAGCTTCGGCTCGCTGCTGGGAGAGCGCCGCGAACTCGTCCTGCTCCTGTCGCGAGACGGCCATGTACTGCGCAACGTTCTCCGCGGTTTGAAGCATCGTGATGTAGACGTCGGGCAGGCCGCTCGCAGGCTCCCAGTAGCCTCCGTCGGTAGACATGAGCGAAGCCATGCGCGCCTCGGACTCGGCGAACCTGGGGTTCTTGGTGTTGTCCATGCCGTCGGACTTTCCAAGACCAAATCGGCTGACGCACTCGACGCCTGCCGCGATGAACACTTCGCCTTCACCGGCTTTGATCGCATGAGCCGCCATGCGAATCGTCTGCAACGAGGATGAGCAGTATCGATTGACCGTAGTTCCAGGCGAATCGAGGCCGGAGAGCAGACTCACGACCCGGCCCATGTTGTAGCCGTGCTCGCCCGCAGGCTGGGCACAGCCGATCATCAGGTCTTCGACGGTCGCAGGGTCGAGGTTCGGCACCTTCGCCAATGCGGCCTTCACCGCGATGGCAGCTAGGTCGTCGGGGCGCATCTCGATGAGCGACCCCTTGAATGCGCGTCCAATGGGTGTCCGCGCGGTTGAAACGATCACAGCTTCGGGCATGGCTTACTCCTCGATGAACATCAAATTCTGCGCACTGCGCAGAGCGTCCTTTAGCACCTTTCCCGTCGCGTTGCGGGGAAGCGGGGCGCTGCGGACCTCCCATTCGCTCGGAACCTTGTAGTAGGCGAGAACCTCTGCGACCCAGCGCTGCATTTCTTCGATTCCGAGCCGTTGGTTCGTCTCCCAGACGACGATAGCCTTGGCCACCTGACCGAGCTCTTCATGGTCGACGCCGATGACGGCTGCCTCTGCAATTGCCGGGTGTGCTTCCAGGCGCTGCTCGATTTCAAACGGATAGACGTTTTCTCCGCCTCGCAGAATCAAATCGCGCTTGCGTGAAGCGATGTACAGCTTGCCGTCTTGCAACCGTCCAATGTCGCCGGTACGAAGCCAGCGCCCGGCACCAATGGCGTGACGGGTCGCTTCGGGATCTTCCCAGTACTCACGCATCACCAGAGGTCCGCGCAGATGGATTTCTCCTTCTTCACCCTCCTCGACGGGCTTTCCTCGTGCGTTCCGGATTTCGACCTCGACGACCGGTACCGGGCGACCCACCGAGGCCGGATCGGCGCTGAGCTCTTCGCCCACGTTCAGGGTCGCGAAGGCAGTGCCCTCCGTCAGACCGTAGCCGACGCCCATGGTGTGGCTGCACTGGGGAAAGAGCCCGCGCGCCTTTTCGATCAGCGGAGCCGGGATGGGCGACCCGCCGCCTCCGACCGAGCGAAACGAGCTCAGGTCGTATTGACCGACTTTCGAATGGTTCAGCAGCCGGTGAAGCACGGTGGCGGTATAGCCCCAACCCGTAATCTTTTCGCGTTCGATGAGAGCAAGCGTCGTTTCGGGGTCGAAGCGCCCCATGGGCCAAACCGTCTTGGCGCCTCCCGCGAGCGCCGTGACCGCAGCGCAGTGCAATCCGGAGACGTGAAAAAGCGGGCTCGTCACCAATATGCTGTTGGCAAGCTTCGGAAGCTCGGCTGCCTTGGGATTGGCCATCATCAGCCGCGCGCCGTGAAAGAAGCTGACCATCAGCATGTTGGTCACGTTGCCGTGCGTGTGAACGACGCCCTTGGCGCGGCCGGTGGTGCCGCTGGTGTACAGGATGATCGCCGGATCGCTCTCGTCGATGGGCTGCCTGGGGAGCTCTGCGTTTGGATACTCCCCGAGCAGCGCGTCGAACCCGTCCTCGACGATCAACATCGGTACACCGGGGTCGCCGCTGATTCGGGCGGCCCGCTTCTCGTCCGCGATCAGCAGCTTCGGCTTGCTGTGGCCGAGCGCATACCGAATCTCGTCTTCGGTCCACCAACCGTTCAGGCCTACGCAAATGGCGCCGAGGCTCACACTTGCCCAAAACGAAACGATCCATTCCGGGCAGTTGGCCGCCAAAACGGCCACTCGGTCTCCACGGCCGACGCCGAACCGCTCTGCAAACGCTGCGGCTGCGCTCGCCACGAGTTTTTCATGATCGTCGAACGTGTAGCGTCGCTCCCGTTCGCCAGATCGAAACACCATGTACTCGGCGCCCGCAAACTCTCGGCCGCGCAGCAGGACGTCACGAAGGGAGCGCGCTCGCTTGGCGAACACCCGAACGCGCTCCCCAAGCACTTCTTCTTCGGCGAGCTCAAACGGCGCACCCGGCGCGAGCAGCTGTGCTTCGACCGCTGCGAGTCTGCTGGTCGCGGATGTCGTGGGATCGTTCAAGGACGTGCCCTGCCTCAGCGCGCCATCTTCTCGCGGAGCTGGTCACGCAGCCAAGCCTCGGCCGAAGGCGTATCGCGAAACATCCGCACGGGGATTGGGCTCGGCGCCACCCAGGAAATGGCCGTCCAGAGGCCTTGTTGAATCGCATTGCTGAAGATCATTGCGCCACCGGCACAGTTTGCGATGAGATGGCCGCGATCACGGTCGATCCACTCGCTGATGCCTTTGCGCTGCGTTGCAGGCACCCGACCCACATCACGCGCGTCGATGATCACGCCGTAGACCTGTCCGCGGCGCGCCCATTCACTCATGACGCCGAGGTGCCGTTCCCATTCGGCGTCGTCGCATAGCCCCTTGTACGTCATGCGCATCAGTGGCTTTTCGGTCTCATCGAAGATCACTTGGCCCATGGCGTTCATGCTCAGTTTAGTCAGCCTCGAACGGCCCTACAACGTGTATCCCCCATCGACGAAAATGGTTTGCCCGGTAATATAGCGGGCCCGCGCCGATGCGAGAAATACCGCGGCGTCGGCGACCTCCTCCGGAGTCCCAAAACGCCGAAGAGGCGTGTTTCGAGTCGCCGCATCGATCCATTCCTGGCTAAGCTCACCGCGTTCGACGAGCTTCGGAAACATTCCCGCGTCGACCACGCCCACCGCGACGATGTTGGCGCGGACGCCGTTTCGACCCTCCTCTCGTGCGATGCCCCTCATGAGCGCCTCGATCGCGGCCTTGGGTGCAACCGAGAGCACATCTCCTGGCGGAAATCGTTTCAAGCCCGCCGAGCTGATGAACACGATGGAGCCGCGGCTCTTGCGAAGATGCGGGAGGGCCGCGTGCGCAACATGAAAGAAACCGTTCACATCCCATTCCATCGTGTTCCGCCACTGTTCCGGCGTGAGCTGGCTGATGTAGGGCTGCTCGATGTGTGTGCCGGCGGCGTGCGCAAGGCTGTGTATCGTACCGTGCTGCTCGACGAGCCCATCGAGGCAGGCCTCCACGGAGTCGAGGTCTCCGAGCTCGATCGGGTGTATCGAGCAATGGCCGCCTCCAGCACGGATGCGTTCTGCGACCGCGACCGCTGCATCTTCGTGGTGGCGGTACGTGATCGCGAGCGGAACCCCGGCTGCCGCAAACCCAAGCGCGATCGCGCTCCCGATACCACCGCTCCCTCCGACGACCAGCGCTACGCCCTCTGGGAAATCAGCCATGCGCCAGCTCCCGAAGCTTGAATTTCACCACCTTGCCGGTCGCGTTGCGAGGCAGCGCCTCGACGATCTCGACGCGCCTAGGGACTTTGAAGTTCGCCATGTTCTTCCGGCTCCAGGAAATCACTGCGTCGGCTGCAAGCGCCTGACCCGGCGCTGGGACGACGAAGGCCATCCCGACCTCGCCAAGTCGCTCGTCCGGCACCCCGATGACCGCAGCCTCACCCACGCCCGGCATCTGCAGCAAAGTGTTTTCGATTTCCGCGGGGTAGGCGTTGAAGCCGCCTACGATGAACATGTCTTTGAGGCGGTCGGTGATTTTGAGGTAGCCCCGCTCGTCCATGGTTCCGATGTCGCCGGTATGAAGCCAGCCCTCTGCATCGATGGCTCTTTTGGTTTCGTCATCCGCATCGAAGTAGCCCTTCATGACGTTGTAGCCGCGAACGACGATCTCGCCGGGCTGGTTCGCCGGAACGGCCTTGCCTTCCCGGTCGATGATCCGAACCTCGACATCCGGGATCGCCCGCCCGCTGGTCGTCGCGATGGTTTCCGCATCGTCGTCGAGTCGGCACATGCTCACGACCCCGCAGCTTTCGGTCAGTCCGTAGGCCGTAATCACCGTGTCGAAGCCGAGCTCGTCTTTCATGCGATGGATCAGCTCCACCGGGATGACGGCTGCGCCAGTGACCGCCAGGCGTAGGCTCGAGATGTCGAAGCGCGAACGATCGGGGTGGAGCAGCATGGACTGATAGAGCGCAGGAGGCCCCGGGAGCATGGTGATGGCATCCTGCTCGATGCGTCGAAGCACCACGTTGACGTCGAAGACCGCTTCCGGAAACACCGTAGCGCCGCGCATCAAGGCGGAAAACCAGCCCGCCTTGTACCCAAAACTATGAAAGAACGGCAGTACGATCAGATATCGGTCACCCTCGCGAAGCCCGACGATCGAGCTCCATTGATCGAAGGTGCGCAGGTTCTGTGCGTGCGTGCACATTGCGCCCTTGGGCTTGCCGGTCGTGCCTGACGTGAAAAGGATGTCCGCAAGATCGTCGGGTCGGACCTCGCTCGCGCGATCGGCCGCCGCGTTCGACGGCGCCTCCGAGGCGAGCTCGAGGAACGCGTCGTAGCTCAGTGTGCCCTCGGGGGCGTTCCCGCGCAGCACGATGATCTGCGCGAGTTGCGGAAGGTCTGCCCCGGCCTCGCCTAGGAGCGCGACGTAGTCGACGTCGAGGAAGCCGGTCACGGTGAACAGAGCTTTCGCGCCGCTCTTTCGGAGCAGGTACGCCGCTTCCATTCCTTTGTATCGGGTGTTGACTGGAACCAAGACCGCGCCGACCGTATGAATGGCCAAGGCACAGACGATCCACTCCCAGCTGTTCGGCGACCAGATGGCGACTCGATCGCCCTTGAGAATGCCCGCGGCGATTAGGGCCCGGGCCGCCTCGTCCACCCGCTCGGCAAGCTCGGCGAAGCTCAGGGTCATGGCGCCGTCTACGATGGCCGACCGATTACCAAGGGTTTCGGCCTGATTTTCCAACATTTCTGGAATCGTCTCGACCATGGCGCCCGTGATATCGCCATCCCCGAGCTTGGGCAACAGAGGACAACGGGTCACGGTATATTTCACCCGCGTTCTGGGATTGACGCGACGTGTTATGGCTTCATGCTCCCGCCGTTTCTTAGGAACCCTCAGTTTTATGAGGATTCCTCACTTACGTTTTCGCGACACTTGTTTCTTAGAGATTGGCTTATCGAATGGACTGGGATTGGCGTGCGCGCCCGACCTACGAGTCGGACCGCCTGGGCGTCGACGGGAGACTCTTCCCCGTCGTTTTCTACAACATGAAGCAGCCGCGGCTCGTCGAGAACCACGAGGTTGACCTCATGCTCGACTCGGCGGATTCGCACCTTCAGCGTGAGCTTCCGTTCGTTGCGCTGGTCTTGCAAAGGCGAGGCGCGGGCGTGATCGCGGCCCGCCATCGTCAAACCTTGGCGGAGTGGTTGGTCACGCGTCGCGAGGCCCTGGTACGCAGCGACCACTCGTTGGTCGTCGTCGTTCCGGAATCGATCCACCGGGCTGTGCTTCGGGTCGTGTACCGGTTCCGAAAGCCACCTATTCGCACGATCACGACGCCGGATGCCGCGAGCGCCGCGGAGGCCGTGCGGACCGAGCTCCGGCGGATGAGACAGCCCGTCAGCGTCGAAATCGAGGGGTTCCTTCAGACACTGGCTCGCTGAGCGCGCTCTCGTCGGCTTGACCGGCGGACTGAAACGCGTTTCACTTCGGCCCTGCTTCGAAGGGACGCGCTGTGGGCATTTCATACGGAATCATTGATGGAATTGCCGAAATCGTCGTCGACTATCCTCCCGTGAACGCCGTTCCCGTGGCGGGTTGGTTCGAGCTGGCGGAGCGAATCACCGAAGCGGGCAACGACCCCGAGACGCGCGCCGTCATCCTGCGGGCCGAAGGCAGAGGCTTCAACGCGGGCGTCGATATCAAGGAGATGCAGGAGACCGAGGGGTTCGATGCGCTGCTCGGCGCCAATCGCGGCTGCTGGGAATCGTTCAAAGCGGTGTACGAGTGCAAGGTCCCGGTCATCACCGCGGTGCACGGCTACTGCGTCGGCGGTGGAATTGGGCTGGCCGGCAACTCCGATATCCTGATCGCCGCCACGGGGACCAGGTTCGCCTTGCCGGAGGTCGATCGGGGCGCACTCGGCGCGGCGACTCACCTCGCTCGTCTCGTTCCCGCGCTCAAAATGCGAGCCATGGTGCTCACCTGTGAGCCTGCGACGGCGGAGGAGCTCCACAGCTGGGGCTCGGTCTACGCCCTGGTCGAAGCCGATCAGCTCGCGGAGAAGGCGAGAGACGTTGCGCGCGCGTTTACGAAAAAGATTCCTCGCGTCGTCCGTGCGGCGAAGGAGTGTCTCAACAACATCGATCCCGTCGACGTGAATCGTTCGTATCGCTTCGAGCAAGGCTTCACATTCGAGCTCAACTTGGCCGGCGTGGCGGACGAGGCGCGTGACGCGTTCGTCGACAAGCGCGACCCCGTCACCGATAAGAAGTGAGGTAGCTTCGTAATGGACAAACGCATGACGGTGGACGACGCCGTTGCCGAGGTCACCGATGGCATGACCATCGGGATTGGGGGATGGGGCTCGCGGCGCAAGCCGATGGCCTTCGTGCGAGCACTGGTCCGTAGAGGCGTGAAGGATCTGACGGTCGTCTCCTACGGCGGTCCCGATATCGGTATCCTTTGCGCGACCGGGCAGCTGAAGAAGGCCGTCTACGGTTTCGTGTCGCTGGACTCGATCCCGCTCGAGCCGCATTTTCGAAAAGCGCGGCAGAACGGAGCACTCGAGGCCGTAGAGCTCGACGAGGGAATGTTTCTGCTTGGGCTCCGAGCTGCGGCCCAGCGGCTGCCGTTTTTACCCACGCGGGCGGGGCTGGGCTCCGATGTCCTCAAAATCAACCCGCACCTCAGAACCGTCAAGTCGCCCTACGACGACCGCGAAGAGCTCGTCGCCGTGCCGGCGCTCAAGGCCGACGTCGCCTTCATTCACATGAATCGCGCTGACGCCGCGGGAAACGGCCAGGCACTGGGCCGTGACCCGTACTTCGACAACCTCTTTTGTATGGCGGCGAACAAGGCATTCATGAGCTGCGAGAAGATCGTATCGACGGAGGAGCTGGTGGCTGGCGGTCCGCTTCAGAGCCTGCTCATCAATCGCATGATGGTGAGCGGCGTGGTCGAAGCGCCGGGCGGCGCGCATTTCACCGAGTGCCCGCCCGACTATGCGCGCGACGAGAAGCTCCAACGGGAGTACGCGGCGACCGCCAAAGACGAAGAGGCCTGGAAGGCGTTTCGAGCGAAGTACTTGGAAGTGACCGAGTCCGATTACCAGAACGCGGTGTCCAGATGAGCCACGACGAAGTGTCGCGCGCGGACGTCTGCGCGCTCGCCATCGCAGAGTGCTTTCGCAATGACGGTGAAATCATGGTCAGCGCGATGGGAACGAGCCCGAGCCTCGGCGCCCGACTTGCGAAGTCGACGTTCGAGCCCGACTTGCTGATGACCGATGGGTTCAACTTGCTGCTCCGCAATGTGCTCCCCCTCGGCGCCGCGCCAAGCGATGGTGACGTCGAAGGCTGGATGCCATTTGGAGCCGTGTTCGACACGCTGTGGTGGGGACGCCGTCACGTCATGATGGGCGCATCCCAAATCGATCAATTCGGCAACCAAAACATCGCGTGCATCGGCCGATGGGAGAAACCCAAGGCACAGCTTCTGGGCGTACGGGGAGCGCCTGGCAACACGATCAACCACGTGACCAGCTACTGGGTTCCGAATCACAACGACCGCGCTCTCGTGGCCAAGGTCGACATGGTGAGTGGGGTCGGATACGACCGCGCCGCTGCACTGGGTCCAAACGGGAGGCGCTTCCATGAAATTCGGCGCGTCGTGACCAACCTCGGCGTCTTTGACTTCAACACTCCCGATCACCGAATGCGCCTGGTGACGCTGCATCCCGGCGTGGAGCTCGAGCGGGTGCTCGACAACACCGGCTTCGAGCTGGTCATTCCCGATGGGCTGGACGTGACCCCGGTCCCGACCCCAGAACAAATTGGCGTCCTGCGCGAGCTCGATCCGCAAGGGTACGCCCGGAAAGAAGTCGTAGAATGAGTGCTCAGAAGAGGACGACGAAGCCTCCCGCCAAGAAGCGAAAGCCGGCTGCCCCGAAGAAGCGGAAGTCCGCTGCGCCGAAGGCAAAACCCAAGCGAACGACGAAGGCTCCCGCCAAGAAGCGCGCTTCGGCCGCGCCGAAAGCGAAGCGGACGACCAAAGCACCGGCAAGATCCGAAGCGCCGAAGGCCAAACGTACCCAGAAGACCACCCGAAAGAAGCGCGCGTCCGTTGCTCCCAAAGCGAAGCCGAAAGCCAAGGCGCCCAAGAGCAAGCCTCGGGTCAGGGTCGCCGCTGCGCAGGCAACCAAAGCCACGAACGCGACCAAGCCCAAGACGACGAAGTCGGCTCTTCACACCCGCATCTGCGACATGTTTGGCATCGACTATCCGATCATTCAGACCGGCATGGGCTGGGTGTCGGGCGCGAGCCTCACATCAGCGACCAGCGGGGCGGGTGGTCTCGGCATCTTGGCCGCTGCGACGATGACATTTCGGGAGCTTCAAGAGTCGATCGCGAAGGTCAAGAGCCGCACCGACAAACCCTTCGGCGTCAACATGCGTGCCGATCAGTCCGATATCATGAAGAGGGTCGAGCTTCTCATCCACGAGAAGGTGAAGGTCGCGAGCTTCGCACAGGCGCCCGGTGAGCGTGTCATCAAGACGCTCAAGGACGCAGGCGTGCTCACCATGCCGACCATTGGCGCTCGTCGCCATGCGGAGAAGGTGCAAGCCTGGGGAGTCGACGCAGTCATCGCCCAAGGCCAGGAGGGGGGCGGCCACACCGGACAAATCCCTACCTCGATTCTGCTTCCAGACGTCTCGGCGGCGGTCGACATCCCCGTCGTGGGCGCCGGCGGTTTCCGCGACGGCCGCGGCCTCGTTGCAGCCTTGTCACTCGGAGGCGCGGGGATCGCAATGGGAACGCGCTTCTTGCTGACGAAGGAGAGCCAGGTGCCGGAGCACGTCAAGCGGATCTACCTCGACACCAAGGCCAACGGCACCGTCGTGACGAAGGCAGTAGACGGCTACCCCCAGCGGGTCATTCGAACTCTCCTCATCGACCAGCTCGAAAAGGCCAACCCGCTGACTCGGTTCCCGCGCGCGGCGCTCAACGCCTTGTCGCTCATGAGGGTCACCGGCACTTCGCTCCCCGAGCTTCTCGAGGAGGGGCTCGCAATGAAGCAGAACCAAGAGCTGACCTGGGCGCAGCTAGCCATGGCGGCGAATGCCCCGATGTTGACTAAGGCCTCGATCGTAGATGGGCGCGTCGAGGCGGGCATTCTGCCGACAGGCCAGATCACCGGGGTCATCGACGAGATTCCGAGCGTCGCCGAGCTCCTTCGACGCATCATGACCGAGGCTGAGGCAACGCTCGAAGGCCTGGGCGCCTGAGCCGCAGCAATGGATCTCAACTTCACCGATTCGGAGAACGCTTTTCGCCGCGAGTGCCGCTCTTGGCTCGAGGCCAACGTGCCTTCACAACGTCTTCCGTCGGGCGACACCAAAGAGGGTTTCGCACTGCACCTGAACTGGGAGAACAAGCTCTTCGACGCAGGCTGGGCCGCGGTGTCCTGGCCGAAGGAGTACGGCGGGCGGGAGGCTACGCTCTTCGAGTGGCTGATCTTCGAAGAGGAGTACTACCGGGTTGGTGCCCCGAGCCGTGTCACCCAGAACGGCATCTTTCTCTTGGCGCCGACTTTGTTCGAATTTGGTACCGACGAGCAGAAGAGCCGAATTCTTCGGCCGATGGCGCGCGGTGATGTCACCTGGGGGCAGGCCTGGTCGGAGCCGAACGCTGGCAGCGACCTGGCCTCGCTCAAGAGCACGGCGCGCCGAGTCGAGGGGGGCTGGCGACTGACCGGCCAGAAGACCTGGTCTACCCGCGCGGCTTTCTGCGACATGGCGTACGGCCTCTTCCGTACCGACCCTGACCAGGCGCGTCACCGTGGGCTGACCTATTTCATGTTCCCGCTTCGCGCCGAGGGCGTCACGGTGCGCGGGGTCGATCGACTCGACGGCGACGAAGGCTTTGCCGAGATCTTTCTCGACGATGTCTTCGTGCCCGAGACGGAGATTCTCGGCGAAGTGCATCACGGATGGAAGGTCGCGATGGCGACCACCAGCTCGGAGCGAGGTTTGAGCCTTCGGAGCCCCGGCCGATTCATGGCGATCGCATCTCGTTTGGTCAACCTCTATCATCGGTTCCGCGACCGCTCCGATCCGGTTCTTCGCGATCAAGTGATTCAGGCCTGGATGGACGCGCAGGTCTACCGCTGGTTTACCTACCAGACGGTCACTCGCATGGCCGAGGGCGAAGAGATCGGGCCCGACTCGAGCATGAACAAGGTGTTCTGGTCGGAGATGGACGTGCGAACGCATGAAACCGCGCTCGCGATCATCGGTGATGCCCTCGAGCTCGACGAAGCCTCGCCAAGCGCTGTCGATGCCGGCGATTGGATGAGGGGTTTCCAGTTCGCACTCGCCGGGCCCATCTATGCGGGCACGAACGAAATCCAACGCAACATCATCGCGGAGCGCGTCCTCGGCCTTCCGCGGAAGTAAAATCATGCGTTTTGCATTCACCGATGACCAAAAGATGCTGCGCGATACCGTTCGCGATGTCCTGCGGCGCGAGTGCTCGCCCGAGGTCGTGCGCGACGCCTGGGAAGGAAAGACCGAAGGGGCTCGTTCGGCGTGGAATACGCTCGCGCAAACCGGCTTGATCGGGATGACGGCGTCCGAAGGGGCCGGCGGCATGTCGATGAGCGAGCTCGACCTCTTGCTTCCCTTGGAAGAGACCGGCTACGCGGCGATGCCCGGTCCGATCGTCGATACGGCGGCAGTTGGAATCCCCCTGCTCGAAGCAGCGGGCACCGACGCACAGAGGGAGCGCTGGCTTGGACTCGCTGCTGCCGGTGAGGCGCGAATCGTCGTCTCGTTCGAAGATCGAGAGATGGTGCCACACGCGGCATCCGCCGACATCTTGATCGCGGAGCGGGGAGGGGCAGGCTACTGCTTGCCGATCGACGAAGTCTCGGTCGTTCCCGAGCGGTCCGTCGACCGGACACGCGAGGTCGGCAAAGTCGCCTTCGAGCCGAGCCCGAGCTACCGAATGCGCGAAGACGTGAACACCGTAGCTCTCTTCGCGCTGGGCCGGGAGCGCGCCGCGCTCGCGACAGCCGCTCAACTCGTTGGGCTGTCGCGCCGCATGCTCGACATGGCCGTGCAGTACGCCAAAGACCGCGAGCAGTTTGGCAAACCGATCGGCGCACAGCAGGCGATCAAGCATCGGCTCGCAAACGCCCTCATCGAGCAAGAGTTCGCGCGGCCGACTGTGTACCGCGCCGGCTGGTCGCTCGCGACAGGCGCCCGTGACGCTGAGGTGGACGTCTCCCTTGCTAAGATCTACGCAGGCCAGGCTGCAAAATTCGTGGCGAAACAAGCTCTGCAAGTGCACGGCGCGATCGGCTACACGATCGAATGCGACCTGCATATGTGGATGAAACGCGCCTGGGCGCTGGCCGCGGCACATGGCGACGCAGCGCACCACCGCGAGCGGGTCGGCCGACACGTTCTTTGAGCTCGGGGACCAGCCCCTTGCGGGGCAGTTCCAACCCCTCTAAAACCACCGTAATAGTGAGGATCAAATGCCGGAAGCATACATCGTTGAAGCAGTTCGTTCGCCCGTTGGAAGAAAGAAGGGCGGCCTGAGCAAAGTCCACTCCGCGGACCTGGGCGCTCACGCCATCAAGGGCCTGATCGAGCGCACCGGGGTCGACCCGGGCGCCGTGGACGACGTTGTCTTCGGCTGCGTGGACTCGGTCGCGACCCAGGCCGGCGACATCGCTCGGACCTGTTGGTTAGCCGCCGGCTACCCGGAGCACGTTCCTGGTGTGACCGTCGATCGCCAGTGCGGGTCGTCTCAACAGGCGGTCCACTTCGCTGCGCAGGGCGTCATGAGCGGCACGCAGGACGTCGTCGTTGCCGGTGGTGTTCAGAACATGAGCATGATTCCGATCGGCGCCTCGATGATCGTCGGCAAGGAGCTCGGAATCCCCGACCCGTTTTCTACGTCGGTTGGTTGGAGCGAACGCTACGGCGACAGGCCGGTGAATCAGTTCTATGGCGCCGAAATGATCGCCAAGGACTGGGACCTCTCGCGAGAGGAGCTCGAGAAGTTTGCCCTCGAGAGCCACCGGCGCGCGATACAGGCCCAAAAAGAAGGGCGCTTCGATCGTGAGATCATTCCGTTCGGCGACGTCACGGCCGACGAGGGCCCTCGGGCCGACACCACGCTCGAGAAGATGGCAGCGCTTCCAATCCTGATGGAGGGCGGGCGGCTGACCGCTGCGGTGGCGAGTCAGATTTCAGATGGCTCCGCGGCCCTTCTCGTCGTCTCGGAAAAGGCCCTCAAAGAGCACCAGCTCACACCGCGGGCTCGTATCCACCATTTGAGCGTCCGGGGCGAAGACCCGATTCGTATGCTCTCGGCGCCGATCCCCGCGACCCGCTACGCCCTCGAGAAGTCGGGAATGAGCCTCGATGAAATCGACCTCGTCGAGATCAACGAAGCGTTCGCTCCGGTCGTTTGCGCGTGGGCGAAAGAGCTGGACGTCGATCTCGCGAAGGTGAACGTAAACGGCGGCGCCATTGCGCTCGGTCACCCACTGGGCGCGACTGGAGCCAAGCTCATGACGACGCTGTTGCACGAGCTCGAGCGCACCGGCGGCCGCTACGGGCTGCAAACGATGTGCGAGGGTGGTGGTCAGGCCAACGTCACCATCATCGAACGACTGGGATGAGCCCGGCTGACTCCTCAGGTGGGGACTGAATCTATTTTCGAGTCTCACTCTCGAGCTGTGCTCTGTGATGTGACGCACAGGACTCGGTGACTTTGTCGACATACCGCCACCGGCTCGGCATCCTTTGAGAGTCAGGTCGAGCATGAGCTCCAAGCTCCCAAAAAAAGGTTCAGATCCACCTCCTCCGCGGCGCAGGCAGTCGCAGGTTCGTCCCGCTGCGCAGCCCGATGAACGGCGCCAGGCTGCCCGATGGGCGTCCGATGCCAAGATCCAAATCCTCTCGCCAATTCAGACGCAGGCGACGGCGTTGGACGTGAGCGCGATGGGGATCCAAGTGGCTCTCGACCAGTGGCTCTCGACCGGCGCGCTTTGTGACCTGCGCATCACGACCCACACAGGGCGGGTGATCTTCAAGCGCGCGCGGGTCGTCTGGGCTCGTCGTGTCGGCGAAGAGTGCGTGGCTGGCTTGCACGTGGTCGGTTCCATCGTGCCGCCTCCCGAACAGCAGTAGCCGGCAGTCCGTCCTTCGCTGGGTTTTTTCGGCTCCGATAGCCAGGCGGCTTGACGCGGAGCCTCGGGCAAAATAGAACACGTTTCACTTCTAGTGGACCTTTTTCTACCCGGAACCGGGAGGTGGACATGGCCAAAGTAGCCAACACAGCAGAGTACTTCGACACCCTTGCCGATCGTTTCCTGGCCGACCAGGCCAAGGGTGTGAACGCGACCATCCAGTACACCCTCTCCGGTGAAGGTGGGGGCGAGTGGACCATCACGATCGCCGACGGCGAGTTCAAAGGCGTCGAGACAGGCGGCGTCGAGAAGCCGACGCTGAACGTGATGATGGACGCTGCGAAATTCGTCGAGATGGCGAACGGCGACCTCGACGGCCGCAAAGCGTTCCTCACCCGCAAGCTCAAGGTCAAGGGCAACATCGCCCTCGCGCAAAAGATGCAGAAGTTCTTCCCTCAGGGTTAGTCGGCTAGGGCGCAACGGGACAAGACCATGAGCGAGATTCTTTCTGCTCCGTACGTTCTCGAATACACGTACACTCGAAGCACCGGACCGGTGGTTGGCCGCTTCTTGGAAAGCCTGCGCTACGAAGTCCTCGAAGGCGTCAAGACGGCGGACGGTCGTGTGCTTTGCCCTCCTCTCGAATACGACGAAGAAGGTGAGCCCACCACGGACGAGTTCGTCCCGATGCGGCCGTCTGGCACGGTGAAGTCGTGGTCATGGGTGCCGGAGCCACGCAGGGGCCATCCCTTCGAACGCCCTTTCGCGTGGGCCCTCGTTCAAATCGACGGCGCGGACAATGCGATGGTCCATGCCGTCGACGCGGGAGAGGCCAAGCGGATGCACACCGGGATGCGTGTGCGTTTGCGCTGGGCCGATGAGAAGCACGGCACCATTCGCGACATCGCCTGCTTCGAGCCCATCGCTCCCTACCTGCCGAGCCCTGTTCATCTCGAGTACGACGTGAATCCAGGTAAGCATTACAGCGCGTACCTCCGCGGCCTGCAGGAGGGCAAGCTCATCGGAGGCCGTGATCCGGAGGCGGGGAAGGTGTACGTGCCGCCGCGTGGAGCCGACCCTATGACCGGCAACCCGACCAACGAGTACGTCGAAGTGGCGGACGTCGGAGTGCTGACCACCTTTGCGATCATTCGGATTCCTTTCGAGGGCCAGAAGCTCAAGCCGCCGTATTGCTTCGGCGCAATCGTGCTCGATGGCGCCGACTCTCCGATCTATCACCTGGTTAGCGGTGTCCCATACGACGAGATTCGCATGGGAATGCGCGTGAAGGCGAAGTGGAAGCCCAAAGAGCAATGGGACACCTCGCTGGAGAACATTCTCTACTTCGAGCCCACCGGCGAGCCGGATGCGCCTTTCGATAGCTACAAGGAGCATCTCTAGTGCGTGACGTCGCCATCGTTTCTTTTTCGCAGCTCCCGTCGGTGACGGCGATCGATGCTACCGACGAAGCGGAGCTCGTTCAGCCGGTGACCTCGGATGCGATGAACCAGGTGGGTCTCACTCAGGACGACATCGGTTTCACTTGCTCGGGGAGCACCGATTACTTGCCGGGGCGGCCTTTTTCGTTCGTCGCTGCGGTAGACGGCCTAAAGGCATGGCCCCCGCTTCGAGAGTCCCACGTCGAGATGGACGGAGCGTTTGCGCTCTATGAGGCCTGGGTCCGTCTCATGCACGGCGACATCGACACCGCACTGGTGTTTTCCTTTGGGAAGAGCTCGCTCGGCTCCGTCCCCGATATCCTCAACCTGCAAAACGACCCCTACTACGTTCAGCCGCTCGGGCTCGACTCGATCAGCGCCGCGGCGCTCCAGGCGCAGGCGATGATCGACGCAGGAAAAGCGACCGAGCGTGATTTCGCCGAGGTCGCGGCTCGCAATCGAAAGAACGCCGTCGACAACCCGAACGCGCAAATCAGGGGCGACTTCAGCGTGGAACAAATGCTCGAGGAGCCGTACATCAGCTCGCCGTTGCGCAAGAGCTTCTGTTCCCCAGTGTCCGACTCCGCCGCGGCTATCGTGCTTGCCGCGGGCGATCGGGCGCGAGAGCTGGTGAAGCGGCCGGCCTGGATTCGCGGAATCGATCACCGGACGGAGCCGCATTCGCTTGGCCAGCGTGACCTCACGACATCGCCATCTGCCAAACTCGCTTCCGAGAAAGCAGGCCTAGTGCAGGGAAGGGTCGACGTCGCCGAGCTGCACGCACCCTTTGCACATCAGGAGATCATACTTCGGGAAGCCATGGGGCTCGGCGACGAGGTGAGCATCAATCCTTCAGGCGGCGCCCTCGCAGCCAACTCGCTGATGACCGCAGGGCTGATTCGATTCGGCGAGGCGGCCAGCCGCCTTCTTTCCGGAAATGCGGGTCGTGCTCTGGCGCACACTAGTAACGGTGTATGCCTTCAACACAATCTGGTTGCCGTTTTGGAGGGGGAATAATGGCCGAGCCATGTGCCGTCATCGGGATTGGCCAGACCAAGCATCGCGAGAGCCGTCGCGACCTGTCGATTCCGGGCTTGGTCCGCGACGCGGCGATCCGCGCATTGCAAGACGCAGACATGACCTGGAAGGACATCGACTCCATCGTGATCGGAACCGCTCCAGACATGTTCGAGGGCGTCATGATGCCGGAGCTTTGGTTGTCAGACGCACTCGGCGCAGCCGGAAAGCCGATTCTACGGGTTCACACCGCGGGCTCGGTCGGTGGCTCCACGGCCGTGGTAGCCGCGCATCTCGTTCAAGGCGGCGTTCATGAGAAAGTTCTCACTCTGGCGTTCGAGAAGCAGAGCGAGTCCAACGCCATGTGGGCGCTCTCACCGGCGATTCCTTTCCAACCGCAGCTCGTTGCTGGTGCCGGCGGCTACTTTGCACCGCTCATCCGTTCGTACATCCGCCGAGCCGATGCGCACCCCGATACGGGTTGCGTGGTCGCCGTGAAGGACCGTCAACACGGCTTGCTCAATCCGAACGCACACCTCCACCTCGACCAGACCCTAGAGCAGGTGAAAGCGTCGCCGATGCTATGGGACCCGATTCGCTACTCGGAGACTTGCCCTTCCTCGGACGGGGCGGTGGCGATGGTACTCGTGAGCGCGAAGCATGCAGGACGGGTCAGCAACCCAGCCTGGGTGAAGGGCACCTCGGTCCGGACCGAACGCACGTTCTTTGCGGGCCGCGATCAGGTGAACCCCGCAGCCGGCAAGCTTTGCGCCAAGGACGTGTACGACGAGGCCGGCATCAGCAACCCGCTCCAAGAGATCGACTGCGCCGAGGTCTATGTTCCGTTTTCTTGGTTCGAACCGATGTGGCTCGAGAATCTGGGCTTTGCCGAAGAAGGCGAGGGCTGGAAAATGACGATGGAGGGCAAAACCAAACTAGGTGGGGAGATGCCATGGAACATGTCCGGCGGCGTCATGTGTACCAATCCGATCGGGGCCAGCGGCATGCTTCGATTCGCGGAGGCTGCGCGCCAGGTGCGTGGGACGGCGGAACGGCACCAGGTCGACGGTGCGAAGGTCGCCGTCGGTCACGCCTACGGAGGCGGTTCACAGTTCTTCGCGATGTGGGTCGTTGGCTCGGAGCGCTGAGCGGGAGGCACGATGGAATATAACCTTGCAGACCTCTACGAGGCGATTGCGGACGCGGTGCCGGACAACGTGGCCCTTGCCTCGGGCGACGTTCACCGCAGCTACGCTGAGCTGGACAAGCGGGCGAACCGTTTGGCCCACTACTTCAGTTCGCGCGGTATTGGTCCAGGCGACCACGTCGGGCTGCATCTCTTCAATGGACACGAGTTCGTCGAAGCGATTCTGGCGCTCTTCAAGATTCGGGCCGTCGGGATCAACATGAACTACAGGTTCGTGGGACCCGAGGTACGGTACATGATCGAGAACGCCGACCTAGTCGGGATCATTACCCAGCGACGTTTTCTGCCGGTCATCAACGAGGCGATGGAAGGTCGCGAGCCGCTGAGGGCGCTCATCGTGATCGAAGATGGTGCCGACGCCGGCACCGATCATGAGTTCATCGAGTACGAGGCCGCGCTCGCGCAGGGCTCCGAAGAGCGTGGTTTTGGGACTAGGTCCGGAAAAGACCTCTACATCATCTACACCGGTGGGACGACGGGGATGCCGAAGGGAGTCATGTGGCAGCATGAGGACCTGTTCTTTACCGGCCTTCAAGGCGGGTCCCCTGGAGGCGATCCCGTCGATTCGCCGGAGCAGCTCATCGAACAAGTCAAAGAGGGCTGGTACACGGTCACGATGCTCCCCTGCGCACCGTTCATTCACGGCGCTGCGCAGTGGACCCAGTGGATATGCCACACCACCGGCGGGAAGCTCGTGCTTCAGGACGGCCCGAGCTTCGACGCGAAGCGCATTCTATCTCTCATTGCCGAGGAGGAAGTTTCGACCATTTCGCTCGTAGGTGATGCGATGGCCATCCCCCTCATCGAGGAGCTGCGCCAAGGCGACTACGACGTGTCGAACCTGGCCGTCATTGCATCCGCGGGTGCGATTCTTTCGGCAAGCATCCAGAACGAGCTCGAAGCACTCCTGCCCGACGTGATGATCATCAACAGCTTCGGGACGAGCGAATCGGGCGACCTCGGCCGAGCGGCAGGCGATGAGGAAAGCCACGAGAATCGCCCCTCCTTTTACATGGGTGACGAGGTCACCGTGCTGGACGAGAACGGCGAGCAGATCGAGCCGGGGTCTGGGACGGTTGGTCTGGTAGCCCGCTCGGGCCGACTGCCCATCGGCTATTACAAGGACCCCGAAAAGACCGCGGAGCGCTTCAAAGAGTTCAAAGGCAAGCGCTGGGTCGTTCCCGGGGACTTCGCCACTATCGAAGAAGACGGGCGCATCACCTTTCTCGGCCGGGGCAGCAAGTGCATCAACACGGGCGGCGAGAAGGTCTTCCCTGAGGAAGTGGAAGAAGCCTTGAAGGCGCATCCGGACGTCATCGATGCGCTCGTCGTGGCCGTTCCCGACCCTCGCTTCGGATCCAAGGTTGCTGCGGTCTTCAATACCCGCGGCAATCAACGGCTCTCCCTCGAAGACATACAGCAGCATTGCCGCAAACACATCGCCGGGTACAAGGTCCCCCGACAGATCACGATCACAGAAACGGTTTCCCGCATGCCGAGTGGAAAACCCGACTACAAGTGGGCGGAGGAAATCGCCCGAAGTCACGCGAGCGCCTAGACCGGAGCAATCGAGTCAAGTCAGCCGAGGAAGCATGTCAGTAGCACAGCAAGAAGAGGAGCTCTTTCCGGGCTATCCGCGTGGCTGGTTCGTGATCGGCGTGTCGGCCGAGCTCGCCGTCGGGGACGTGCGGCCGATCAGGTACTTCGGCCGGGAAATGGTTCTGTATCGCGCCCAAAGTGGCGCGCCTATCGTGCACGATGCGTTCTGTCCTCACCTAGGAGCACACCTCGGCCACGGCGGCAAAGTGGTCGGCGAAACGATTCAGTGCCCTTTTCACGCCTGGCGCTTCGATGAAACCGGTAAGTGTGTGGACGTCCCGTACGCCAAACGGATTCCCCCGCGCGCCTGCGTGAAGAACCGGCCGGTCCAGGAGCACAACGGTTTGATCTTCATGTGGAACGCGAGCGCCGAAGACGAAAAGCCGACATGGGAGATCCCCGACATCCCGGAGTATGGAAGCGAAGGCTGGACCGATTGGGGGTCGGCCTTGATCGACATCAAGACGCATCCAAAGGAGATCGTCGAGAATCTGGCAGACAAGGGGCACTTTGGTCCGGTGCATGGCACCTGGGCCAACGAGTTTGGCAATGAGTTCAAAGGACACATCGGCATTCAGCGCGTAAAGGGGGTCGCGTACCCACGCGGAGGCGGTGAAGATCACTTCGAGCTCCAGTCGACGTACTACGGGCCAGGTTACATGCTCACCGAGATGCAGAGCGTGCTGCCCAACATCATGCTCTTGTGCCACACGCCGGTCGACCAGAGCCGGGTTCACGTTCGAATCGGCGCAATGATCGACATCTCGAACGTAAAAGAGGGCAAAGGGAAGTTTCTGGAAGGGTACCGCGAAAACATCATCGTCGGCTTCAAGGAAGACATCGCAATCTGGGAGAATAAAAAATACCGAGCGCGACCGATTCTCTGCGATGGTGACGGCGATGTAGGAGCCCTGCGGCGCTGGTACCAGAAGTTCTACATGCCTCAGGCAGAGGTTGGATATTAGCCATGGATGATCGAGCCAAGCGTATCGTTGAAACAGCCGTCGCACTTGCGGAGCGAGACGGATACCAGGCGGTTCGCCTGCGGGACGTTGCGGCCAGTGCCCAAGTTGCGCTGGGCACCGTCTATAAGCGCTTTGCCAGCAAAGAAGAGATCCTGATTGCCGCCCTCGAGCAGGAGAGCGAAAAGCTCGTGGCCAAGATTGGCAGAAAGCCCGTTCCCGGCGACGGCCCCCGGGAACGCGTGCACTTCGTCTTTTCGGCGCTCACCAAGGGGCTCTTGCGGCGACCCAATCTCGCAAAAGCGCTGGTCCGGTCTCTCGCTTCAGGTGACCCGAACATCACGGAGCGAGTAGCAAGCTTTCATGCGCTCATCACAGCAATGGTCATGGCTGCAATTCGCGGTGAGGCCGCATCAGAGCAGGCAGAATGGGGTGGGGACGTCGACGAACGCGAGCGCACGATTGCGTCGATTCTGCAAAACGTTTGGTTTGCTTCGTTCGTTGGCTGGGCCGGCGGCTTGCACGAGGCGTCGCAGCTTCTCCTGGACATCGACAAGACGACCGAGCTCCTCTTGGCGGATTAGGTGAGGGCGCATCGACTCTGCTCTGCGATTTCGATGGGTGCTTCCTTGCCCGAAGGGCTGCGAGAACGCACTGGCGCAGGAAGTCAAAGACCTGGATATCGAGGTTGCGGACGTGCGCCCGACCGCGGTGCACGTTTCGGCGAGCTTGAAGGAGGGCTATCGTCTTTGCCTGTGGTCGCGGGTGGCCTCACGTGTTCTGCTTCCGCTTCTCGAGCTCGACGCCGACGATGATACGGCGCTCTATGAGGCCCTGCGAGCGGTTCCCTGGTGGGAGCATTTCGACGCGAAGCAGACCTTTGCCATTGGCACCTCACAGGCCCCGAAGAGCGCATTCCCCTCGCACTACTGGGTGCAACGCGCGAAAGACGCGATTGTCGATACCTTTCGCGATCATGGAGGCGCGCGTCCGAGCATCGATAAGAAAGCGCCGGCGATTCGGCTGCACCTGCACATCGGCGAACGCCAGCACGAGCTTGCTCTCGATTTCTCGGGGGAGGCCTTGCACCGGCGTGGCTACCGCAGAGCGGGAGGGAAGGCGCCCCTCAAAGAAAACCTGGCCGCCGCGATTCTCTACGTCGCCGGATGGCCCGAGGCCGCCCGGCAAGGGCTTTCCCTCATGGACCCCACCTGCGGCTCCGGTACATTTCTGATCGAAGGGGCCCTCATGGCGACCAACGTTGCTCCGGGGCTCCTGCGCGAGCGTTTCGGCTTCGAGCACTGGCGCAAGCACGATGCTTTGGCATTCAGAGCCGAGCGAGATGCGGCGCGGATGGCTCGACGGGCTTCGTGTCCGGCTCGAATCTTCGGCTGCGACGCATCCGAGCAGGCGCTGGCTTATGCCCGGGAGAACCTCGCCGCGGCAGGTGTCGAACAGCACGTATCGCTAACGCTCAAAGAGCTCACCGAGATCCAAAGACCGACCGACGCGGGCATTTTGGTCTGCAATCCACCGTACGGTCACCGCTTGGGCGACGAGGGGACTCTCTTTTTGTTTTACCAGTCGCTCGGAGATGCTCTCAAGCGAGCTTTCGACGGATGGACCGCCTACGTGTTTGCCGCTCATGGAGGCAACCTCAAGCACCTCGGCCTCCGGCCTTCGCGCCGGCACGTTCTCTATAACGGTGCAATCGAATGTCGCTTGGTGGAGATCCCCGTGAGGGGAGCGACGGCTGGCGAATCTGCCAAGCCACCCGCCTGGAGAAAGCCGAGCGACAAAGCGTCGATGTTCGCCAACCGAATACGGAAGAACAAGAAGAAATGGGGACGCTGGGCGAAGCGCAACGGAGTCGAATGCTACCGGATCTACGATGCCGACATCCCCGAATACCACGTCGCGGTCGACCTCTACGGCCCCAGGGCCGTGGTGCACATCTTCCAGAAGGAACGAGACGCAGACGATGATCGGGCCAAGCAGCGGGTGCAGGATGTCCTTCTGACGCTTCCCGAGGCACTAGCGATCGACCCCGGCGACCTCGTGGTGAAGGTCCGACGCAAGCACGAGCAAGGCGACCAGTACGCCCGCATCTCCCAAGGGGACAGCGACATGGTCGTGAGCGAAGGCGAGCTTCGCTTCGTAGTCAACGTGGAGGACCGAATCGATACAGGCCTATTTCTCGATCACCGGACCGTTCGCGCCTACGCGCACGAGCGCTGCGAGGGCAAGCGCATGCTCAATCTCTTTGCGTACACCTGCTCGGTGAGCGTGGCGGCGGCGGTGGGTGGAGCCAAGCAAACCAGCAGCGTCGACCTGTCCAACACCTACTTGGACTGGGGAAAAAAGAACTTCGAAGCCAACGGCGTCGACCCCGCGATGCACCGATTCATTCGCGACGATGCTACCCGCTGGATCGCCCGCGACCGCAACAGCTACGACTGGATATTCATCAATCCGCCTACGTTCTCGCGCTCCAAGATGAGCAAACGCGCTTTCAACATCCACAAAGACCACAAGAGCTTGCTCGGCGACGCCATGAGCTCCCTCGACACCAAGGGAGAGCTGCTCTTCACGACCCACGCGCGGGCCTTCGAACTAGACGAAGCGATCAGAAAGCGCTTCCGAGTCGAGGACGCGACCAAGGAATTCGTGCCGCCCGACTTCGTGAGGTATCCGTTCCAGGCGTTTCGTATCAGGCGTCGAGCTTGAACACGCGCACCGCGTTGTCGCGAAGGAACTTCGGCCAGACCTCGTCTTTGAAGGGCACCTTCTGCATTTCAGTGAAGATGCGCTCGAGTGAGAGCCCCATCGGGAAATAGCCGGCGTACATGATCTTGTCGGCGCCGCGGGTATTCGCGTAGTCGACGATCGCTTTCGGGTAGTGCTTCGGAGCGAACGCGCTCGTGCTGTAGTAGAGGTTGGGGTACTTGAGCATGAGCTTGACCGCGAGGTCGACCCAGGGCTCGCCCCCGTGTCGCATCACGAATTTGAGCTCTGGGAAAAACCAGCACACCTCGTCGATGTGCTCGACCTTTTGCGGCGCCATCGGGATTCTCGGGCCGGGGACGCCCACGCAGAGGCAGATGGGAATGTCTAGGTCAACGCAGGTCGCGTAGATCGGATAGTACTTCTTGTCGTTGAGCGGGACCTGTGGGCAGAGGCCCGAGGGAAAGCCCGTCACGGCTTTGAGGCCATGGTCCTTGTGGAGCTGCCGAATCTTGCGGACCTCATCCATCCCGTTGTTTGGATTCGCGCCGTACGAGGGGAAAAAACGATCCGGCCGCTTCTGGCAGGCCTCGAGGTTCGCCGAGTTGGGTCCGGAAATGCCCAGCATGGCTTGCTCGACCCCCCATTTGTCCATTTGGCCAATGGCGTACTGGACATAGTCCTTCTGATCGCCGATCTCCGGGATATCCTTGAACATGTACTGGGCCGGCATCTTGAAGGCCTTCCGGCTCTCCTCATCGAGCAGCAGCGGCTTGATGAACTCGTACCAGGCCGTCGGATCCCCGTCCGGGATGTTCATCATCAGATCGATTGCTCTGAGACCGGTCGGTATCGGCATGAAATAGCGTCCTTTCGGTGTCTCCCGCGGAGCCCTATGATGAAAAGCGGCCCACTGGACATGTGCCCGCCCGTGGGCTAGAACACGTTCTAGTTTATGGACCGGCGCGCAGCACCTGTAAAGCGATGAATGTAGACACCATCACACGCCCGCGGCTCGAGCCGATGGCCCCTGGAGAAAGCATCATGGACGGAGATCATAGCCCCATCCCGACGCGCGACGAGCTGATTCAGCGTGCCCGAGATTTGGCGCCGAAGCTGCGCGAGCGCTCCGAGAAGACTTCCGAGCTGCGGCGGCTCCCGGACGAGACCATCGAGGACTTCCATCGCCTCGGGTTCTTCAAAGTCGTCCAACCCAAACGCTACGGCGGCTACGAGATGGACCCGTCCATCATCTTCGACCTGCAGCTCGAGCTGGGGCGCGGCTGCGCTTCCAGCGCGTGGGTCTACGGTGTGCTGAACGTTCACTCTTGGCAGCTATCGCTTTTCCCTCAAGAGGCTCAGGACGAGGTCTGGCGTGCGAATCCGAGAACGCTGATCTCCTCGTCGTACATGCCGGTCGCCGAGACGGAATGGGTCGACGGTGGCGTCAAGCTCAGCGGTCGATGGTCGTTCTCGAGCGGCTGTGATTTCTGCGAATGGGCGTTCCTCGGCGGCTTCGTGCCGACGGAAGAAGGCAAGCCCCCCGACATGCGAACCTTCCTCGTGCCGCGCTCGGACTACGAAATCATCGACAACTGGCACGTCACCGGCTTGCGGGGCTCTGGCAGCAAGGACGTGCTGGTCGACGGCGCCTTCGTGCCTGACCATCGCATGCACAAGTTCTCCGATGGGTTCAGGCAAAAGAGCCCCGGCAACGAAATCAATCCATCACCTGTCTACAAGTACCCGTTCGGCCAAATCCACGTGCGTTCCGTGTCGACGCCTGCCGTTGGGGCCGCCTTTGGCGCGCTCGACGCCTACGTCGATTTCATGAAGACCAAGGTGTCCCAGGCGACCGGCGGCAAAGCAAAGGACTCGTTTACGAACAGCCTCGTTGCCGCGGAGGCCACGGCCGCGCTCGACCGTGAGGTTTTGGCCTTGCGGCGTAACTTCCAAGAAATGTTCGGCTATCTCGAAAACGGAGAGAAAATCCCGCTCGATCGACGCGTTCACTTTCGAAACGACTCAGCCCGCGCGGTCCGAGTATCGACCGAGGTGGTAGAGCAACTGTTCGTCGCCTGCGGCGCCCGCGCAGCCTTCGTAGACCACCCGGTCAATCGTCACTTCCAAGACATCCACGCGATTCGCTTGCACCATGCAAACGGGCCCGATGGACCGGCGGCCAACATGGGTGGCGTGCTCTTCGGCCAGAGCAACTCCGACTTCTTCATCTAGTAGGCATGAACGATGCGGCGAGACGACAAAAAATCGAGCAACTCGGAGACGAGTTGTTTGAAGCTTTGCGGTCCCGTCGAACGCTGACCCCACTCACCGAACGCTGGCCGGACATGCGGATCGAGGACGCTTACCACGTGTCTCTGCGCATGTTGAACCGTCGTATCGAGGACGATGGCGAAAGAGTCATCGGCAAGAAGATCGGCGTGACCAGCCGTGCCGTGCAGGAAATGCTTGGCGTCTTTCAGCCCGACTTCGGTTACCTCACAGACAAGATGCTGGTTCCGAACGGCGGGCCAATGCCGATCAGCGAGCAGCTCATCCAGCCGCGCGCCGAAGGGGAGATCGCCTTCAGGCTCAAAAAAGACCTCGTGGGCCCCGGCGTTACCAACGACGATGTCCTGGACGCGACTGACTACGTGATGGCTTGTTTCGAGGTCGTCGACAGCCGTGTTCACGAGTGGAACGTGAAGATCCAAGACACCGTGGCCGACAACGCCAGCTGCGGCCTATTCGTCCTCGGTGATGAGCACGCAGATCCGCAGGCGCTCGATTTCCCGAATCTCAAGATGCGAGTCTACAAGAACGGCGAGTTGCTGAGCGAGGGCGTGGGCTCGGCGGCGCTCGACTCGCCTCTGAACTGCGTGAGCTGGCTGGCCAATACCCTTTCGGAGTTCGGAATCAGCCTGAATGCGGGCGAGCTCGTGCTCTCCGGCTCGTTGGTGCCCCTCGAGCCCGTGGTCGCAGGCGACGAGATGCGCCTCGAAGTCGAAGGGCTCGGCACTGCATCGGTGCAGTTCACCTGAGGGAGCGGGCAGAGATGACGACGAAAGTGAAAGCAGCGATCATCGGTTCCGGGAACATCGGCACCGACCTCCTCTACAAAGCGCTTCGAAGCGAAATCATCGAACCTGTCTGGATGGTGGGCATCGATCCTCAATCCGAGGGGCTTCGGCGAGCCAAAGAGCTCGGCCTCAAGACGACGGCCGAGGGCGTGGAGGGCATGGAGCCCCACATCGCTGAGGACAAAGTGCAGATCGCCTGGGACGCGACGAGCGCGTACGTACATGAGTCAAACAATGCCGCGTTGAAGAAGTACGGCGTGAAAATGGTCGACCTCACGCCTGCCGCCATAGGTCCTTTCTGTGTGCCACCGGTCAACCTCCGCGAGATGGTCGGGCGCTCCGAGCAAAACGTGAATATGGTGACCTGCGGGGGGCAGGCGACCATCCCGATGGTTGCAGCCGTCAGTCGCGTTCAGCCGGTGGAGTACGGAGAGATCATTGCTACGGTCTCCTCGAAGTCCGCCGGGCCTGGAACGCGCAAGAACATCGACGAGTTCACGCGCACCACGGCAAAGGGCGTCGAGGTCGTGGGCGGCGCGAAGCGCGGGAAGGCGATCATCATCATCAATCCCGCGGAGCCGCCTCTCATCATGCGGGACACGATTCACTGCCTCACCGAGGCCCCCCCGAAGCAAAACGAGATCATCGAATCGGCGAGGCAGATGATCGCAGAGGTCCAGAAGTATGTTCCCGGCTACAAACTGAAGAACGGCCCGGTCTTCGATGGCAATCGCGTATCGTTCTTCATGGAAGTCGAGGGGCTCGGCGACTTCTTGCCGAAGTATGCTGGCAATCTCGACATCATGACGGCCGCGGGTTTGCGGACCGCAGAGCTCATCGCTGAGGAAATCCAGCGCGCGGAGGCAGCATGAATCTTCAGGGTAAGAGAGTTACGCTCCACGACATGAGCCTGCGCGACGGGATGCATCCCCAGCGCCACCAGCTCACGCCCGCGCAAATGGTGGAAGTGGCGACGGCGCTCGACGCGGCGGGTGTACCGCTCATCGAGGTGACGCATGGCGACGGGCTCGGCGGAGCGTCCGTGAACTACGGCTTCCCGGCGGCGAGCGACGAGGAATACCTCCGGGCGGTCGTTCCGAAGATGAGCACCGCCAAGATTTCGGCCCTGCTGATCCCGGGTATCGGCACGGTGGATCATCTCCGGATGGCGCGTGATTGCGGGGTGGAAACAATCCGCGTCGCCACACATTGTACGGAGGCAGATGTGTCGGAGCAGCACATCAGCCTGGGCGCCAAAATGGAGATGGACACGGTGGGCTTCTTGATGATGGCGCACATGATCCCGCCTGAGGCGCTCCTCGAGCAGGCCGAGCTCATGCAAGGCTACGGCGCAAACTGCCTCTACATCACCGACTCAGCCGGGTACATGCTTCCCGACGATGTGACGGCCAGGGTCGGCCTGCTTCGCGAAAAGCTCGATGCAGACGTCGAGGTAGGTTTCCATGGCCACCACAACATGCACATGGGGATCGCAAACTCGCTTGCGGCCATCGAAGCTGGCGCCGCACGAATTGACGGCTCCGTCGCGGGGATGGGCGCGGGCGCCGGCAACACGCCGCTCGAAGCATTCGTAGCCGTCTTGCACCGAATGGGCGTCGAGACGGGCGTCGACATGTGGAAGTTGATGGATGTGGCCGAGGAGATCGTCTATCCGCTGATGACGCACAAGGTTCGCGTCGATCGTGACTCGCTGACGCTTGGCTACGCGGGAGTCTACTCATCCTTCTTGCTTCACGCGAAGCGTGCTGCCGAGAAGTACGGTCTCAAGTCGACCGACATTCTGGTAGAGCTGGGCCGGATGAAGACCGTTGGCGGCCAAGAAGACATGATCGAGGACGTCGCCCTCGACATGAAGAAGGCCGGAGCCGCAGAGTGACCGCGTGACTGATTTGGAAGCATTTCGCGCCGAAGCGCGCGCTTGGGTCGTCGAAAACGCGCCGAAGTCGCTCTGGGGCACGAGCGCCAGCGGCCCCTTTGAAGGCTACTGGGGCGGGTCCAAGTGCGAGCAGACCGACCCCGATCTTCTTCGCTGGCGTGACCTTGGAATCGAAAAGCGATGGACGGCCCCGTCCTGGCCCGAGGAATACGGCGGCGGCGGCCTCAGTCGCGAACAGGAGCTCATCATCCACGAGGAGATGAAGGCGATCGGCGTGCCGCGTCCTGTCGGGGGGCAGGGACTCGCCATGTTCGGCCCGGTCCTCCTCCAATATGGGAACGACGCGCAGCGAGCGCAGCATCTGCCTCCAATTGCGCGAGCCGAGGTGCGTTGGTGTCAGGGCTACTCGGAGCCAAATGCTGGCTCCGATCTAGCGAACCTTCAGCTCAAGGCGGCGCGCAACGGTGACGAGCTGGTGCTCAATGGCCAAAAAATCTGGACTTCGCACGCCAACCTGAGCGACTGGATCTACTGCCTCGCGCGAACCGATCCGAGCGCGCCCAAGAAGCAGATGGGCATTTCGGTCATTTTGGTGGACCTCGACACACCGGGGATCACCGTGCGACGAATCGATCTCATCAGCGGCTACTCGCCCTTCTGCGAAACCTTCTTCGACAACGTCCGTGTGCCGGCGGGTAATCTCGTTGGTGTCGAGAACGAAGGCTGGACAATCGCCAAAGCGATTCTCGGCTATGAGCGCTCGTCCATCGGGCGCTCGATCGCCCGCCAGCCCGGGTCGGCGCAGCGCGAAGTCGTGGCCAGGGCACGGAGGCATCTGTCCGTGCCGGAAGGCGTCATTCCCGATCCATTGCTGCGCGACGAGCTGGCAGCTCTGGGGATGCTCGAAGAGGCGTTCCACCTCACGCTTGCGCGCATTCAACAGAGCGCCGAGTCAGGCACCCCTGGACCTGAGGGCTCCATCACGAAGATCGTAGGGTCCGAGCTCAAGCAGAGGCGATTCGAGCTCGGAATGAAGGTCGCGGGTGCGCAGGGGCTCGGCTGGGAAGGGCCGGGCTTCGACGAAGACGACCTTCAGTACACGCGGGACTGGCTGCGATCGCGCGCAAGCACGATTGAAGGAGGCTCGTCGGAGATTCAAAAGAACATCGTCTCCAAGCGGGTGCTCGGCCTGCCCGAGGGCAAGAAATGACCCGGGCAGTGACTCGAGAGACGAGCGAGGATAGGGCCCCTTCTCTCCTTTTGAACGAAGAGCAGAAGATGCTCTCGAAGACGGCCCACGATTTCATTCGTTCCCGAGGCCCTGCTGCGCGGATTCGGAGCTTTCGAGACTCCGGCGATGAAGTCGGGTTCTCCCGCGAGCTCTGGGGTGAGATGGCGGAGCTCGGCTGGCTTGGTCTACAGATCCCCGAGCGATATCAGGGAATGGGGCTTGGCTTTTTCGACCTGGCCGTCGTTCTCGAGGAAAGCGGGCGCGAGCTGATGCCCGAGCCCTTCGTATCGACTTTGTTGCTCGGCGCCCAGGCGCTTCTTCTTGGCGGCAGCGAGCAGCAGAAGAGGGCGCTGTTGCCTGGGGTTGCTGCCGGGGACACGCTCGTCAGCGTCGGATACGAGGAAGCTGGCCGCCAAGGAGGCGCGTCTCTCCCCGCGATGCTTGCGAACGAGTCCGGCGATGGCTTCGAGCTCAGCGGTGAGAAGCTGCATGTCCTAGATGGACACATGGCAGATCGAATCATCGTGTCGGCGGCAACTTCGAGCCATGGATGCACGCTATTTTTGATCGATCCGGCGCAGCCGTCCGTCACCGTCACTCGGCAGTCGCGAATCGACGGGTTGAGCTCAGCCATCGTGCGACTTGAAGGTGTGCCGGTGAAGCGCGATGCGATGGTCGGTGAGCTGGATGCCGGCGCAGCTCTCTTGGAAGCGGTTTTCGATCGTGCGTCTGTGGGCCTTGCGGCGCAGATGCTTGGAGCTTCGGAGCAGGCGTTTGCTGACACCATCGACTACATCAAGGAACGCGAGCAGTTTGGCGTCCCCATTGGCTCATTTCAGGCGCTTCAGCATCGCGCAGTATCCGTCTATACCGATATCGCGCTGACGCGTTCGGTCGTCCTTGCCGCCGCAAGGGCGGTCGACGAGTCGCCCGTGGAAGTCCCGCGCCTGGCTTCTCTCGCGCAGGCGATGGCGTCGGACACCTTCATGCACGCGGCAAAAGAAGCGATTCAAATGCACGGTGGGATCGGAGTCACCGATGCACACGACATTGGTTTCTACATGAAGCGAGCACAAGCAAGCTACATGATGTTTGGAACGCCTGCTCAGCACCGGAAGCGTTGGGCAGAGCTCCACGGTTACTAGCGATCAGCAAGAAAGAGCGAGACGTACGATGAAAAGGTTTGAGGGAAAGAACGTGGTGATCACCGGCGCGGCGGCGGGCATCGGCCAGGCCACCGCTCAGCGCATCGCCGAGGAGGGTGGCAACGTCGCTCTCATCGACATCAATGCGGAGGGGATGTCAGCCACGAAGCAGCTCGCGGAAGCGCAGGGAGTCAAAGCCTGGGTCTACGAGTGCAACGTCACGGACGGCGCTCGCGTCAGAGAGGTCATCGACCAAGCTTCGCTCGACATGGGCGGCTTCGACACTCTGTGTCACTGCGCGGGCATACTTCGCACCTATCATACGCACGAGATGACGTTTGATCAGTGGCATGAAATCATCGATATCAACCTCAACGGCACGTTCTACGTGAACCACGCCGCGCTTCCACATCTTCTGAAGAATCGATTCAGCGCGATTGTGAACTGCTCATCGACGTCGGCGCTCGGCAGCCATCCTTGGATGAGCGCGTACGCAGCGTCGAAGGGCGGGATCCTCTCGATGACCCGAGCCCTGTACCAAGAGTACGTGAAGCAAGGCCTCCGAGCGAACTGCATCGTCCCTGGCGGCATCGCGACTTCCCTGCACGGCGATTTCAAAGCCCCCGACGGCGCCGACATGGAGCTACTCAAAGGCGCGATGCCCTTCGTAGGCTTTGCCAAACCCAAACATGCGGCATCGGTCATCGCATTCCTAGCGTCCGACGACGCCCGCTACATCAACGGCACCGAAATCCGAGCCGACGGCGGCGCCCTCTCCTAGGGGACACGCTCCCCCTCCAAAACCCTCTTTATTACGGGTGCCTAGGTGGCACACCGCGAAAACCGCAGGGCTTGTTGTGCGTGCGACGACCGGGTCAGCTCTTGTCGCGGGCAAGCTCCTGCACGCGGAGAAGAACGCTCGCGTCAACCTTGTGCAGCGCACCGGCATCGTGCGGCGGTTGAGGGTCGTACTCGATCATTAGCTGCAAAGCTTGAGCGGTCGTTACATCCGTGAGCTGTTCGGCAAGATGCAATGCCATGTCGATCCCGCTTGAGACTCCGGCGGCTGTGATGATCTTGCCTTCCTGAACTATGCGCTCCTCGGTCGGAACAGCGCCGTACTTCAGCAACATGGGTCGCGCGGAGAAATGGGTCGTGGCCTTCTGTCCTTTGAGCAGACCGGCAGCAGCAAGGAGCAGGGACCCTGTGCACACAGAGGTCGTAAACCGACTCGTCTCATGGGCCCTTCGAATCCAATCGAGAATCACACCATCGTGCACCAGCGCGCGAGTCCCAATCCCACCTGGAATCAAGACTATGTCGGGGGCGGTCACCTCACCGAAGGTGCAATCGACCATCAGGCCCAAGAATCCATTGTCGGTCCGAACTTCTCCCTTGCGATGCCCGACAAAACGAACTTGGGCCCCGGGAAGACGCTGCAAGACCTCATAGGGCCCAACTGCATCGAGCGCCGTCACCTGCTCAAATATCGCCACCGCAATTTCCATGGGGACACGCTATACCCCGAAAAACGAAGAGATAACAAGCAGCTAGGTGGTGCACCGCGAAAACACAACTTTCGGCGGGCTTGGTCGACAACGATCCCATGCCCCGTCTGCCCCGAAATCTCGCGGTCGCTCCGCACCAGCCACATCATGTCATTTTGAGAGGCAACAATCGTCGGCGCCTTTTTTCCTACCCTCGCGAGAAGCACTTTTTTCTAAGTCGTCTAATGCAAGGCAGCCACAGACAGAAAGTCCCGGTGCACGCCGTCACGTTGATGAGCAATCATGTACACCTCATCGCCACACCGTGTGACCATCTTCAGCTTTCGCGGTTCGTTCGTCACTTTGCTCAACGATACGCGCAGTTCCGAAACGCGAGTCGTGGAGCGACCGGGAAGCTATTTGAGCAACGGTACAAGTGCGTTCCGATCCTCACCGATGAGCAAATGGCGATTACCACGGCGTATGTTGAGCTCAATCCAGTACATGCAAGGATTTGCTCAGAGCCAGAAGCGTATCGTTGGTCGACGTATCCGCAGCACGCAGGGTACCGAGCGCACGAGCCGCTCATTTCACAGCTGTGGAGTCCAAGCGCTTGGTACCAATCCCTTGGGAGCGACCCGAACCAAAGAGCTGCCGCGTTTCGTGATTGGTTTGCCTACTACCGTGCGCGCGACGATTGGGCTGAAGTCTATCCAGATCCAGCATCTCCCAGCGACCGCAAGCGGTTCGAACGTCCCGATCGGAGCGGCGCAACATGAGTTTTCGCGGTGTGCGACCTAAGTGTTGGGAATGAAAGTGGTTTTCGGGCAGGAGCGTGTCCCTAGGGCAGGTGGCCGCGGACGAAGGGTAGGTACGTTGGGTGCCAAAAGCGTTCTCGGACGAAGGACTCGATGTCTTCGGGGATATTCGCTCGGCGAGCGACGCCGTCGGCGATGGCTTGTTGGACTACGGCGGTCGCCACGCGGACAGAGGTTTCTTGGAGGTCGTTGACCGGTGGGTAGATCAGACCCCCTTCGACGTATTTCTCGATGGTGTAGTCGGCGAGGGCTTGGGCCGCGCGCAACACCATGTCGTCCGTGATCGACTTGGCGTCGCTCAGGATCGCCCCGAAACCGAGCCCTGGAAAGATGAAGGCGTTGTTGCCCTGGCCGATTGGGTGAGTGACGCCGCCCATCATGACCGGATCGAAGGGGCTTCCGGTTGCGACGATCGCCTTGCCGTCCGTCCAGCGAAAAATATCGACGGGTTTGGCCTCGGCCGAGCTCGTGGGGTTGGAGAGCGGGAAGATGATCGGCCTCTTGTGATTTTCGGCCATTGCGCGGACGACTTCCTCATTGAAGGCGTCTGGTCGACCCGACAGGCCTAGAAGAACGGTCGCTCCAGCATTGCGAATAGTATCGACGAGGTCAGGCGTGTCGCCGTCGAACTTCCACTCTCGGGTGATTGTGCGGTCATGCGTGAAGTCGCGCTTGTATTCCTCCATGTCGCGGTCGCTCATCAGCAACCCACGGGAGTCGAGCACGAACACGCGTGCTTTCGCTTCCGCGCGGCTCAATCCTGCCTGAACCAAACCCTCGCGAATCGCCCAGGCGACGCCAACCCCGCCTGCGCCGGCGCCGTGAATGACGAAAATCTCGTCTTTGAGGCTCTCGCTGCGCAGGTGACAGGCTGCCAGGATGCCTGCGAGAGCCACTGCCCCGGTTCCCTGAATGTCGTCATTGAATGACGGGCCGCGCTCGCGATAGCGTTCGAGGACTGTGAAAGCCGCGGTCTTCGAAAGGTCCTCCCACTGAATGACAGCGTCGGGCCAACGGGCCCAAACCGCGTCGACGAATTGGTCGAGAAACTTGTAGTAATCGTCACCACGAAGCCGCTTCTGACGAACCCCCAAGTAGTTTGGGTCATTGATCAGATCCATCCGGTCGGTTCCCACATCGAGCGCCACTGGCATCGTGTGAAAGGGACTGACGCCGCCGCCAACGGTGTAGAGGGCCATCTTTCCTATCGGTATCGCCAGGCCACCGTAGCCTTGGTCGCCGATCCCGAGAATTGCCGAGGAGTCCGTCGCCACGATCATGCGGACGTCTTCCATGGGGTAGCATTCGAGCGTTTGATCGGCTCGATCGATGTTCAAGGGCGAATACGAAAGACCCCGGGGGTTCTGGTATAGCGCGCTGAACTGCTGCACCGCTGCGCCGACGGTCGGCGTGTAGACGATGGGCAGCATCTCGTCGAGGTGCTTTTCGAGTAGCGCGTAAAAGAGAATCTCTTGCCGCTCCTGGACGGCGCGAAGGTACTGGTACTTGTCGATGTCGGTCGGTGCCTGGACGAAGCCCTCGTAGACGCGTTCGATCTGCTGTTCGAGCGTGTTGTACTGAGGTGGAAGAAGGCCGCCAAGCCGAAGCGCGACGCGCTCTTCGTAGCTGAAAGCCGTTCCCTTGTTGCTCAGCACCAATCTCAGAAGCGCGATCCCATCGAGAAAGACCTCCATGTACTGGCGTCCGTGGTCGTCCTCTTTGATATCAAACAGGCGGCTAATGCGTTTACGGGGCATTTCGGTCCTTTCCTCAGGCTGCTTCGATGGCGGTCACCACGGCGCCCGCCATCTCCGTCGTCCCGAGTGAACGCTGTCCCCCGCTCAAATCGGCCGTCCTGAGGCCACTGTCGAGAACTTTTTGAACCGCGTTCTCAATCGTGTTGGCATCTTCATCGAGGTTGAGACTGTGCCGAAGCAGCATCGCCGCGCTCAAGATGGTGCCAAGTGGGTTCGCAATCCCCTTGCCGGCAATGTCCGGCGCCGAGCCGTGGATGGGCTCATAGACGCCCAGAGTGCCTTCGCCGAGCGATGCGCTTGGGAGAAGCCCGAGCGAGCCCGTCAAGACAGCGCCTTCATCGGACAGAATGTCACCGAACATGTTGCCGCTGACGATGACATCGAACGACGCAGGGTCGGTGACGAGACGCATGGCGGCAGAATCCACGAGCTGGTGGTCGAGACGAACGTCAGGGTTGGCCTTGCCGACCTCGGTCGCAATCTCCCGCCAGACCTGCATCGTCGCCAAGACGTTGGCCTTGTCGATCGAAGTGACATGTCCGCCGCGCTTTCTGGCGACCTGGAAGGCCAAGTCGACGATGCGACGAATCTCGTTCTCGTCGTACACCATCGTGTCGAAGCCCGTGCGTAGGCCGTTCCTCGTCTCCTTGCCCTTTGGCTGTCCGAAGTAGATTCCGCCCGTCAGCTCCCGGATGAAAACGATGTCCACGCCGCGGAGCCGCTCAGCCTTGAGAGGGGACGCGGAGTCTAGCCCTCGGAACAGCTTCACCGGGCGAACGTTGGCGAAGAGCTTCAGGGCTTTTCGCATCCCGAGCAGGCCTTGTTCCGGACGAACCTTCGCCTTCGGATCGTCCCATTTCGGCCCGCCCACCGCGCCGAGCAGCACCGCGTCCGCACTCCGGCAATCAACGATGGTGTCGTCCGGCAGAGGAACGCCCGTTTCGTCGATGGCAATCCCGCCTATGAGCTGCGTCGAATAGCTAAACGTGTGTCCCGATTTGCTCGCGACGGCTTCCAGCACTTGGCGAGTCGCGTCTACGATTTCGGGTCCAATGCCATCGCCTGGAAGAAGTGTGATCTTGGCTTTCATGTCCTATTACCTATGCGGCCGGACATGATGCACGGCGCGCGTCTCGCGGGCAATGGCTAAGTCCGGGCCACAGGGGCTTCCGGCTGAGCTTTCTGCCTCGCGCGCTCTAGCGAGAGTCCATACTCGATGCTGTCGACCAGCGCTTGGAGTGAAGCTTCGATGATATTGCTCGATGCGCCCACCGTGCTCCAGCTGTCGTGAGACGATTGACTGTCGATGAGCACCCGCGTGGTCGCGCCGGTTCCGCTCCGCCCGTCGAGAATGCGCACCTTATAGTCCGTGAGATGCATGTCGGCGACCTCGGGGAAGAACGGTCGCAGAGCCTTGCGAATCGCCGAGTCCAGGGCGCTCACCGGGCCGTTGCCTTCACCTGCGGTGTGCACGACTTCATCGCCAATCCGCACCTTTACCGTGGCCTCGGCGAACATGCCGCCACCGCGACGCCGACCGACGCCGGCCTGAAAGTCCAGCACTTCGAAAGGAGCTTCATAGTCGGCCTGGTGCCGAGCCATCAGAACCGCAACGGAAGCCTCGGCTGCCTCGTACGCGAAGCCCTTGGCTTCGAGCTCCTTGATCTTCTCTAGAACCAGTCCCCCGCTCGCAGAGCTCACTTCGAGCCCCAGCTCTTCGGCCTTGCTCCGCAAGTTGCTTCGCCCCGACAGCTCGCTCACGACTACGCGCGACTCGTTGCCAACGAGCGTGGGGTCGACGTGTTCGTAAGACTCAGGATGACGCCGGATGGCCGAAACGTGGATGCCGCCCTTATGTGCGAATGCACTTCGCCCAACGTAGGCTGCATGCTCGTTGGGGCTCAGGTTCGCGATCTCTGCGACGAAGTGGCTGAGGTCGTGAAGCTGCTCGAGGCCGCCTTTCGGAAGACATTGAAGCCCGAGCTTGAGCTCTAGATTGGGAATGACGGAGCAGAGGTTCGCGTTGCCGCAGCGCTCACCGTAACCGTTGATCGTCCCTTGTACGTGGCGCGCGCCTGCGCGAACCGCAGCAATGGAATTGGCGACGCCGCATTCTCCGTCGTTGTGGGCGTGGATGCCGAGGCGCGCGTCGGGAAGCGCAAGCTTGACGGTGTTGACCATCTCTTCGATCGCCCAGGGCATCGAGCCGCCGTTCGTATCGCAAAGAGTGAGGGTTTCCGCACCAGCGCGGTCAGCGGCCCGCAGAGTCTCGAGCGCATAGCTGGGGTCCGACTTGTAGCCGTCGAAGAAATGCTCAGCATCGTAGATCACGCGGCGCCCGCTTTGCCTCAGGAACGCGACGCTCTCTTCGATCATTCGCAGGTTTTCCTCGAGGCTGGTTCGCAGCACCTCAGTGACATGCATGTTCCAGGTCTTGCCGAAGATGGTGCAGACCGGCGTTTCGGCTGCGATCAGTGTTTGAAGCTGAGGGTCGTCCTCCGCGCGAAGCTCGGCCCGGCACGTCGACCCGAAGGCTGCGATTGTCACGTTTTCCCAGGCCATGTCCTTCGCACGCTCGAAGAACTCGACGTCCTTGGGGTTCGAGCCTGGCCAGCCGCCCTCGATGAACGTCGCGCCGATGGTATCGAGGTGTTCCGCGATACGAAGCTTGTCGTCACAGGACAGGCTCATCCCTTCCATCTGCGTGCCGTCGCGCAGGGTGGTGTCATAGACCTCCACGACGGGCCCAGAGACGCTATGGCCGTTGTTGCTCATATCTCGCGATCTGATCGTCGAACGAAAGCAGGTAGCCGAGCTGGTCGATGCCCTCGAGAAGGCAGTGCTTAGAGAACGAGTCGATGGGGAAGGTTGTTTCGAGACTGCCCAGGGCGGTGACGGACTGAGTCGGAAGATCGATGGTAATCTTGGTGGAACGATCGCCCTGAACGGCTTCCATCAGCGCCTTGTAGACCGGTTCGCTCACCTCGACCGGGAGCAGTCCATTTTTCAAGGAGTTGCTCTTGAAGATGTCGGCGAACCCAGTCGAAATCATCGCCCGAAAGCCCCAGCCGACCAAAGCCCAGGGCGCGTGCTCTCGCGACGAGCCGCTTCCGAAGTTGTTGCCTGCGAGAAGAATCTGCGCGCCCTGCGACGCGGGTTCGTTGAGCACGAAGTTGGGGTTGTCGGACCCGTCTTTGAGATAGCGCCAGTCGCAAAAAAGGCTGTCACCCAGCCCGTGCTTGTCCGTCACCTTGAGAAAGCGGGCAGGGATGATCTGGTCGGTGTCGACGTTCTCTTCGGGCAGAGGGACAGCGTGAGACGTCAGTGTAGTGAATTTCGCCATGACTCAGCCTTTCAAGAAAGGAGCAAGCTCCTCGGGTCCGTGACTTCGCCTTTGACCGCAGATGCGGCGGCGGTCAGAGGGGAGGCCAGGAAGGTTCGGCCGCCTTTGCCCTGGCGTCCTTCGAAGTTGCGGTTCGAAGTGCTGACGGCATATTGCCCCGGCTCGAGGTTGTCACCGTTCATCGCGATGCACATCGAGCAACCGGGCTCACGCCATTCTGCCCCCGCGTCTTTGAAAATCTGGTCGAGCCCTTCGGCTTCCGCCTGCTTTTTGATGTCGTGAGAGCCTGGCACGACGAGTGTTCGCACTCCGTCCGCCACCTTCCGTCCGCTAAATACGCCGGCTGCCATGCGAAGGTCGCTGATTCGCGAGTTGGTGCAGGAGCCGATGAACACTACGTCGATCCTCTTTCCTAGTAGGGGCTGTCCCGGCTGCAGGTTCATGTACCCCATGGCTTTCTCGAATGCGGCCTGCTGGGACGCATCTTCGAAACGCTCTCTGGTCGGCACGGGCTCGCTGATCTGCATGCCCATTCCGGGGTTGGTTCCGTACGTGATCATCGGCTCGAGCTTGTTGGCGTCGATGACGACCGTCTTGTCGAAGGTCGCGCCTTCGTCGGTGCGGAGCTGCCTCCAGCGTTCGACCGCCGCGTCCCAATCTGCCCCCCGAGGCACGTGGTCACGCCCCTCGAGGTACTCGAATGTGGTTTCATCGGGGCCGATCATGCCAGCACGCGCGCCCGCCTCGATGCTCATGTTGCAGACCGTCATCCGACCTTCCATGTCCAAGGACCGGATCGCGGAGCCGGTGAATTCGATCACGTGCCCGGTGCCGCCCCCCGTACCGATTTCGGCGCAAAGCGCCAAAATAATGTCCTTGGCTGTGACGCCCGGCATGAGCTGACCCTCGACTCGGACTTCGAGGGTTTTCGCCTTCCGCTGCAAGAGGCACTGCGTAGCCAAAACATGCTCCACCTCGCTCGTTCCGATACCAAACGCCAGGGCGCCAAACGCCCCATGGGTCGACGTATGGCTATCCCCGCAAACGATGGTCTTGCCGGGTTGCGTGAAGCCGCGCTCCGGCCCGATGACGTGCACGATCCCGTTCCGGCTGTCACCAAGCGCGTAAAGCTCGATGCCAAAGTCCTTGCAGTTGCGCTCCAATTGTCCGAGCTGTGCCTTCGCCTGGTCGTCGATGACCCACAGTGCTTTGGGCAGCGTCGGGGTCGAGTGGTCCATCGTTGCAATGGTCTTATCGGGGCGCCGAACCTCGATGCCTCGCTCTCGAAGGCCGGTGAAGGCCTGCGGCGACGTAACCTCGTGGATGAGATGCAGGTCGATGTAGAGAACAGCCGGACTGTCCGGCTCCTCGACGACTACGTGCTCGTCCCAGACTTTTTGAAATAGTGTTCTTGGTTGCATGATCTTCGTTACGCAGCGCTTCCCGCTGCCTTGCTCTCGGGTTGCTTGGCTTCTCTGATCGCGAGGATGCGGTTGATGGCCGCCAGGTAGGCCTTGGCGCTGGCGACGATGACGTCGGTGTGCGCGCCGTGGCCGTGAAACACGCGAGCTCGGGTGTGAGCGTACTGAGGATTGATCTTGTCGGGTTCGGCGTCGCTTTGCTCATCGGGCGCTACCCGAACGCTCACTTCGCCGAGGGCGTCGATCCCCTCCGTCACAGATTGGACGGTGTACTCGATCAACGTGGCGGGGACGTGAACCAGCGACTGGATGGCCTTGTACACTGCGTCGACGGGGCCGGTACCCACCTCCGCTGCCGTGTGGCTGACTCCGTCGGGCCCGGTGAGCCTGACCGTCGCGGTCGGCATTCCGGTGCCACAGCCAACCTGGATTGCGTCGAGTCGCCAGAATTCCTCGGGCTGGTAGAGCTCGTCGCTGACCAGCGCCAACAAATCGGCGTCTGTGATGAGCTTCTTCTTGTCGGCAAGCTTCTTGAAGCGTGCAAACGCCTTGTCGAGCCCGTCGCCCGAGATCGGGTAGCCCAGCTCCACCAAGCGGTTTGCGAACGCATGCCGGCCGGAATGCTTGCCAAGTACGAGCTGCGTCTGTCCGGCGCCCACCGTCTCGGGACGCATGATCTCGTACGTCTCTTCGTGCTTGAGCATTCCGTCCTGGTGGATGCCGGCTTCGTGCGCAAACGCGTTGGCGCCTACGATGGCCTTGTTCGGCTGCACCATCATGCCCGTCACCTTGCTGACCAGACGGCTCGCGCGGGTGAGTTGCGTGGTGTCAACCTTGGTTTCGATCGAGTAGAGATCGCGTCGCACGTGGAGCGCCATGACGACCTCTTCGAGTGATGCGTTCCCCGCTCGCTCACCGATGCCGTTGATCGCTACTTCGACCTGACGTGCCCCGTGCTGGACGGCCGACAAGCTGTTGGCCACGGCCAAGCCGAGATCGTTGTGGCAATGGACGCTGATCACCGCCTTCTCGATCCCAGGGACGTTTTCCCGAAGCAATGCGATCCGCCCGCCGAACTCCTCCGGAATCGTATACCCGACCGTGTCCGGGATGTTCAGCGTACGCGCACCGGCCTCGATTGCGGCCTGCAGGGCTTCGTACAGGAAATCCATCTCCGTTCGGCCGGCGTCCTCGGGGCTGAACTCGACATCGTCACAGAAGCTGCGCGCGTACGCGACCATCTCGCCAATCTTGGCGAGCACTTGATCGCGGCTCATCCGCAGCTTGTGCTCACGATGGATCGGAGAGGTCGCGAGGAAAGTGTGGATCCGGCCATGCTTAGCCGGGGCGACCGCTTCGGCAGCCTTCTCGATATCGGGTTTGTGAGCTCGCGCCAGGCTACAAATCATTGGCGGCTCGGAAGACGCCCGACCCTCGACGCCGGTCACGCCCACGGCCTCGGCGATTGTCTTCACCGCCCGCAGGTCGTCGGGCGAAGCGGCCGCAAAGCCCGCTTCGATGATGTCCACTCCCAGTCGCGATAGGGTCTTCGCCACCTCTAGCTTTTCCGACGAGGTCATCGTAGCGCCAGGTGATTGCTCTCCGTCTCGGAGGGTTGTGTCGAAGATCCGTACGTGATCGGGTTGCATGATTCATTCTCCCGACGCCGCCTGAGGCGACGCCTGACTTACTCTCCCTGCTTGATTTCCACCGGGTCGACGAATGGCATCATCGACCGGAGCTTCGCACCAACCTGCTCGAGCCGCTGCTCTTGCTCCGCGTGCCGGATTCGATTGAACTCGGGTCGGCCCTTCTTGTTCTCGTCGATCCAGCGCTTGGCAAAGGTGCCGTCCTGAATTTCGGCGAGCACCTTCTTCATCGCCTTCTTGCTCTCATCGCCAATTACGCGGGGGCCGCTCACGTAGTCGCCCCACTCAGCCGTGTTTGAAACCGAGTAGCGCATGTAGTTCAGACCCCCACGGTACATCAGATCGACGATGAGCTTGAGCTCGTGGAGGCACTCGAAGTATGCGAGCTCCGGCTGGTAGCCTGCCTCGACCAAGGTTTCGAAGCCGGCCTTGACGAGCTCAGACGCGCCGCCGCACAGGACGGCCTGCTCGCCGAAGAGGTCCGTCTCGGTTTCTTCGGTGAAGGTCGTTGTCAACACTCCCGCACGCGCGCAGCCAATTGCCGCCGCATAGGACATCGCGAGTGCATCTGCGTGGCCGGTCGCGTCCTGATGGACCGCAAGAAGAGCTGGGACTCCGCCTCCTTCTTGGTAGGTCTCACGCACGCGATGCCCGGGGCTCTTTGGTGCAATCATCGTGACGTCGACGTCCTTCGGAGGCTCGATCGTGCCGTAGCGGATGTTGAAGCCGTGGGCGAACATCAGCATCTTGCCGGCCCCGAGATTCGGGGCGATCTGCTCTTCGTAGATCGCAGGCTGCGATGTATCGGGCGCCAAGATCATGATGACGTCCGCTTCCTTGGCCGCGTCGTTGACGGACACCACCTTGAGCCCGGCCGCTTCGGCCTTTGCCTTGCTCTTGCTGCCGTCCTGCAAACCGATGCGAACGTCGACGCCGCTCTCTTTCAAGTTGAGCGAGTGAGCGTGGCCTTGGGAGCCGTAGCCGATGATCGCGACTTTCTTTCCCCGAATCAACGAGAGGTCAGCGTCTCTTTCATAGCGAATCTGGGTCATGTGTCTCTCTACTTCTCCAAAAGGGGTTATGCTGCCGAGTTGCGCGATGCGGGCACAGTGGGGTGAGCGAGCTCGTGCTTCTCGACGCCGCGGGTCATCGCAACGGTGCCGGTTTGTACCAACTCCAAAATCCCGAAAGGCTTGAGAACCGAGACCAGCCCTTCGACTTTGTCTTGGGGTCCGGTGATTTCGATCGTCATCCGGTCGGGCGACATGTCGATTGCCCGAGCGCGGAACACCTCGCAAATTTTCAAGACCTCGTCACGCTGCTCGTGATTGCAGTTGACCTTGATCAAGGCTAGCACGCGACTGATGGACTGCTTGTGCGTGATGTCGTCGACCCAGAGCACGTTGACCATTTTGTAGAGGTTTGCTTCGATCCGTTTGGCCTTGTCTTCGTCGGCTTCACAGACGATGGTCATGCGGGAGACGCCTGGTTCGTGCGTCGTGCCAACGTTGAGTGAATCGATGTTGAAGCTACGCCGGCGGAACAACGAAGCGACCCGGTTCAATACGCCTGGCTTGTCTTCGACGAACACGGCGAATGTTCTTTTCAAGGACTCAGACACTAGCTGTCCTCTCCGGTTTCGAAAATTGGGTTGTGCTCCGGCTCACCCGGTTTGCCGGGCCGCTGAATCATCTTGTCGAGGTCGGCTCCGGCCGGCACCATCGGGTACACGGCGTCCTCCTGCTCCACGCGGAAGTCGATGACGACGGTACCCTCCGTGGCCTCCGCCTGGCGAACGGCTGCTTCGACCTCCGACCGTTTCTCCACGCGAACGCCCGTTAGACCGTGTGCTTCCGCGAGCTTCACGAAGTCCGGGCTGAGTAGGGGCGTCGCCACGTAGCGTCCGCCGTAGAAGAACTGCTGCCACTGACGCACCATGCCGAGAAAGCCATTGTTGATGATGGCGATGTTGACTTTGACGCCCTCTTGGGCACAGGTGGACAGCTCTGCGGCCGTCATTTGAAATCCACCGTCGCCGCAGACTACCCAAACGGACTCGTTGGGCTCGGCGAATTTCGCGCCGATGGCGGCGGGCAAAGCAAAGCCCATCGTTCCGAGCCCTCCCGAGGTGAGCAACTTCCGCGGGTAGTCGTGCTTGTAGTATTGGGCTTCCCACATCTGATGTTGGCCGACGTCCGTGACGACGAGCGCTTTGCCTTCGGTGAACCGGTAGAGGTCGTGGATCACGTGGGCGGCGTAGAGCTTTCCGAGATCGGGAAGGTTCTTGATGTCCCGGACGGCCGATCCGCCTTTGCTTTCATCGATGTAGGCGAGCCATTCCGGGCGGTCGCAGCGTCCGACGAGAGGCGTGAGTGCCTCGAGGACCTCACGCGCATCGCCGACGATCGGCACGTCGACGCGAACGTTCTTGTTGATCTCCGCCGGGTCGAGCTCGATGTGAATTTTCTTGGCGTTTTGCGCGTAGGTCTTGAGGTTGCCCGTGACCCGGTCATCGAAGCGCATTCCGACCGCGATGATCAAATCAGCGTCTTGGATGGCCTGGTTGACCCAGGTCTCTCCGTGCATGCCCATCATGCCGAGGTTTCGCTCATGGGTTGCTGGAAAACCACCGAGGCCCAGCAGGGTGCAGGCCACCGGAATGTTCGTCGTTTCGACGAACCTCGTGAGGCTCTCCGTTGCCTGTGCCTTGATGACCCCATACCCCGAGAACAGAATCGGACGCTTCGCGTTCTTGATGAGATCGACGGCGTCGTCGAGCTGATCCGCCAGCGGCGCGTAGTCGGGACGGTAGCCCGGGAGCTCGATCTCTTCGTCGCTCCACTCGAATACACAGGATTTCTGCTGTGCGTCCTTGGTGATGTCGACGACGACTGGTCCGGGGCGGCCGGAACGGGCGATGTAAAAGGCCTCGCGAATCGTCGGGGCGATTTGCTCGGGTTCGGTCACCAGGTAGTTGTGCTTGGTTACCGGGATGGTGCAGCCGGTGATGTCGGTTTCCTGGAATGCGTCGCTGCCGATGAGGTGCGAGGGGACCTGCCCAGTGATGCAGACCATCGGAATCGAATCGAGCATGGCGGTCGCGATCCCAGTGACCAGGTTCGTGGCGCCCGGACCCGAGGTTGCGATGCAAACGCCGACCTGTCCCGAGGCGCGGGCGTACCCATCGGCCATGTGCGAGGCGCCTTGCTCGTGGCGCGTCAGCACGTGGTGAATGGGGTATTCGGTCATCGCGTCGTAGGCCGGCATGATCGCGCCGCCCGGATACCCGAAGCAGACCTCGACCCCCTCGCGTACGAGCGCTTCCCAAATGATCTGAGATCCGGAGAGCGATTCGCCGATGCGATTTTTGAGCTTGGGATTGGCGGGTGTCACGAGGTTCTCCTTCGGTGCTGGCTGGCTCCAACTAGTTGATTTGAGGCGGTATTCAAGCGCCAGACGCCCCACGAGAAAGGCGCCGGGTCGATCACCGACCGGGCGCCCCTTCCGAAGACGAATTTCGTCGTGCCCGACGGATGCCAGCTCGCTGTAGTTTTGCGTTTTGAGTGTCTATTCATGGGTCTAAGGAAACAAAAAAGCCCCCGCATGCTCGATGCGAGGGCCAGAAACGGAGTGGGTTGGTCTGTGGGTTGGTTCTGGTCCCCGCCTATGCCTGCGTAACGAGCAGGAGGCTAATAATGAGGCCGACTACGACTACAACGGACCCGACGATGCCCGCGCGAAGCGCGTCCACCGGGTGATTGATAGCGATCGACTCACGAACCATTACCACCCCATTCTGCGGCCAACCTCCGCCAGGGTCAAGAGGGGCGCTCGCGACCGCCTCAAGCCAACGGAATCACCTGCTTTCTCAGCGTTCGTCCCAGTCGACGGCGAGGGTCTGCTCGATGGGGCTCGCGATCAGGGGCTCCGAGCGCCGCTCGATTTGGTCGACGAACACGTCCCACCAGGCCTCGGCGTCGGCGCGGGTCCATTGGCCGGCCGCAAGTTGATCGAGAGCGTCAGCGAGCTCTTGTGCGGAGGCTGGCCTCTTGGCCTGATCCTTTTCCAAGCAAGCCATGATGAGTGCCTCGAGCCCTTCGGGGATCTCGAGCGGCGACGCTTCCGAGAGCGGAGTCGGCTTGGTGTGAACGTGGTGAAGGCAGACCTCCATGATCGTCTTCCCATTGAAGACGTGGCGGCCTGACAAAAGGTAGTATCCAACTGCACCTAGGGCGTAGATGTCGGTGCGCGCGTCGATGGCCTGCGGTTCCTGGATCGCTTCGGGGCTCAAGTAGTGAGGCGTACCCTTGATCGACAGGGTGTTGGTTTTCTCGAGGTCGTCGACCTTGCCGAGATTCTTCACGAGGCCGAAATCCAAAACTTTGGTCACATCGCGCACGCCGCCCTGGCGCGCGAGCATGACGTTGCTCGGTTTGATGTCGCGATGAATCAAGCCCACCTCGTGCGCTTCATTGAGCGCAAGCGCCGCGTCTCGAAGGATGCGTACGACCCGCTCGACCGGCTGCGGACCGCCCGCCTGGACCACTTGGGTAAGGGTCGCCCCGTCGAGCAGCTCCATGGCGTAGTAGAAGAGCCCGTCTGGCGTCCTGCCGTAGTCGTAGATGGTGACGGTGTTCGGGTGGGTGAGCTTTGCGGTTAGCTGCACTTCGCGACGGAAGCGCTCGAGGGCCTCCGCGTCCGCAATCTCCGGACGCAAGAGCTTGATGGCGGTCGGTCGTTTCAACATGCCGTGCTGCGCCTCGTAGACGACTCCCATCGCGCCCTCGCCGAGCTTGCGGCGAAGATTGTATTGACCGAGGCTCTGGATGTCGCTCACCTCTTTGCGTAGGCGATGAATGACCCGGGACGCCAGCGCCGCCAGGCCGATGGTGAGCGTCCACCACATGAGCGTGATCACCGACTGCGCGGAGGCGACGCGCGGTTTCGACTCCGCGGGGTAGCCGAATACTCGCCAGATCCCGAGGTCAATGCTCAGGTAGTGATAGTACATCGCTGCCACCAGCGGGATCCCGATCAGGATACCGAGAAACGTGGTGCGGAGGGCCGAGCTCGGGACGAAGACGCTCCGGGCGAACATCACGAGCGCCAAGATGAAGGCTGTGATCGTGTCGGCCCCGACCTCTGGTCGAATCTGCAGTCCCATGCCGATGTAGCAAATGCTGGTGAGGAAGATGCCAGCGTTTTCGATTCCGTGAATCGTGTTGACCGAGAGGTTCCCGCGTCGGCAGATCAGCCAAACCGCCAGCATGGGAACGATCCCGGCGGCGTGGATCAGGAAGCCGGGGTTGGTGACCTGGTCCTCGATGACCCCAAATAGAAGACCCAGGACCAGGCGAAACGCCAAGGCCGTGCCGCCCAGGGCAGCGCCGATGAGGCCAAAGGTCGCAACGCGCCGCTGCAGAAAGGCGCGGGCTTCAGGATTTGCGAAGTAGGTGCTGCTGCTCATGCCGGCATGCCCATCATGACTAACTCCGGAGGTTGTAGCCACTGCGCAGCAGCGCGCTTGCTGCACCGAGGACTACGAAGAAGGACATCAGCACGACCGCGGCGCTGGTGACGGGAGAGACGTCCGCCACCCCGAGGAAGCCATACCGAAGCCCGTTGACCATGTAGAGCAGCGGGTTGAGACGACTCACCGTGTTCCAGGGCTCCGGGAGAAGATCGATCGAGTAGAAGACCCCGCCGAGGAACGCCAACGGAAGCAGCACGAAGTTTGGAAAGATCGCGAGATGATCGAACTTCTGCGCCCAAAGCGCGGCGATCATTCCGAGGAGTGCAAGCGTGGCAGGCACCAATATCGCGAAGAAGAGGGTCCAGCCGAAGTGGTGGAGCGAGAACCAGGTGAACGAGAGGGCAACGAGATACACGAGCGTGCCGACGATGAGCGCCCTAATCATCGCGGCGCCAACGTAAGCGACGAGCATCTCCCAGGCGCCGATTGGAGCGACCAAGATGTCGGTGATCGTTCCGTTGATCTTCGACTGAAAAAGGCTCGACGAGGTGTTCAGGAAGGAGTCCCGAATCATCGTCATCATCACCAGGCCGGGCACCACGAATTGAATGTAGGGAACGCCAGAGATTTCCCGCAGCCGCGAGCCGAGCGCGACCCCGAACACCAAGAAATAGAGGCTCGTCGTCACGAGCGGGCTCAGTACAGTCTGGAGCCAGACTTTGCTGAAACGGCGCACCTCCTTCAAGAAGAGCGTTTTGAGGGCGATGGCGCTCATGCGGCGTGTCTTCCATCGGCCTTGCGGATGAGCTCCAGATAGATCTCCTCGAGCGAGCGTCCGCTGTGGCGTTCCAAGAGGCTTTCGCGGCTCTCCACCAAGAGGAGCTCACCTTTGTGCAGAATGCCGATGCGGTCTGCGAGCTTTTCGGCTTCTTCGATGTAGTGGGTCGTCAATACGATGGTGGTGCCTGCGGTTCGAAGGTCCTCCACCTCGCTCCAAAGCTCGCGGCGCAGCTCGACGTCGACGCCGGAAGTCGGTTCATCGAGGAAGAGCAGCCGGGGATCGTGGACGAGGGCCTTTGCCACGAGCAGCCGACGCTTCATCCCCCCCGACAGCGTCCGCGTGTACGCGTCGCGCTTGTCGCCCAGAGCAAAGGTCTCGAGCAGGCCTTCTGCACGGGCGCGATTCGGCTCAACCCCCATGAGCCCCATTTGGATCATCAAGCTCTCGAGCGGAGTGAAAAACGGGTCGTATCCGATCTCCTGGGGCACCAGACCGACCAGGCGACGGGTTGTTCGAAAATCGTTCATGGTGTCGAAGCCGAGGACCTCGATGCTTCCCTCCGTCTGCTTCGCGAGACCCGTGATGCAGTGAATCAGCGTCGACTTTCCAGCGCCGTTCGGCCCGAGGAGCGCAAAAATCTCTCCTTCATAGACCTCGAGAGAGAGGTCTTTTAGCGCCGTGAACGTCCCGTAGCATTTCGTGACGTGACGGCAGCGGAGCACCGGCGGCTTCATCGCGGCGGACTATAGCGACCTCGCCACCAATGACCAGGCTACCCAGGGCTATGCCGCAGATGGAACGACTTCGGTCGGGTCAGCTGTGCATAGCCCAGCGTCGAGAGAGTGCAGCCTCTACCCGAATCCTTGACGCCCACCCAAGCAAGCTCCGGATCCAGGTAGTCACAGCGATTCATGTACCAGGTTCCGGTATCGACGCGTTCGCCTATACGCCGCGCGCGGTCGAGGTCCTTGGTCCATACTGAAGCAGTGAGGCCATAGTCACTGTCGTTCATCAAGGTGATCGCTTCAGCATCGTCCCGCACTCGCATGATGCCGACCGCTGGGCCGAATGTTTCTTCGCGCATGATCTGCATCGAGTGATCGACGCCAACCAGCGCTTGTGGCGCCATGTAGGGCAGGCCGCGTTTCGACCCCTCGAAATGGCTCGGGTCGAGGAGGGCCTGCGCGCCAGCCGCCGTCGCTTCGTCGATCTGTGCCTGGATGCCTTTGGCGTTGCGAATACGAACCACGGGTCCGAGCGTCGTCGACACATCCCGCGGGTCGCCCAGCGTGAGCCCGTTGGCGACGGCGACGAAGGCTTCGAGGAAGGGCTCGTACGCCTCGTGATGCACGTAGATTCGCTCGATCCCGCAGCACGATTGCCCGGCGTTGTAGAACGCGCCGTCGACGAGATTGGCGGCGGACCGCTCGATGTCGGCATCGCTGCACACGTAGGCAGGGTCTTTCCCCCCGAGCTCGAGCCCAGCTCCGATGAAGCGCTTCGACGCCGCGCTCTGGATGGCATGACCGCCGCCAACCGAGCCCGTAAATGCCACGAACGCGACCCGAGCGTCTTCAATCACATCGGCGACGCCGCCGTGGTCGAGATAGAGAACCTGGAGGACCCCCTCAGGCAGTGTCGCCTCTTCCGCTGCGCGCGCGATTCGCGCGGCGACGAGCGGTGTCTGCTCGGAGTGTTTGAGGACCACTGGGTTGCCGGCGACCAGCGCTGGCACCAGGGCGTTGACCGCGGTCAACCAGGGGTAGTTCCAAGGTGCGACGACGAACACCACGCCCAGAGGCTCCCTGCGAATGAATCGCGTGAAGCCATCTCGAGCAGCGAGCTCGATGTCGGCCAGCGCCTCAGCTGCCAGGTCGATCATCGTTCGCCCGCGGAGCAGCCAGCCCCCGACCTCGCCGCCGCCGTCCTGGACCGGTCGGCCCATTTGCATCGTCAGCTCCTGAGCGACGGCGTCGGCATCGCGTACGGCAAGCTCAACGAAGCGACGCACCATCGTGCAACGCTCCTCGAGGGGGAGCGTTCGCCAGGGCTCAAAAGCTTCGCTTGCGGAGGCCAGGGTGCGTTCGATTTGAGCCGCCCCGTCGAGCGCGCGCTCGAAGACGATGCTTCCATCTACGGGGGAAACGGTTTGGAAGCGCCCAGTCATGGCCAGCAGCTTTTCTCAGCTCCGTGGCGGCGTCAATCCGGGCTTGCACATTGGTCGCGGCCGGGGCACCACGTGGCGATGACGATGCCCAAGCTCGAAGGCAAGGTACTGATCACCGGGGCCAGCGGTTTCATCGGCGGTCGGCTGCGCGACGCGCTTCTCTCCTCCGGTTCCGACGTTGTCGCGATCCGCAGGCCGGGCTCGCCCCCTTCGAAGGCGGGGCGTTCGGTGGAGGCGGACTACGCGGCGGTCGCCGACTTGGAACGCGTCGTCCGCCAGGAGCGGCCGGACTACGTCTTGCACGTAGCCGGCGTGACGAAGGGCAGCTCCCTCGGGGACTTTCGACTCGGGAACGTCATGCCTACCCGGAATCTGCTCGCAGCCCTCCGCAACGAGCACTCGGACGTCAAACGCTTCGTTTTGGTGTCGTCGTTGACCTCGTACGGGCCGTCGGCAACCTCGGCGCCTCATCGTGAGGAGAACCCACGGCGACCTATCGAGCACTACGGCGAGAGCAAGCGCGAAGCAGAGGAAGTGGTGGAAGAGGAAGCGGAGGGCGTGCCGTGGACCATCGTTCGACCCTCCGGGGTCTACGGGCCGGGTGACATCGACTATTTCAACTTGTTTCAAAGCGCGATGCTCGGCTGGAACCTCTACTTCGGCAATCGCGAGCGACTGATGTCGATCATCTACGTCGACGACTGCGTTCGAGGAATCCTCGACGCCGCGCAGCACCCCAAGAGCGTCAACGAGGGTTACTTCCTCACGAGCGAAGAGCAGGTCACCTGGGAGCAGTTTCAATCCGAGGTGGTACGAGTCGTTGGCCGTCGCGCACGAACCGTCGACCTGCCCGAACAGCTGGTGTCGATCGCCGCGCTGGGTGGCGAGCTCGCGACCCGATTCGACAAGAAGCCGAGGCTGCTGAATCTGCAGAAGGCCAAGATGGGCGCCCAACAGGCCTGGACCTGTGTCGGTGACGCGGCCAGGCGCGACTTTGGTTTTACGGCCGAAGTCGATCTAGCCGAGGGGATTCGGCGGACACACGACTGGTATGAAGCAAACGGTTGGTATCAGAGCTTCAACCCGAAGGATCTGCTCTCGGGGGCGTCACTCCGCGGCTTGGCTCGTCGTCTCGGCCGCTTCCGGTGAAAGCTCGGCCAAGAGGCGATGCCCGGTGGACGTGATCTGGTCCAACAAGTAGCGCGCTCTTGGCTCGGCCCGCTCGAGGTGCCGCTCGAGCACTTCGGCTCGTTCGGGATGGTTCTCGGCCTGCTCCAGGAGCAGCTCGGCGATCGCGGTATCGCCGAGAAGCTGGATGAGTCGCTCGGCATGTAGCATTGCAAAGGCGAAGTCCCGCTTCGGGTTCCAGTTCTTGGTGAGCTCGTCGGTCCATTCGCCGATCGGCTTGCGGCGAAGGCCCTTGACCTTGTTGCCGGCTGTCCTGAGCACCAGGTGCTGCTGCGCGCTCAAGGAAACCGTCTGGAGCTGTGCGACCCGTCGTTCGAGGGGATTGCGGCTCGAAAGGGAACGCCAGCGTGTTTGCGCCAAGCGTTTCACGAAAGCCTGCGGGTTCTTGATGATCCCGCCGAGCGTGTCCTTCATCGCCATCAGCGCCTGAATCTGGCTGGTTCCTTCGTAGATCGGCATGACGAGCGCATCGCGAAGCAGCTTTTCGGGGAGATAGTCGGTCGTGTAGCCGTTGCCGCCGTGAATTTGAAGAGACGTTCGTGCGTGCTGCACGGCCTTTTCGGCCGCGAAGTACTTGAGGAGCGGCGTGAGCCGGCGCGCATTCTCCTGGTGGGCCTTCATGCTGCGCTTCATCCGCTTTTTCTCTTTTTTGTCGAGCTCCCCGTGCCGAATGGCGAGGGCCAGCTTCTGCGCCATCTCTTCGTGGAAACAGGCTGTAACCGCCATGGCGCGAATGCCCTGGATCTCCGTCTTCATCGTCTCGAGGTACTCGGCGATCATTTCGTGGCGATCGATCGTCTTGCCCATCGATGCGCGTTCGGCGGCGTAGTCGACTGCGGCTCGGTAAGCGGACTCGCTCAGCCCGAGGCATTCGAAGCCGACGCCAAGCCGTGCGTTGTTCATCAAGGTGAGCATGTACTTGAAGCCTTCACCCCGTTGGCCAACCAGCTCGGCCGGCGCCTTGTCGAACGCCAAGCCGCAGGTTGCAGACCCGTGGTGACCGAGCTTCTCCTCGACGCGGCTCAGCTGCACGATTCGCGTCCGATTGCCATCTGCATCCTCTTCGTACGTCTTCACGAGAAACATCGAAAGACTGTTCAGCCCGCTCATGGGATCGTCCGGGTCGAGGTCTTCGGTGCGCGCGATCACGAAGTGATACTTGCCGTGACCCGACGTGATGAAGATCTTTTCTCCGGTCACACACCAGTTTCCGTCGGCGTCTTGCTCACCAACGGCTCGAAGCGCCGCCATGTCGGACCCGGCGTCGGGCTCCGTGATGTCCATGCAGCCCCAGGCTTTGCCCGCAACGATCTCCTCAATCATCGTACGCCATCGTGTCTCGATGATCCTTCCAGTCGTCGGATCGATCTCGGAGCTCCCTTCGAGCGCCGAGAAGACTATGGCCGCCATTGCAATTCCTGCGTGGAAGCCATGGTGGGCCATCGCCGAGACGTCCGCTCGCGCCATCAGCTCGCTGTTCATGAAATAGACCATCATCGGCGCGTTCATTCCGCCCAGCTCACGCGGAATGGGCAGACCGTGTAGATCGAGGCCGTCTAATTTCTCGAAAACCTCGGCGAGCCG
>SHLP01000141.1 GCA_004283055.1 Deltaproteobacteria bacterium
AAAGCGGTACGCGAGCTGGGTTCAGAACGTCGTGAGACAGTTCGGTCCCTATCTGTCGTGGGCGGAGGATACTTGAAGGGAGTTGACCATAGTACGAGAGGACCTGGTTGAACGTATCCCTAGTGTTCCGGTTGTTTCGCCAGAAGCATAGCCGGGTAGCTATATACGGAATCGATAACCGCTGAAAGCATCTAAGCGGGAAGCGAGCCCTAAGATGAGGTATCCCTGGACTTCGGTCCCTAAAGGCCACTCGTAGACTACGAGTTTGATAGGCTGGGTGTGGAAGTGCGGTAACGCATGTAGCTGACCAGTACTAATCGGCCGTGAGGCTTGACCTATTTCTAAGACACGTTTCGTGCGTGACTTGAGATCAGGGTTGGAAGGAAGAGCTCGAGACCATCCATCAACACGGACTCTCGAACTCGCTTCTGACTCGCTTCACAGAAGCGGCACAGAGAAACTTTCTACGGATTCGGTGGCAATGTCGGTAGGGTCACACCCGATCCCATCCCGAACTCGGAAGTTAAGCCTATCAGAGCCGATGGTACTGCAGGGGCAGCCCTGTGGGAGAGTAGGACGCCGCCGGAATTATGAAGCCTCGTTTCGAAAGAAGCGGGGCTTCTTTCTTTGGGCGCAGGCGGTATCGACCTCCCGCCCGCTCAGTCCCTGCCTTCATTCGGGTCGACGTAGATGCTCGCCGAGCTACGCAGCGCGCGGGTGAGCTGGTAGCGCGCGTCGTCCAATGCCTGCCGGTAGACGGGCGGCAGGCCTTCCATGTCCAGGAGCTGATTGATCTCGGCGACGATGTGTGCAGTTCGCCGCTTCAACTCGTCGTCGTCGGGCACTAAGGTGCTCATCGGCCACCTCCGCATCGCGTGAGCGAAGCTGAGACGATATACCCTCACCGTTCTTTTTTCTACCGCCGGCTTCGAGCCCGTGCTTTGGCCTCTTTTGGCAGCGTGGAAAGCGTTGAATTGGCGATTCCCAGGCCGGTGCTATTCAGCAACGCATGACCGGATCATTGGTAACACTCGACGTCGAGCGCTCCGTCGCAACGCTGACGATGGATGACGGCAAGCGCAATGCACTTTCGCCGGCCATGTTCGACGAAATCTACGCCGCACTCGAGCGCGCAGAGCAGGAGGATGCAGCCGTGGTCATCACGGGGCGCGAGGGAGTCCTGTCTGCAGGGTTTGACCTCAAGGTGATGAAGGGCGGCGGAGTGCGAGCGGTGAAGATGCTGCGCGCGGGCTACGCGCTGACCGCGCGTCTCCTCTCGTTTCCCAAGCCCGTCGTCATTGCGTCGCCCGGACACGCATATGCGATGGGTGCATTCATGTTGTTGTCCGGCGACTATCGTTACGGCGTGCCGGGCCCGTACACATACGTCGCCAATGAAGTCGCGATTGGACTTCCGATGCCGCGTGTGGCCTGCGAGGTGCTTCGATTACGCCTGGCCCCGGCGGCACGAGAGCGTGCGGTGACCTTGTCCGAGCAATTCTCGCCGGAGCAAGCACTGCAGGTTGGTTTTATCGATGCACTGGTGCCCGCGGAGCAGTTGCTCGACGCGGCTCGTGCGAAAGCAGCGGCGCTCCTGGAGCTCGACCCGGAGGCCCACGCCATCTCGAAGAAGCGTTTGCGCGCCGACACGCTGAGGAACATCCGAAGGGCGCTTCCCTTGGATCTGAAGGATGCCGTAGTGCTTGGCGTGAAGAGCGTCGCACAGGCAAAGCGGCAGCGCTGAATCGATTCGGCCAGCTCAGAAAGCCGTGTCGCTGTTGGCGGGCTTTCTAGTTGAGCCGAGCGCGTGCGGCGGCGTCCAATGCTCGTTCGACTGCCGCGGGACTGAAGCCAACGACAACTTCGTCGGCGATCTTGATGGTGGGTACGCTGCGTCGCGGATTTAGCCTCAAGTACTCCGCGCGTGCGGCAGCGTTTTGGTCGACGTCGTGCTCTTCGAACGCGATTCGCTTCTCTACGAAATACGCCCGCGCGCGCTTGCAGACGCCGCACCAGGAAGTCGAATACATCACCACGGGGACCCGTCGGCGCGCGGTTGCAATCTCCCAGTCGGCCGGCTCGCGGTTCCCGGTCCTTCGTTCGGCGCGCTCTCCCTGCGGAGCCGCGCTGACATTGCTCCTCGCGAAGGGCTTCTGCAGCGCAGCCGGATCGAGATTCTCGAACGCCCGGATGCGCTCACGCCGCGTCATTTGCTCGTTCTCCAAGATGCTTCGAAAGCTGATGACGTCGGTCTCGGAGTGCGCGGTCGATGTTTCCGGCCTCTTTGGAAGCTCTGCTTGGGCGTCTTCGACCTGCGGCTCACTCTGGGGAGCCGCTTGAGGCTCCACCGGGAGGGCGGCTTCGGCGACGCGATCCGCCAGATCCGCGAGTTGGTCACAACCCGCTACGAAGGTGAGCAGGGGCAAAGTCGCGACGGCTAGCGGGACGGCGACGGCGGACGGCTTCATGACCTGCTGCTCTCTCCGGCGGGCGTGGATCTGCGAACAGAGCCACATGGAATCCATCTCAATCCTAAAGGAATGCCCAATCTTTCATCACATCTCTGTTTGCAGCGCCACAAACCTTCGCGTTTTTACGAAGCAGGACGAGAAAGTACAGGCAGGCCGACCTCGTCGCACTAGCTTGAATACATGCGTTTCGGGAGCCGTTCGAAGCTGGCGCTCTGCACCCTGCTCATTCTCGGCTGCAATGGGGTAATTGGAGAAGGCGGCAATTTGGAGCCCGCCGAGGTCTCCGGAGCCGCGCCGCCCCGGGTCGACCGCGATGCCGGAGTGGGTGTCGAGCCCGGTCCGGATCCTGGTCCGGAGCCGATGCCGGACGCAGGGACGATCCCCGATGCAAGCGTCCCGCCTCCGAGCTGCGATTCCATGACGGCGCCTCCATTGTCCGTGCGGGCGCTGCGCATCAGCGATGTCACCCTCAATCAGGCCGTATCGGTTCCGCTGGTCGACAATTCGGCGCCCGTCAATGCTCGGCAAGCTCCTGTCGTCGCGGATCGAGAAGGCATCGTCCGAGTGTTCGTCGAACCGCAGCCCGCTTGGCAGGCTCGCGACGTCACCGCTCGGCTAAGGCTCGGCGAGACGGTCACAGAGGCTCGAGTACGCGTCACGGATGCCTCCATTACGACGGCCCTAGACAGCACCATCAATTTTACACTCGCCCCTGGCGAGCTAGACGAGAGCACCGACTTCGCCGTGGAGCTGTTGGAGCTCGATCCTTGCGGAACCTATGCGGGCGACGTCGACGATGCCCGGTATCCGGTATCGAGCACCGAGTCGCTGGGTGTGCAGGCGGCTCCCGGTCAATTCCGAATCGTCATCGTTCCCGTTCGCTACCTTGCGGATGGCTCCAACCGCACGCCGACCGCAGATGCCGAAACCGTCGCTCGCTTCACCGAGCGAATGTACGGCATGTTTCCCCTGACCGACCTCGACGTCTCGATTCGCGAGGCTCCGCTCGACTTCGAGAACGCCATCGAGGCGGATGGACAAGGATGGTCCGAACTTCTGAACGAGTGCCTCGCACTTCGCGCCAACGATGGCGCGGCCCGGAACACCTATTACTATTGCGCAGTCCGCCCAAGCGATGATCCTGTAGATTTCTGCGCGCGCGGCTGCGTCGCAGGGCTCGGCCCTGTTCCGGGCGCTGCGGACACGTTCAATCGCGCCGCCATCGGGCTGCTTTACGAGAATGGCGTCGACACCTTCGTGCACGAGATCGGTCACACGCTCGGGCTTTCGCATGCGCCGTGCGGCGGAGTCTCGGGCGCGGACCCCGAGTTCCCGTACAGCAGCGGTGGCATTGGTGTCCCTGGTTTCGACATAGCTGGACAACGCCTCTTCGATACTCAGCATCGTGACGTGATGGGGTACTGCGGACCGGTTTGGATCAGCGACTACAACTACGCCCTGCTATACGACCGACTCGCCACGGTGACTGCTTCATCGTCGCTCTCGCTCAAGGGCGCAACGAGCCTCGTCGCGCTCAGGCCGATCATCATCGACGTCGACGGTACGCTCAGCATTGGCAAAACCATTTGGATAGAAAGCGCGCCGCTCGGCGAGGCTCTCATGGTCGAATGGGTGGGCGAGTCGGGCCAGCGCACGGAGCTGAGCGCAACGCTCGTGAGGGTCTCACACCTGCCCGGCGGCATCCTCTACGTGCCAGAGCTGGTAGATCCGCCGGCGGCTATCCGCGTACCCGGGTATGGAACCGCCAGGCACCAACGGTAGTCGCACCGACCGCCACTGATCCGACGTTCAACCCTCGTCCGGCGTCAACACCACCACCGGAAGCTCGCGCTCGGTGCGCGTTTGGTATCGAGACCACATGGGGTTCACGGTCTTTCCGATCTGCCAGAGCCGCTCACGGTCGGCGCCACTCGCAAGGGAGGCTTTTGCCGAGAGCTTCCGTCGTCCGATGCGAACCTCGCAGCGTGGATTGACTTGGAGGTTTTTCCACCACTGCGGGTCGCGCTTCGCAGCGCCATCTGAGCCCACCACCACGTAGGAGTCTCGGTCCTCGAAGTATACGAGCGGGGTTGAAAAGGTTTTGCCTGACTTTCGGCCCCTGACCGACAGCAACAGGGTGGGCAGCCCGAACCATGCGCCGATTCGCCCGCCGCTCCGCTCGTAGACCTGAGCATGAGCCTTGAACATGGCCTTGAGCGCGCGCGCGCGCAGACGGCGGTAGCGGGAAGCCATTCGTTAGATCGTCTACTCGCTTGCCATGATGAAGAGCGGGAGACCGTTGAATCCGGTGTACGTCGGTCGCATGCGTCCGATGTCGTAGTATTTATCGACGTCGACGACCTTCTTGGTACCGATGATTTTCTCCATCGGCACGCTGCCGTACCGGCCGTTGTGGACCGAGATCAGCCGGCCTGACTTGCCAGACGTGACCAAGTCCAGTGCGAGGTTGCCAAAAGCCATGGGCGCGATCGAGTCGATTGCATCCGGATTGCCGGAACGCACCAAATAGCCCAAACGCTGGCTCACCACGTTGACTCGGCGGCCGTTGTTGTACTTGGGGGAAAGCTCCTTGAGCGCGTTTGCGACGCGGTCGCCGATGCCCCCGAGCTTTCGATGCCCAAACATGTCGGCTTCTTCGCCTTCGAACGACATGTCGGTATCGCCCGCGAATTGCGCACCCTCGGATACGAGGACCACGGAATAGTTGCTGGGATTTCGGTTGCGGTCGTAGACCATCAGCTCGGTGAGCCGTTCGATGTCGAAGGGGTGCTCGGGGATGAGGCATCGACTGGCGGCGCCAGCCATGCTCGGCAGGAGCGCCGTGTACCCCGCGTATCGGCCGAAGACTTCAATGACCAGGAAGCGCTCGTGCGAGCCGGCCGAGGTCCGAAGCCGATTGGTCATCTCGATCGTGCGCGTCACGCAAGTGCTGAACCCGATGCAGTAGTCGGTGCCCGGGACATCGTTGTCCATCGTCTTCGGGATCGCTACGACCGGAACGCCGCGCTGATGCAGATGCGCCCCGTAGCTCAGCGTATCGTCTCCGCCGATCGGGATCAGGCAGTCGATTCCTAGGAAGTCGAGGTTCTTCAGCACTTCGTCGGTGATGTCGTTGACGTCGTTCTTGTATTTGTCCTGCAGGTGCGTAGGCACGAACTCCTTGGGCAGTGTGCTCGGTCGTGTTCGCGAGCTGTGCAAGAAGGTGCCGCCGGTGCGCCCGGCCTTGTCCACCAGGTCTTCGGTCAGAACCTGGACCGCCGCGCTGTTGTCAGCGTCCTTGTCGGGGACGATGTCCACTAGGCCGCCCCAGCCTCTGCGAATCCCAATGACGCGATGACCTTCCCGAATGGCGCGGAGCGTTACAGCGCGGATGGCCGGGTTGAGACCAGGTACGTCGCCGCCGCCAGTTAGAATGCCGATGGTGCTCATGCCGGGACTCTAGCGCAGGAAGGCCGCCGCGCGACAGCCCCAAGCTCAATTTCAGAAGCTATTGCGGCGGGAGCGTGTCCCGTTTGGTCACCGGCACCCGCAGGACCTGCATCTTGCTGAACGACGCCGTAGTCGTTTTCCAACCCTTCGCCGGTATCGCAAACATCGAATCGACCAGCTCAGGAACGAAGAGAATGGGCTCGGCGTCTACGTTGTATCCGAGTTGCAGCAGGGCGTCCTGCTCGAAGAGCCGGCACTGCTTTTCACAGCAATGAAACGATTCGGCCACGCGGTAGAAACCTTCCGGCGGGAGGGGCTCGAGGAAGCGGGTCAGATCCGGGTCGTCCAGCATCTGACCGTTCGCCTCGAACTGCGCCCGATTGAAGCGCCACTCCTTCGGACGGTAAAGGCCCGGCCCTGGGTTTCCATGGTTGTGGAAATACACGAGGCGCCCCTGTTCGACCGAGCCGATCGGCCCGGTCGTTCGATATAAGCCACATGGCGGGAGCTGCATGGTTGGATCCTGAGGGGCCTAGGGTTGTCGAGCGGCCAAACAGAGTAGCACTCAGGATACCCCTTGTCCGTCCGTTCCCCGATCGCGCTACCAGGTCTTATATGGCGCAGCGACCAAGCTCGAGTTGAAGTAACGCGAATCTTCGGTGACTTCCTCGCCGGCCCAGTCCGGTTTCTCGAAGGCTTCGTCCTCTCGCGCGAGCTCGATTTCGGCGACGACGAGCCCCGCGTTGTCGCCTTCGAAGACATCGATCTCCCAGATGTGTCTTCCCACAGGAAGCCTGTAGCGAACCTTCTCGATCAAAGGGCGCTTGCACAAGGTGTCGAGCATTTGCTGAGCGTGCTCAGCTGGGATTTCGTACTCGAACTCATCGCGACGTGCGCCGACGGTCTTGCCCTTGATCGTAATCGTACCGCGTGACCCGGCCAGGCGGACGCGCACCGTACGTTCGGGCTCGGTCGAGAGAAAGCCCTGACGGTAGGCTGTGCCCACCGCCTTCTCGCGCCACCTGTCCCCGATGACGAGGAACTTTCGTTCGATTTCCTCGGGCATGGAGCTAGTACTAGCATCCTCTGAGGGCGTCGTGACAGGTCCGAAAGTTTCGCGCGCTTGCCTTGAATCAGCAGACGAGCCGAGCTACCTCGCGGAGCCTTGCGACTCAATGCACAGCAACGCGCCGCGGTAGAGCACGGCGAGGGGCCGTTGCTGGTCTTGGCCGGCGCAGGCTCGGGGAAGACCCGGGTCATTACTGCTCGAATTGCCCAGTTGCTCGACCGTGGGGTTCCGGCAGATGCGATCTTGGCCGTGACCTTCACCAACAAGGCGGCCAATGAAATGCGCGAGCGCCTCGGAGACATGATCGGCCGCGAGACGGCCAAGGAGATCTGGCTGTCGACGTTTCACAGCTTCGGGGTCCGCTTCGTGCGTCGAGAGGCCAAGTCGCTCGGCCTAGGCACGCGTTTCACGATTTACGATCAAGGCGACAGCCTCGGCGTGGTTCGGCAGCTGCTTCGCAGCGATGCCAAAGCCGATCGACCGCTCGACGCGCAAGCGATCCTCTCTCGAATCTCGCTTTGGAAGAACGCGATGCTCGAGCCGGAGCAGCTGAGGCCCAAGCAGGACGAGTACGACCAGGCTGCCGCAAGCATCTACGCTGCATACGAGTCCGCTCTCGAGCAGATGCACGCGGTCGATTTCGATGACCTCGTCGTCAAACCCGTGGCGCTTCTTCGAAAACGACCAGGGATTCGAAGCCACTGGCGTGGACGTTTTGCGCACATTCTGGTCGACGAGTTTCAGGACACGAACGCCGCGCAGCTCGACCTCGTTCGGCTGCTTGCCAACGAGCGGGGAAATGTGTGTGTCGTTGGAGATGACGATCAGTCGATCTACGGTTGGCGAGGCGCGTGCGTCGAGAACATTCTGCATTTCGAGCAGCACTTTCCCGGCGCCGTAGTGACCAAGCTCGAGCAGAACTATCGATCACGGACCCCGATCTTGAATGTCGCTAATGCTGCGATCGAGGGCTCGCGCAAGCGGCCATATGCAAAGGTCTTGAGACCGGTGAGAGGCGCTGGACCGCCGGTGCGTATCTGCGCGCTCTCCGAGCCCCAAGAGGAGGCGAAATTCGTGGCCTCCGAGATTCGAAAGCTTCAAAGAGAGGGCACCGACCCAGGCGAAATTGCGGTCCTCTATCGATCCAACACGCAGGCCAAGCTGCTAGAAGAGGAGCTACGCGTCGCGGGAGTCGAGTACCGGGTTTTCGGCGGAACCAAATTTTTCGATCGGAAAGAGATCAAAGACGCCATCGCGTACATACGGGTGGCCTTGAATCCGCGCGACGAGCTATCGCTTCGCCGAATCATCAACACCCCCGCCCGAGGTCTCGGGGCGCAGTCCCTCGGCCACCTCACCGAGTACGGTGCGGCGCACCGAATGAGCCTTCTCCGAACCCTCGAGAATGCCCGGAGCGTCGAGTCGCTCTCCGCACGCGCTCAGGCCTCGGCGGTGCGATTGGCCGAAGCGGTCGAATCGGCTGGGAAAGGGTTTCGGGCGGCAGGCCTCGCCGAAACGGCAGCGTCCTTACTCCGAGCCGTCGGCATGTTGCAGGACGATGCGGCCCAAAGTCCCGACGCGAAACGAAGAAGGGCGAACATCGACTTCCTGACGCGGAGCATCGAGCGGCTCGAGGCGCGCTCAGGCGCCGATCGCGGGGCCCTGTTGAGCCTGCTCCACCAGATCGCCCTCGATTCGACCGAATCGGACGAACGAGAAGCAGACGGCAGGCAGGTGACCTTGTCGTCTCTGCATTCGGCCAAGGGGCTCGAGTTCGCCGTGGTGTTCTTGATCGGATGTGTCGAAGGCGTGCTCCCCCACGCCCGCACGACCGACCCGAAGATCACCGATGCCTCGCTGGCCGATCTAGAAGAGGAACGCCGCCTGTTCTATGTTGGAGTCACACGAGCGCGCGACCTTCTCTACCTCACGCGTCACAAAGACCGCGTCGCCCGCGGACGCATCGTGAAGATCACCCCGAGCCGATTCCTCGACGGGCTGCCCGAGGCGGACACCGAGGGCTACCAGAGCAGCGAAAGCCGCGAGCTCGGCCGGCAAGAAGTCGCGGACATGGCCAAGGCCTTGCTCGAGCGCCTCGGCGCGACCGACGCCTGATTTACGGCCTGTTCTTTCCGAAGAGGGCCTTGGTGTGCACGGTCGCGCCTACCGTGACGTACCAGGTTTTGCCGACGTTGAAGGTGTCCACGTTTGGGGGACCGTTGGCGATCATGAGGGGCTGCCAGCCGAACTGGGCGAAGATGTCGGCCAACACTCTGCCTTTGTACGTGTAGCCGCCACCGAGGAAGAAGGGGAGCTCTACTACGTTCTTCGCGCCAGCTCCGCCGCCGACGTTGACGAGCCCGACGCCGCCGCCGATTTCGACGTAGCCGTTGTCGGTGATGTTCGTGACGCTGGCTCCCGAAAAGGTGAAGTCGGCGGTGTTCTTCGACGGATTCGGAATGAACGCCGCGTACTTGTCGCCGTTCCGATATCGAATGTTGATGTTCATGTCCATCGTGAAGAGGCCGAAGAGCTCCAAGATACGAAGTGGGAGGCCTGCGGTCAGGGAGAAATCGGTGTTGCTCGGCAATACCAGCACCAGATCGACGGCGGCTAGCGCCGTCTCACTTTGTGCATACTGATAGCGCGCATAGATCGGGACGTCGCCGTAGCTGGCCATCGGCGAAAAGATTACGCTGATCAAGCCGATGCCGCCCGGAGCAGGGACAGCCCCCGTCAGCTCGGTGCTCAGGCCGACCTCGAGGTTCTCGATGGGACTGACCGCCCCGCCGAGATCCAAAGACGAAAAGGTGCCTGGTCCAAACACCCCAGCAACGGTGAGACGACCATCCACTCGAACCATGCCCTCATCGAGCACGAGAGGCCTTCGCGCGAACCGCACCGGATAACCGTCGGCGAAGGTTGCACGCAGCTTCATCCCCTCTTTCTCGGCGGGTACTTCGGATTCGATGCTCGCAGGCTCGCCTTGAGCGTGGGCGGAACCCGCCGCGCCAAAAAGTCCGGAAAGGAAGCAAAGCGCCCAGGCAGCTCGATTCATTGGATACTTGGTCACGTAGCGGCGGAGCTTATCGCGTTCCC
>SHLP01000257.1 GCA_004283055.1 Deltaproteobacteria bacterium
GACTTCAACACGTTCTTCTACTTCGACGACCTCGACAAAGGAGTCGTCACGGTGCCGGCGGTCAAGTCGTTCACGGATCGTGGCTATCTCGACGCGCACCAGAGTCTCGAGCTTGCCGACCGCTACACGTCGGCCGACCCATTCGACATGGTGATCGACCTGATCTTCACCCGGGGTCTCGCGCTCGTCTCCGCCGGTCGCTGTCCACCCGAGCGCTGCGAATCTCTATCGGATCACCTTCCGGTCTTTGCGGAAGTCAGCGGCGTTCTCGGGAACTGACGCAAATGCGGCATCCAAGCACAAAGCGCGCTAGACCTCCGGCATGAGCGAGCCGAAGGGCAAGGCCGAGGGCCAAGAGAACGCGCCGAACTTCGTGCACGATCTAGTCCGCGAGGATCTCCGCACCGGAAGGCACGGCGGCCGGGTCGTGACGCGATTTCCCCCGGAGCCGAACGGGTATCTTCACATCGGCCACGCCAAGTCGATCTGTTTGAACTTCACGACGGCCGCCCTAGCCGAGCAGGGGCGCTGTCACCTTCGCTTTGACGACACCAACCCGGAAGCCGAAGACACCGAGTACGTCGAGTCCATTCGTGAAGACGTTCGCTGGCTGGGCTTCGATTGGGGAAGTCACGAATACTTCGCGTCGGACTACTTCGAAAGGCTCTACGACTGCGCGGTCGATCTCATCGAGCGCGGTTTCGCATACGTCGACAGCCAAACGCTCGAACAGATCCGCGAAGGTCGGGGGGATTTCTACAAGCCCGGCGTGAACAGCCCCTATCGCGATCGAAGCGTCGAAGAGAACCTGGAGCTATTCTCGGGCATGCGGGCCCGTAAGTTCGAAGAAGGCGCACACGTCCTGCGTGCGAAGATCGACATGGCGTCGAAAGACGTCAATCTGCGCGATCCATTGATGTACCGCATCCGAAAGGTGACGCACCATCGAACGGGGGATGACTGGTGCATCTATCCGATGTACGACTACGCGCACCCCATGTCCGACGCCTTCGAGGGCATCACGCACTCGGTCTGCACCTTGGAGTTCGCGCACCACAACCCGCTCTACCAGTGGTTCGTCTCGCACTTCGACTTCGACCCCACCCCCTGGCAGTACGAGTTCGCGCGTCTGAACTTGACCTATACGGTCATGAGCAAGCGGCTCTTGAAGCGACTCGTCGAAGAGGGCCACGTCAGCGGCTGGGATGACCCCCGGATGCCGACCATCGCCGGAATGCGTCGCCGCGGATACACACCGTCTGCGATTCGGCGCTTTGCGGAGCGGATCGGGGTCTCACGCCGAGACAGCATCGTCGATGTCGGCTTGCTCGAGCACGCGCTTCGTGAGGACCTCAACGCAACTTCGCCACGAACGATGGCCGTGCTGCGTCCTCTGAAGCTGGTGATCGAGAACTTCCCCGAGGATGAGGAAGTCGAGCTCGAGGCGCCCTTCAGCCCAAACGACGACAGCTTCGGCTCCCGTCGCCTGCATCTGACGCGCGAGGTGTTCATCGAGCAAGACGACTTCATGGAAGAGCCCATCAAGAAGTGGTTCCGCTTGGCGCCAGGCAAGGAGGTTCGGCTTCGCTACGGCGCTCTGGTGACCTGCAACGAGGTCATCAGAGACGAAGCCGGGAGCATCATCGAGTTACGCTGTAGCTGGGACCCGGAGTCTAAAGGCGGCAACGCGCCCGACGGCCGCAAAGTGCGGGGCACGATTCATTGGGTGAGCGCCAAGCACGCCGTCGACGCCGAGGTTCGGCTCTACGATCGACTCTTTAAAGACGAGAACCCGCTCGACGAGGCACTCGAAGGCGACTTCACCTCACGCATCAACCCCGAGTCGCTCGAGGTGCTGCAAGGCGCCAAGCTCGAACCGAACCTGGGGGCGCGAGGCCCGGGCGAACGCGTGCAGTTCGAACGTCTGGGCTACTTCGTCGTCGATGCTGACAGCCGGCCGGAGCACCCCGTCTACAACCGGACGATCCAGCTCAAAGACTCCTGGGCCAAGCTCGCCAAGCGATAGCTGGCGCTTACTTCCCCTTGAACTCGGGAGGCCGCTTCTGGAAGAAGGCCAGCACCCCTTCCTGCAAGTCTTCGGACCTCATGACACGTTCGAGCGCAGCGTATTCGTGCAGGAGGCCGTCTTCGAGCGACTTTGGGCCGCCTCGAATGACGGCGTCGAGGATCCCCGCGACTGCGAGCGGGGCCTTGTTGGCGAGCTCCGATGCGAGCTCAGCGACCCGAGCGTCGAGGTCTTCGGGCTCGCAGGCCTCGGTGAGAAGGCCCGCTTCGAACGCTTCGTCCGCGTCGAGCTTCTTGGCCAGCAGCATCATCTCGAGCGCGCGGGCGCGCCCCACGCTGCGCGTCAGACGCTGCGTTCCTCCCCAGGCGGGCACCACCCCTAGCTCGACCTCGGGCAGTCCGATCTTCGAGCCCCGTGCGCCGATCCGAAAGTGACAGGCCAGGGCGATTTCGAGCCCGCCGCCGAGGCAGGCGCCGCGAATCGCGCAAACGATCGGCTTGCTCATGGTCTCGATGCTGCGGATGACGCGAAGCCGCTGCTCGATGAAGCTCCGAACGCCCTGACTCGCCGCCGCCGCGCCGAACTCGCGAATGTCGGCCCCTACCGAAAAGTTCTCGTTGCCTGCGCCACGAAGGACGACCGCCCGAATGCTCGCGTCTTGCTCGACCTCGTCGACCGTCCTCTCGAGCGCGTCGATCAGGGCCATGCTCAAGCGGTTGTACGGCGGGTCGTTGAGCTCGATCGTCGCCACCGAGGCGGAGCGACGCAC
>SHLP01000142.1 GCA_004283055.1 Deltaproteobacteria bacterium
AGGCATGACCATTGATCGCTTCGTCGACCGAGTTATCGAGGATCTCCCAGAGCAAGTGATGGTAGCCGTGCGAGTCGGTCCCTCCGATGTACATCGCAGGACGTTTGCGAACGGGATCCAAGCCCTCGAGAACGTCGATGTCTTTGGCGGTGTACGCCACTAGTCCTCCGGAAACATGGGGATCTCGGGTTCTTGGTAGACCTCGCCTTCGACCGCGCCACGCGTGAAGAGCTGGAAGCCCTTGCCGCCGCGGGACACGACCTCGTACTTGCGAAGCGTGATTCGGTACTCGCTGCCGCCTTCGCGCTGCGCGATCAGGACATCGTCGTCGTACGACAGCACCCTTGCTGCCAGAACTTCGTCGTTCTTGGCCAACTTGATGAGCATGACGCCCCTGCCTGCACCGGAGAGGAGCGATACGTCGTCGGCTTCACAAATCAGGGCGCGCCGTTCCTTCGTCACACAGGCAACGCAGTCCTCGGCAAAGACGGGGGCGACGTAAATCACTTCGTCCCCCTGCTTCGGTCGCGTGAACTTGCGGCCTGAGCGAGTGGAGGGCTCTCGATGGCCTCGCAGCGAGAACCGTAGAGCAAGCCCGCCGCGCGTGATGGCGATGGCGTAGGGCTCCTCGGGCTCCTCGGAGCTTTCATCCACAGCGGGCACCTCCAAAAACCGCGCGTCGAACCCCATCGCGCCAACGATGCGCTCCCCGTCGGCCATTTTGAACATGGTCTGAAGCGGAGTGCCATGGCCGGTCGTAGCCGCAATGTCGACGATGCGGCTCACATAGCAAACGCCATGACTGCTGAAGAACGCAACCGTGCTCTTCGTGGAGCCTGCGAGCACCGCCAGCACACGGTCGCCCTTTCGCACCCGAGTCGAAGCCACGTCCTTGACGCGCTGCTGACGCTTGACCCACCCCTGCTCGGTGACGACCACCATCGCGTCCTCGTCGACGATGAATGCCTCTGCGTCGAACTCGGGCTCGTCGAGCTTGGCGCTGATGCGCGTACGGCGGGGGTCCGCATAGCTCGAAGCCAGCTCCTGAAGCTCCGCACGCACCAGCTTCCATCGCGCCGCGGGGCTCTTGAGGAGCTTCTGCACACGACGCGCTTCCTTTTGTTTTTGCTCGAGCTCGGATCGAATCTCGAGAATTTGGAGCTTTGCGAGGCGGTAGAGCTTCAGCTCCAGGATCGCGTCTACCTGTAGCTCATCGAGGGCGAAGCGCTTCATCAGCTTTTGTGCCGCATCCTGTTTGCCTTCCGAGCGGCGGATGATGCGAATGGCTTCGTCGAGCGCGTCGAAGACGAGGACGAAGCCTTGGAGGATGTGAATGCGCTTGAGGAGCTGGTCGAGCTCGAACTCGAGCCGCTTGGTGACGACCTCCATTCGGAAGTCGAGGAAATGCCGAAGGATCGCCGCGAGGCCGATGCGCTGCGGTGCCGCCACCTCGGGGTTCGACGTCGGAACCAGGCAGGTGAGGTTCACCTGGACGTTGGTTTGAAGCGGCGTGTTCTTGTAGAGGTACGCCATGATGAGCTGAGGGTCGGCGTCCTTCTTCATCTCGCAGACGATGCGGCAGTCATCGGTGCTCTCGTCGCGCACGTCGAGCAAGAGCGGGAGCTTCTTTGCAATGATGACCTCGGCGATCTTCTCGACGACGGTGCTCCGCTCGACCGAGTACGGGATCGAGCGAATCACGATGGTGGGGTTGCCGCTGCGTGGCTTCTCGGTCTTCCATTCCCCGCGGAGCTTGAGTGAGCCGTGTCCGTTCTCGTAGGCCGCCGCGAGCTCGCCGCTGCTGCTGATCAGCTCACCGCCGGTTGGGAAGTCCGGCCCCTTGACGAACTTCATCAGCTGCTTGGTCGTCAGGTCCTCGTCGATGAGGGCGACGCAGGCCCGGATCACCTCGGACAAATTGTGAGGCGGAATCGAGGTTGCCATTCCAACTGCAATCCCCTGCGAGCCATTCACCAGGAGATTCGGAAACCTCGCCGGCAGGACGATCGGCTCGAACAAGCGACCGTCGTAGTTCGGCCGGAAGGCCACGGTCTTTTTGGCAAGCTCGATCAGCAGCTCGTCGGCCAGCTTCTGCAGCCGGGCTTCCGTGTAGCGCATGGCGGCGGCCGAATCGCCGTCCGGCGAGCCGAAATTGCCCCGCCCGTCGACGAGCGGAGCGCGCATGGCGAAGGGCTGCGCCATGCGAACCAGGGCGTCATAGATGGCCGTGTCTCCGTGCGGGTGGAACTTGCCCATCACATCGCCGACGATGGCCGCGGACTTGCGATGCTTGACGTCGCTTCGAAGGCGAAGCTCGTTGTACATCGTGTAGAGAATCCGCCGCTGCACCGGCTTGAGCCCATCGCGCACATCGGGCAGCGCGCGGGAGGTGATGACGCTCAGAGCGTAGTTGAGGTACCGGCGCTGCGCTTCGACGACGAGCGATGCGTCCTCGATGCTGTCCATCGGCAGCTCGATCTGCGGAGCCCCCTTCTTCTTGCGACGACGCGCCATCCGAAAACCTGCTCGCATGTAGCAGCCTCCGAAAAGACAGGGCAACTATTGGGTCCGCAAAACTTCGAAAAGAGTTAAGGTTTTTCGTCCAGAGGCCAGAGATGATTCGCAGGCTTCGCCCCCCTGCCCACCGGGAAAGCATGGGCGAGCGCACCGGCAAGCCAGGCCTTGGCCCCCTCGACCGCAGCCGCGAGGCGTACCCCGAAAGCGATTCGAGACGCGATGGCCGCAGAGAGCGCACAGCCCGTTCCGTGAAAACGTCCGGGGACGATGGCGTCGGCTTTCAAGACATCGAGCTCGCCACGATGCAAGAGCACGTCGGTGCCGCGGTCCGCTCCTTCCAGGTGGCCGCCTTTGATCAAAACCGCCTCGGCACCAAAGGCGGCGATTCGCTCTGCGGCGGCTCGGGCATCGTCGAGGGTGCGAACGGGCATCTCGGCCAGCGCGCCCGCTTCGCTTGCATTCGGGGTGAGGAGCGCGGCATGCGGAAGGACGGCGTCTTTGTAGGCGGCAATAGTGTCACCCGTCGACAAGGGCACTCCCCGGCTCGGAAGCCAGACGGGGTCGACCACCCAGCTAAACGGGGTCTCCTCCATGACGGCCCCCAAGGCCCGAACCGTCTCGGGAGAGCCTAGCGCACCGGCCTTGGCCGCAGCCGGCGCCAGATCGGATAGCAGCGCCGATAACTGCGCCCGGACGAGGTCCACGGGGAGCAACTCGACGCGGCCGACCTCGACGCTGTCCTGCACTGTGATCAGGGTGGGGACCGCGGCGCCGTATGCGCCGTGCTGATGAATGGTCTTGAGGTCCGCCTGCAGTCCGGCCCCACCGGACGGGTCCGAGCCGGCCACCGTCAAGACGATCGGAGGAGCCGTCTTCATGAGCGTTCGAGCGTCTTGCGGCACTCGGCCAGGGCGAGCCTGGCGGCTTCGTCGATTTTGGGAAAATCGACGCCCAGGTTCGCGAGCGTCTCTCGGACGATGCGAGCGACCTGGAGCCGCATGTAAGGTTTGTCGTCGGCAGGGATCGCGTACCAGGGGGCCCAGGGACGCGAGGTTTCGTTCAGGGCATCTTCAAACGCGTGCATGTAGTCCGGCCAGTGCTCGCGCTCTTTCACGTCGTCCGGGTTGAACTTCCAATTCCTGCTCGACTTCTCGATGCGGCGGAGCAGGCGCTTCTTTTGCTCTTCGAGAGAAACGTTCAAAAAGAACTTCACGATGATGGTTCCGTTTTCGGCGATGTGCTTCTCGAAGTTGCGAATCGATTCGTAGCGCTGGGGCCAAATCGCCTCCAGATCTAAGTCGGGCAGCCGCTGACCCTCGAGGAACTCGGGATGCACGCGCACAATCAGCACTTCTTCGTAGTGGCTGCGGTTGAAGACGCCGATCCGGCCGCGTTCGGGCAAGCGCTCCGAAATCCGCCAAAGGAAGTCGTGGTCGAGCTCTTCGTCCGACGGGGCCTTGAACGACGAGACCTGAAAACCGGCGGGGTTCACGCCGGTGAACACGTTCCGAATCGTGCTGTCCTTCCCGCCAGCATCCATCGCCTGGAACACGAAAAGCACGGCGTAGCGGTCGTCGGCATAGAGCCTTCGCTGAAGCTGGCCGATCTCAGCCGTGTGCTCCCTACGCTCGGCAACCACTTCATCTTTGTCGACTTTCCCTGAAGGCGCCGTCGGCGCTTCGCCAATGCGGAAGCTCGCATCGAACGGAACCAAGAATTCGCTGTGTGGAGCGCTCCATTTGCGGGATACGGTCATCCGGCGGACTATACACCATGCGCGCCATCTCAGCCGAAGACCCACATCCGAGAAAACGCGTCGCCGTCGAAGCTCTTCATGAACGCAGACCCGGGCATCATCTCGATCGGCCCACAGCGGGACGTCGCGCGCTTCGTCCAGGCACGCGCCCGAGCTCTAGGGAAGCGCTTCGGGATTGATCCACTCGTCGGGCGGCCGCTTGCACTTTGGGTTCTTGCCGGCTGCTCGCGCTCTTTCGTATTCCTTCATGGCTTTGGGAAGGTTGGCGCGAAGACGCTGGATGCGGGTTTCGTCGGACGGATGCGTCGACTGCCATTGCGCCGGCCCCGGGCCGCCCACCCGCGCCATGGCCTGCCAGAGCGTGATCGCCTCCGCCGGGTAGTACCCCGCGCGGGCCATGAAGATCTGCCCTACTTCGTCGGCTTCGCTCTCGTGTTTTCGGCTGAACGGCAAGAGCACGCCGAACTGAGCGCCCACTCCGAGCCCACCGACGATCAGGTCCTGGTACTCCGGCGCTGCTGCACCCGCCGCGACGGAGGCGGTGCTCATGGCTGTATCGGCCAAGATCGACTGCGACATCCGCTCGTTGCCGTGCCGCAACAAGACGTGGCTCACCTCGTGGCCGAGCACCGCGGCGAGCTGCCCAGGTGTCTCTGCGACATCGAGCATTCCGACGTGGACGCCGATTTTCCCGCCAGGCAGCGCGAATGCATTTGGAGTCGGGTCGTCGAAGACCAGCACCTCCCAGCGGCCGTCGTCGGGGCCGTTCTCCTTCGGAATGACTTTTACGATCGCGGCCGCCACGCAGCCGACATACGCGTTGAGCGCTTTGTCTTGGCTGAGCTTGCCCTCGCTCTTGAGACTCGCAAACGCCGCGATGCCCATCGCGTCCATTTTGTCATCATCGATGAGCGTGAGCTGCTTTCGCCCCGTCATCGTCGTCGAACAGGCCGCTACCAAGAGCGATGCGGCCAGCGCTAAAACCCCGATTCTCACGCGTCGGTTCTAGCACCATGCTAGGCTTCTCGCACGCATGGCACAGAATGCTCAAGCCGAGTTTCCGGGCACGCGTATGCGGCGAAACCGCCGCAACGACTGGCTGCGCCGTCTCACCCGGGAATCACAGGTCACAGCGGACGACCTCATTTGGCCGCTCTTCGTTCAAGAGGGCAAGGGCGCCCGCGAAGCCGTGCCGTCGATGCCCGGCGTCGAGCGGCTGAGCATCGACCTCTTGGTCAAAGCGGTCGGTGGCGCTAGGGCGCTCGGGATTCCCGCGGTCGCCGTCTTTCCAGTCACGCCTCAGGGCCTCAAGACGGCGAGCGGCAAAGAAGCCACGAACCCCGACAATCTCGTCTGCCGCGCCGTCCGCGCCATCAAGGATGCGCACTCCGACGTGGGTGTGATCTGCGACGTTGCGCTGGACCCCTACACCAGCCACGGGCAGGACGGCATCGTGCGCGACGGTGAAATTCTCAACGACGAGACCGTGCAGGTGCTCTGCGAGCAGGCGATCGTCCAGGCGCACGCGGGCTGCGACGTGGTCGCCCCGAGCGACATGATGGACGGTCGGATCGGAGCGATCCGCAGAGCGCTCGATGCGGAGGCCCTCGAACAGGTGAACCTGCTCGCGTATTCGGCGAAGTATGCGTCGGCCTTCTACGGCCCTTTTCGCGACGCGGTCGGCTCCGCGCAAAGCCTCGGCGCCGCTGACAAACGCAGCTACCAAATGGACCCGGCAAACACCGACGAGGCGCTCCGCGAGGTCGCTCTCGACGTTGCCGAGGGCGCCGACATGGTGATGGTCAAGCCCGGGATGCCCTACCTCGACATCGTCCGACGTGTGAAAGAGGCGTTTGGGATTCCGACCTTTGCCTATCAGGTCAGCGGAGAGTACGCGATGCTCCGCGGGGCCGCCGACAAAGGCTGGCTCGATTGGGAAAAGGTCCTTTTGGAGAGCATGCTCTGCTTCAAACGGGCCGGCGCAAACGGCGTCCTGACCTACGCGGCCCCCGAAATCGCCAAGCTCTTGGGCTGACCCCGGCCCGCTTGCCCGGGCTCTGCCGGTGTGCCAAACCGGGCGCTCGCAGAACGAGGAGTCCCTGAATGTACCGATGTGAGCTTTGCAATCGAGTGTCGCGCCCCGGAGAGCGAGCGACGAAGGTGGTGACGGAGCGGCGTCCCGCCGAGTACCCGAGCCGTGGCAAAGCGCAGAAGGGCCGCGCGGCCGGCCGGTCCAAGGGCCAGGAAGATCCAGGCGGCGCAGGCTACGAGATCGCCAAGGAATGCATCGCCTGTCCGACATGCGCGCAGGAGCACCTCACGAAGGAAGCCGCGCAAGAAGCCGAATCGCTGTCCATCTAGCACAGCCCGACCCCCCCGAGTGTGGTAAGCCCGCTCGGTGGAGTGGCCGATCACGATCGTCGTAGGGTCCGTCACGGTAGGCGCCGTGCTGGGCCTCTTCGCCCCCGGTCGCGGAAGGCTTCTCGACGCGATTCGCACATTTGCCGTCGTGTCCTCGGTCGCCGTCGTCGTCGGTCGTCTGATTCCAGACGCGGTGCGCGGTGGCGGGCCCCTGGTCTTGATCGCCGTCGCCGCTGCCTTCATGGCGCCCTGGCTGATCGAACGCGCTGCGCACGAGGACCCCGAGCACGATCACTCCTCGACGATGGGCCTCGAGCTCAGCTACTGGGGCCTGATGGTGCACAAGCTCGGCGACGGGCTGGCGCTCGGCTCGTTTACCGGAGCGGCCCACGCAGGGCATCACCATGGAGACGTGCTCACCGCCATCGCAGTCCACTCCGTCCCTGTGACCGCCCTGATCACGCTTGCCTTCACGTCCGCGCATGGCCGCAGCAGCGGCATCCGGCGGGCCATCGGGCTCGCGCTCGTGGGCAGCCTCGGCGTCGTGCTTGCGCAACAAACCTCGCTCGGAGCTTGGACCAAAGGGGAGCCATGGATCGAAGCAGCCGTGGGCGGGCTGTTGTTGCACGTCGTCACGCACGACTGGGCGCACGAGCACGATCGCCCTGCTCTCCCAGGCTGGCCGCAGGTGATCGCAATCGCCGCCGGTGTCAGTGTGCTGCTTCTGGGTCGCTAGTTCCCGAGGATCTCACGCGACGCGGCCAGCGCCCGACCGAGGGCTTCGCGCGCCGTGTGCTCCTGCTCTGCCGGGGGCACCGAAATCAGTCGTTCGGCCGTGAGAACCGCGCCGGTCCAGCCGCTCCGATGCCACTCCATGCCCCTGCCCAGCTGCGGCAGGTTCGCAGTCTTGGGGTACGGCCACGGAGTCACATAGAAATATGGCTGATCGTAAGAGCCATCGCCGGGGGAGAACCCGACGCCGATGCTGCGCGCCTCCTCGGCGTCCACGTCCGCATCGAGCGTAATCAGGCTCGCCACGTCGAAGTGGTGCGGCCAGCAACGAACCGGTGACGCGGAGAGATCTCCCGCGACCGCCCCGCGTATCGAGCGGAACGCGTTCGCGAACCAGGCGCCGAGCTCGGTGCGTTCGGGACCGTGGGCCTCGGAAAACACGCCGCCTTCGCCGACGAGGTGTGAAGGCATGTCGTGCTGGGGCAGGTCGAGCTGCGAGCCTCCGCCGGTCAGCTCTCGACCAAGCCATGAAAGACCTTGCTCGAGGGAATGCCCTGCAAGTCGGACCGAGGAACGCTCCCGCTCTCCGTCGAGGACCGCGAGCTCCAGGCTTTCGAACACCAAGCCCGCTCGCAGCGATTCCGAGCCGACGGGACGCCCGCTCAGGACGCCGAGCTCGAAATCCCAGTGGAGATTGGTGTGCGAGAAGTCGTTCTCGGCTGGAAGCAGGCTCACTCCCGGCGCGCTCAGCAACTGCGCCGCCCAGTGTAGCTGCAGCCTCGCCTCCGACAGGCGATCGGGCGGAAGCGCGCCAAGCGTCTTCCAAGTCACGGCGCAGTCACCCCGGCGAAACGGATACCTGTGAGCTCGGCGATCTCCCGCTTCCAGGTCGTGAGGTCGCGCAGCTCGAACTGACCGAGATGGGCGTGGCCGCAGCCGCGGGCGAGCACTTTCATCAGTTCCACGCTCGCGCGGAAGTACGTGTCGAGCTGCTGGGCCGATTTCTCGATCTCGAGCCGTGCACGCAGGTGCTCTTTCTGGGTGGCGATTCCGACCGGGCAGTTGTTGGTCTGGCACGCCCGCATGCCGAGGCAACCGATCGCCTGAATTGCCGCGTTCGAAACCGCGATCGCATCGGCACCCAGGGAGAGCGCTTTCACGAAGTCGCCCTCCGTTCGAAGCCCCCCGGTAATGACGAGCGTCACCTCCGGGCGGTTGCGGGCGTCCAGATGGCGACGCGCGCGCGCGAGGGCAACCATGGTCGGAACGGAGATGTTGTTCTTGAATACATTGGGGGCAGCGCCGGTTGCACCTCCACGGCCGTCCAAAATGATGTAGTCGACCCCGACTTCGAGCGCGAAGTCGATATCATCCTCGATGTGCTGAGCGCTCAGCTTGAAGCCGACAGGGATGCCCCCCGTCGCCTCACGAACTTCCTCGGCGACACGGCGGAAGTCGTCTGGGCCGTCCAAGTCCGGGAAGCGGGATGGGCTGATTGCCGGCTGTCCTGGCTCGAGCCCACGCACCGATGCGATCTTCGAGGTCACCTTGTTGCCCGGGAGGTGCCCGCCCGTGCCGGTTTTTGCCCCTTGCCCAGCCTTGAAGTGAAACGCTTGGCACTTCTTGACCTTGTCGAGGCTCCAGCCAAAGCGCCCTGATGCGAGCTCGTAGAAGTAGCGAGAGTTGCTCGCCTGCTCCTCGGGAAGCATTCCACCTTCGCCTGAGCAGATGCCCGTGCCTGCCATCTCGGCGCCCTTCCCAAGCGCGACTTTGGCTTCCTCACTGAGCGCGCCAAAGCTCATGTCACTGACGAAGATCGGAATCTCGAGGCGAAGGGGCTTCTTCGCCTGCGGCCCGATGATCACGTCCGAACCGACCGGCTCGTCATCGAGAAGCGGCTTGCGCGCCAGCTGTGCGGTCAAGATCAACACGTCTTCCCAGCAAGGAAGGTCTTGTCGCGGCACGCCCATCGCCGAGACCGAGCCGTGGTGACCTACGTTCTTCAAGCCATTGCGCGCAAGCTCCTGGATGTGCTTGTTGAACGGCTCGGCGGGCGTTCCGTGTACGTCGGCGTAGAGCCCCAGGTATGCGTCGCGGTCGTAGGGCTGCGGCGACTTCTCCGCCCAGGCCCGGATTTCTGATTCGTCGACCAGCGCCGCATCGGCGTCGAGGTCGACCCAGGCGCGGAACTTATGCAGCACCTCGGTGTTGTTGTAGGAGCTCACGCCGGTGTCGTAGCGGTAGTCCCAGCCGTGCAGCCCACAAATCAGATTATCGCCCTCTACTTTCGCGTCGGCCATCAGAGCGCCACGATGCAAGCAGCGGCCGTAGAGCACCGAAACCTCATCATCGTATCGAAGGACGACCAGATCGACGCCGGCAACCAGCGCATACGTTGGCGTTCGGTCCTCGAGCTCGCTCCATTTGGCGACGGGGACCTTGTTCTGTGTTCGAAGCGGAGTGACGGTCATGATGCATCTCACCACGCCTCGA
>SHLP01000258.1 GCA_004283055.1 Deltaproteobacteria bacterium
ACACCGCGAAAACTCGTCTTGGGGCGCTCGGCCAGGAGCCAGAATCTCTCCGGCCGATGAACGGGGAGCGCGGGCTCCTCGCCACCGAAGCCCCATCGCACGACGCCTCAAAGCCGATCTGCCGCTTCTGTCTAGACATGTCACCCGGTTGCGGCGTACCTGTGTACGCCTCCCGCGCCCGCGGATCAAAGGAACGCCATCCATGCCTCGCCACAGCATCTGCGTGCAGCCCACCCTGCCTCGCCGCCGCCTCGGCGCCTTCATTTTCCTTGGCCTCGTCGCTTCGCTTTGGATCGTCCCTGCGACGAGCTACGCGCAGGATGCTGTCTACCAGGGCAAGCTCGGCGGCAAGCGCGAGGGCAAGCAGTTCGTCGGGCGCGTCGGACCCAAGTCGGCCAATGTCCGTTTCCGCGCCAAGCCCAAAGGTAACGCTATGGTGCTCACACTGATCGAGGCCGGCAAGAAGCCCCAGACCGTTACGTTGCGACGCGTGCGAAAGTAGCCAACGGCTCTTGAGAGCGCGGCGGGGCGCCTTAAGAGAGTGGCAGCGATGGACGATCGGCAAGACTTCGTCGAGGCTTTCAAAGGCTACTGGAGCGACCCGTCGGTCGACGCCCTGGCCGCGCTTCTCGCGCTTCCGGTCCGACCGCTGACTCGGGCGATGGGTGTTCCTGCTCGGGCGAGAGATGCCGGTTCGGTTCCCAACCTGGGAAAGCGACGCTGCAGCTCAAAGCAGCGTCGACTCGCCCTTGTGGCCCGACCACTTCGGTAGGCCGTCGTCGATCTCCACCACGCGCATCCCGTAGAAGATGTGGCAGCTGGGACGGAAGGCGTCGGGCACCTGCGGAGGCGTACCGAAGTCGAACAGTGTTGGGAAGGCCAGCCACATCCTGCGCCCTTCGTCTGCGATCAGCGTGCCGCAACGCGCACAGCTCACCTTACAAGGTAACACCCTCTGCGGCCGGTCGAGCTCGCCGTTGTAGAAGCGCAGCTCCTCGAGCCCAGCGACGAGCCGCACGTCACGCTTCTCAAAAATGGCAGCCCATTGCATCGGCGCCCCGTGCAAGACCTGGCAGCCGCGGCAGTGGCAGATCTTCGCATCCATGGGTTCTGCACAGCATTCGTAGCGAACCGCCCGGCAATGGCAGCGGGCGCGATACTTCACCACGAAGCCCTCGTCTCCCACCGACCCGTAGTCCGGGCCGAGCTGCAAGTCCGAACCCATTTTTCCTCGGCAAGCTTGAACCGACCCGCCCCGGAGCTCAAAAGGGCTCTTTTCGCCCCTGGCCACCTTCACGCGTCGCGCGTTCCCTTGTCGTGAAGACCGACTTGCACGGTCGGTACGTGGCGCACGTGTTCTACGCGCTTAACAACCGGGGGATCGAGTCGACGTTTTCAAAGGGGCGGTATTTGAATCAGGAGCTGGTGGACAAGGGGTTTGCGAAGGTCGTGTAGAGTGGGGGTTGTAGGGGTTTCACTCTCTGATGCGCGCATGTCGCTTTCGGCAAGTGAGAAGCCTTTTTGAGATACATGCGTCGTGAAATAGGGCATTGAGCAGGCAACGCTGCTCCGTTGACGCGTTGGCGAAGAACCGAGCCTTCACGCTCAACCGTCGTTTCAGCCAACGAGAAGCGCTGATTACGGACACACCGCTCACCGCCGTAAGCTGCCTCACAAACCGCCCCCACCTCAAAAACCTCAATCGTGGTCGAGGGGACCTGTGTTACCGTCGACCCCCCGTTCCCCGAGGAGTCCCGATGCCCACATGGATTCGTACGCGCTGGCTCGTCTGCTGGCTTTTGAGTGCCCTCCCGTTCGCGGGCTGCGCCACCGACACGACTAGCAGTCAAACTGGCGGCCTGACGGTCGAGCTCGAGCTTTCGGACGGCATCCAAATCGACCAAGTCAACTACGAAGTCACCGGTGGAGAGATGTCGCCGATGGTCGGCAGCATCAACACCAGCGCACCTGGCTCGACGGCCTCGGTCGAGATCTACGGCCTCCCCGGCGGTGGGCCGTACACCATCGTGATGAACGCGACTTCGGTCGATGGGGAGACATCGTGCGCGGGTTCGGTTGACTTCGATGTTGAAGTCGGTCGTGTCACCGAGGTTGCGGTCATGCTCAACTGCAAGCCAAGCCAACAGTTTGGCGGTGTCCGCGTGGATGGGACGTTGAACGTTTGCGCTGATCTCGTGAAGGCCGTCGTTGCGCCACTGGAGACGTCCATCGGGAATCAAATCGACGTGCTCGCGATTATCGCGGACGTCGAAGGCGACCCAATCGAATACCGCTGGACCGGGACCGGTGGCACCTTCGCGGACCCGAGCGCCGCGGCGACGACCTTCACCTGCCAAGCGCTTGGCAATCACACGATCACGATTACTGCTTCGGACGACGGCTTCGACTACTGCACCTGCGACTGGACCGTCGACGTCACCTGTGTTGAAGGTGCAGATGGTTCGGGCGGTGCGGGCGGCTCGGCGGGCGAAAGCGGCGCTGGTGGCGCGGCCGGAGGCGGCGGTTCGGCCGGAAGTGCCGGCGACTCTGGCTCTGGTGGTGCGGCTGGCGGCGGCGGCTTTGCCGGCGCAGGCGGCGAGGGCGGCGGAGCCGGTGGCTTTGCAGGCGCCGGTGGTGACGGCGGCGGCGGCAGCGGTGGTGACGGCGGCGGCGGCATCGGCGGCGAGGGCGGTCAGTCCGGCGGTGGTGGCTTTGGAGGCGACGGCGGCATCGGCGGGATCGGCGGCGACGGCGGCATCGGCGGCGCGGGTGGCGGCGGTGGTAGCTCGG